>PDQT01000010.1 GCA_002747875.1 bacterium DOLZORAL124_64_63
TCCCAGCGGGTGCTGACCAACTCGGCGCCGATGCTGTACACACGGCTGTACTCTTCCTGATAGTGGCTCTGGTCACTGGTGGTGATGTAGTAACCGTTCAACGGGTCGGTGTAGTAGTCGCTACCCCTCTGGTAGATACGGTTCTGGCCCGTGAAGAGACCGGGGCTCCAGATACCGCCGTGGTTGTACTGCCAGGGGTCCTTGCCCTCCACATCGTAACGGGAGTCGAAGGCCACCATACCCAGGCGCACATTATAGAAGGTGCGTTCACTCAGGCTGTGGCGCCAAACGACCTTGGCCACCTGACCGATGGATTTGAACTGGCCGCTGCGATCCGCCGAGTTGAAAGCGGTGTACGCGCTATCCTCCGCCACGGTACTGAAGGCCGAATGGGGGTAGCGGAAACCGTCGTAAGTGGCGTGGGCCACCACCGTGTAGGTGCGGTTGTCGTAGGCGCCGCGGACTTCCAGCACGGGCAGCATCTGGTGCTGCGCGGAAGCATTGCGCTCATCCACCACCAGCACGGTACGGGCCATGGACAGCATGTTCTCGAACCAGGGTCCGTAATAAACCGGGATATTGCGGCCGGTGGCGTAGTAATCCTGCCGGATGGAGCCGCTGCCGGGAGGCAGGACTTCGGGCAGATAGATCACACGTTTGGCATAGCCCGAAATGCTCCAGTTGGGCGAATAAGATTGCCCGAGACTGGTGGAGTAACTGTACTCCGCCGTGACCTTCTTGTTCTCGTCGATGGTGTAGGCCAGCTTGATGGAGCCCTTACCCGAGTTGAACTGGCGGCGGCGGAACTTGAACAGGGTCGTGTCGCCGATCCGGGCCTTGTACTCGGGACGATGGGCCACCGAAGTGTTTTCCGAGTCCCTGAACAGGAGGTCGCCACTGATGGAATAGGTCAGCCCATCCAGCCCCATGGGGCCACCGAACTGGTACTCCAGGCGGTCGTAGTTGGTGTAGGTCTTGTCCTGGCGACCGAAATCATCGGTCAGGAAACGCACGGCGCCCGCGAACTTCTGGCCGCCTTCCTTGGTCACGATGTTCACCACACCGGAAAGCGCGTTGCCGTATTTGGCGTCCAGGCCACCGGTGGCGATACCCATGTTCTCCACCGAGAGGGTGGAGACTTCCATGTGGCCGCCGCCCAGGGGGTTGTTCACGACCACGCCGTCCATCTCGTAGGAGATTTCGCCGGAGCGGCCACCACGCACATACAGCTCACCCGCACGGGACACCACACCCGCCTGCTTGGACAGGGCGTCTTCCAGGGAGTCGATGGCGAATTTCTCGAAGGTCTCGCTGCTGACCGAATGCTCTGTCACGGCGCTGCTGACGTTGACCATGTATTCCGCGCCCTCGACCTCGAAGGCTTCCAGTTGCTCCACGATCACCGTTTCCAGAGCAAAGGTCATCTTGGCCGTTTCACCGGGCTTGAGGGTGACCGTCTGTTCCACCGGAGCGTAGCCCAGATAAAGGATTTTCACCGTGTAGGTGCCGGGCCGCATGCCCCGAAAGCGGAAAACACCGCCCCCCAGGGACATGGTCCCCCGGTTGGTGCCCGCAAGCAGAACGTTGGCATAATCCAGGAACTCTCCGGTTTCCTTGTCCTTCACAACACCCTGGATGGTGGCCGGTTCCTGGGCCCGCGCCACGGAAGGCGCGACAGCCAAGAACAGAAACACAAGAAACAACGAGGACAGAATCCAACGGGTCCGGTGGCGCCGGAGCATATAGGCGCTCCTTTCGGGGGAAGCTTGTCCGACCGAAACTGGGTTCGCGAGAGAACCGACGATCTGATAACTATAGTTTCGCACTGATCCTTAGACGGGCAGTGTGGGGTGCCTACCTGGCGGCTTTCCGAAGGTGCTTTCCACGCGGCGGAAGGCCGACGATTCCCTTGCCTGAGGGCCTTTCCGACCCTTCCTGCAACTGGTGTTTGAATATAGAGATTAGGATTTTGTGTGTCAATAAAAGTTGAGCCTCACGCCCGGGGCTCATGGGGGCAGCGGGACAAACGTCCGTCCGACTGGGGTTGAAGCACAGGCAACTCTTTGAAACATGTTGAAATAGCCTCGCGGCAAGTCGGGGCAAAGGGGCACCCCCGCCCCCGCTCCGGGAGTTCGGAGGGCGTGGTGCTTGGCGCGTAGAACAAGCCCGGGTGATGCGCCCGCAGGGCCGCCGGTAGCGCGGCCAGAAGCGCGCGGGTATAAGGATGCCGCGCCGCGATCCCCTCACTCGCGGGGATTTCCTCCAGCACAACTCCCCCCAGCATGACCAGCACCCGGTCGCAACGCTCCAGCAGGTGCCCCAGATCATGGCTGATCAGCAGCAACCCCAGGCGGCGCCGACTCCGGGCCCGGTCCAGCAGATCCAGGATGCGCGTCGTGCTGACAGGGTCCAGGGCGCTGGTGGGTTCATCGGCCATCAGAACCGCCGGTTCGGCCGCCAGGGCTCGGGCCAGGGCCACACGTTGCCGCTGGCCACCGGAAAGCTGGTGAGGATAGCGCCCCTGCAGATCGGGATCCAGATCCACCTCCCGCAACAGATCCGCCACGGGAGCGGACGCCGGCAGCCCGGCCTCCTGTAACGCCCGGCCGATGCGTAGACGCGGGTTGAGGGATCCGCCCGGGTCCTGGAACAGGAGTTGGATCCGGCGACGCGCCTGGCGCAGACGCGCCCCGCGGCAGGCCAGGAAGTCCTCCGCGTCCAGCCGCAGAGATCCCGCCGCCAGGGGAATCTGGCGGGCCAGAGCCCGAGCCAGGGAGGTCTTGCCGCTACCGGATTCACCGGCCAAGCCCACCGCCTCGCCCGGTCGCAAATCCAGATCCACACCGCGCACCGCCGCCACCCCACTCCGGTGCAGCACATGCAAATCGGTGGCCTCCAGGACCGGAGACGCCGCCACGGACTCCGCCACCACCTGCGGCCCTGCCGACGGCGCGCGATCCCCGACGCGCCCCGAGCCATAAATCCCCTCCCGCAACCGGCCGCCCACAATCTGCACCGCCCGGTCGGTCATCCAGGCCACCAGGTCCGGGTCATGGCTGATGAAAAGCAGGGCCATGCCTCGCCGGCGGCAAATTTCCCGCACCAGGAGCAGGACATCCCGCTGCACCGGGGAATCCAGGGCGGTGGTGATTTCATCGGCCACCAGAAGGCGGGGCCGGCAGGCCAGAGCGGCGGCCAGCAGAACCCGTTGCCGCATGCCCCCGCTCAGTTCATGGGCATAGCGGCGGGCCACCTGCCGGGGGTGCGGAATGCGCACCTCCTGCAGCAGGTCCAGGACGACGGTCCGCGGGGAGATGCCCTTCTGCCCCCACAGGGCCGCGGCCTCGGCGATTTGGTCCCCCACGCGGCGCACCGGGTTGAGGCCCGTGGCCGGTTCCTGGGGAACCAGCGCCACACCGGCCCCGCGTATCGCCTGCCAGGCGGCGCTTTCCTCCTGGCCCGGCTCCAGGATGCGGCCCTGCCAGCGCAACCGGCCGCGCCACCACAGACGGCGCGGCGGCAAACCGCACAGCACCCGGGCCAGCAGGCTCTTGCCACAGCCCGAAGGGCCCGTCACCGCCAACGCCTCGCCCGCCGCCAGGCTCAGATCCGCAGCCCGCAGCAGGCTGCCATGCCCCGCGAAACCGAAACTCACGTTTTCCAGCCGCAGCAGTTCTTCCGTCATGGCCGCACCCCGCCTTCATCCTGACGCGGATCCAGGGCGGCGCGCGCCTCGTCGGCCAGCAGGTTGTAACCCAGAACCGTCAGGGCGATGGCCACCCCCGGAAAAAGGGTCAGCCACCAGCCGTCCAGCAAATGCTGCCGGCCCTGCTGAATCAGCCCTCCCCAACTGACGCCGGGTTCCTGCACCCCCAGCCCCAGAAAGCCCAGGAAGCTTTCGGTCAGGATGGCGCCGCCCACGCGCAGGGCCGCCGTGACGATGATCAACGGCAGCAGGTTGGGCAGGATATGCCACAGGGCCACCCGCCAGGTGGAAAAACCCAGCTGGCGCGCCGCCATCACGAAATCCCGCTCCCGCAAGCTGAGGGTCTCCGCCCGCACCAGGCGGGCCACCGGCATCCAGCCCGTCAGGCCGATCACCAGCACCACCGGCGTCAGGCCGGGCCGCCCCAGAGAGATGAGCAGCAGCACCAAGAAAAGACGGGGAAAGGCCAGGAAGAGGTCGGTGAGCATCATCAGACCACGATCCAGGAACCGGGGTCCCAGCCCCGCCCCCAGCCCCACGGCCGTGCCCAGCCCCACGGCCACCAGCACGCTCAGCCACCCCACCAGCAGGCTGACCCGACTGCCATGCACGATGCGCAGCCACAGATCGCGGCCGTGGATATCGGTGCCCAGAGGATGGGCCGCCGAGGGCGGATGCAGCCCCGCTTCGCTGGGGCCAAGGGCCGCGGGATCGCCCCCCACCAGCAGAGGCCCCAGCACGGCCAACAGGAGCAGGGCCAAAGAGATCAGGGCGCCCGGTCGCAGAAGCTTCACCCTTCCCTCCTTCCGGTCAGCCGCACGCGCGGGTCCGCCCAGGTGTAGAGCAGATCCGCCAGCAAGCCGCCCGCCACCACCGCCAGGGCCGCCACCAAGGTGGTCAGCATGATCACGGGGTAATCCCTCTGGCCGATGGCGTCCACCGTGAGGGTGCCCATGCCCGGCCAACCGAAGACCACCTCCACGACCATGGCCCCGCCCAGCAGGAAAGGCAGGTGCAGTCCCAGCAGGGTGATCAGCGGCAGCAGAGCGTTGGGCAGAGCGTGGCGCCAGAGGATGCGCCTGGCGGGCACCCCCCGCGCCCGGGCGGCCAAGATGTAGTCCTGCCGCAAGATCTCCTCCAGGCTACCGCGCAAGTAGCGCGCCGTGCCCATGAACATGCTCAACGCCAGGGTGGTCACCGGCAGGACCATGTGCCGCAGAAGATCGCCGAAGCGGGCCCACCCGCCCATGAAGGCGGCGTCCGGGGCATGCATACCCGAGGTGGGCAACCAGCCCAGGCCCGCGGCGAAGATCATGATCAGCATCAACCCCAGCCAGAAAGGGGGCACCGAGTAGCAGAAAAGCCCCACTCCCTGCAGGAACTGGGCGGAAAACCGGCCGCGGCGGGTGATCATGAACACGGCGGCGGCCACCGCCAGCAACAGGTGCAGGGTGTAGCTGGTCACCGTCAGCAGCAGGGTGACGGGCAGGGTCTCGGCCAGGATCTCTCGTACGGGCTGGTGCCGCGTCAGGCTGAAGCCGGCATCGCCCCGGGCCAGATCCCGCAACCAGATGCGGTACTGCTGCGGCAGGCTGCGATCCAGGCCGTAGCGGTGGGCGACGGCCTCGCGCTCGGCCGGGCCCATATCCTCGCTCACCATCAGGTCCAGGGGGTCGCCCGGAGCCAGGCGCACGATGAAAAACACTGCCGTGACCAGCAGCAGGACCAGGATCAGGGATGAAAGGACGCGGCGCGCCACCAGTTTCAGCATGGAACCCGTTTCGTAAGATGAGGTGGGGCTGATGATAGGGAGTGCCGCCCATCCACGTCAAGGCCAGCGGCATCTGCGGTCCCCGCCCCCGTGGCTTGCGATATGCCCGGTGGGTAAGGCTTCCTGCAAATTCCCGGACCTTTCCGCCGCGGGTCGCAAGGTCAGGGAATGGCTCCGCCCTGTCCTGTCCTTCCCTGTCGTCCCCTGTCGTTCCCTGTTGTTCCTCTCCTCGTACCCGCCCCACCCACCGGCCGTCCCGGAATGGATCTTTCAGGAGCGGGCACGCCACGTGGGGAGGGTCCGCCTTCCCCGCGACCATCCACAGCGAGAGGATTGACATGAAACAGCCAACCCCCAACCTCCACCATCGCGGCCCCGCCGGCCGGCGGACATGGCGCCATCTGTTCCTACTGGCGGCCGGCCTGCTGCTGGCCGGTTGCGAGATCAATGAGCCGGCCATGCCCACCTTCGAGACCACCCTGACCATCCCCCTGGGTGTCGAGCGGGTGGAACTGCGGGAAGCGGTGGAGGACGAGGACTACATCGACATCGAGAATGATGGCAGCCTCAGCTTCACGGTGCAGGGAGATCCGGACACCTTGGGCTTCGATTTCGAGCTTTCGGCGGATATCGGTTCCCAGACCATCGAAGAGGGGCTGGGCGAGTTCGAGATCGCCGCATCCGCCCCCATCGATTACTCCTTCCTGCTGGGCGACATCTGGGCGCCGGCCAGTGGCATGAGCGGCATGTCCGCTCCGGTGCCTGCCTTCCCCATCGATGTGCAGAGCGATCCCGAGGACGTGCCCGGCATCGACAGCGCCGTCCTGACCCAGGGCCAGGTGGTCATCACCCTGGACAACCAGCTACCCGTGCCGGTAAGCGCGGACTCGGGTCCCCAACAGATACAGGTGACCCTGGAGGATCCCGCCACCGGTGACGCCTTCGCCACGCTGGTTTTCCCTTCGATCCCCAGCAACAGCAGCAGCACCCAGAGCGCGGATCTGACGGGGGTGACCCTGCCCGGCAGCATGCGGGTGCGTCTGTCCGGCGGATCCCCCGGCAGCGGCGGAGCATGGACCCCGATCGATGGCACCGACAGCGTCAACATCCACGCCGGGTACCAGAACCTGCGGGTCAGCAGCGCCACGGCCCCCATCGGGCCCCAGAGCTTCGAAACCAGCTTCACGACCGAGTTGCCCGCCGACTACGCCATCTCCTCGGCGGAGATCAGCCAAGGTTCCGTGGATCTGCGGTTGCGCAACGGCATGCCCGTGCCCTGCCAAGCGGTTTTGACCTGGCAGCATCTGCGCGATGAGCAGGGGCAGCCTCTGAGCCAGAGCTTCCAGCTGGCCGCCGCTGAAAGTCTGACCCGCCAAATCGACTTCCAGGGCTACACCCTGGAGGCGGGCGGCGAGCCTCTGGAGAACCTGGTCGCCGACGTGCAGATCACCTCCCCCGGCAGCGACGGGCGAAGCGTTACCCTGGACGCCGATACCGGGCTGACGGCGGAATTGCAAGGCGGCACCATCGCCTTCGGCAGCGTGACCGGCGTGGTGCCCGCGACCAGCGTGGCCATCGATCCCATCGTCGAAGAGATCGACCTGCCCGATGAGATGGAGGGTGTCGAGTTGGTGGCCGCCACCATGACCTTGCGCGTGAGCAACGGCGCGGGCCTACCGGCGCAGCTGGATCTGAACCTGAGCGGCGTGTCGGCCAGCGGTTCGGTGGTCAACATGAACATCAACGAGCTCATCTTGGCCGCCGAGGACTCCCGCGCCACCACCACGACCATCGTCCTGAACCAGAACAACAGCGACATCGTGAACTTCCTGAACAACCTGCCCACCAGCATAAACCTGCGCGGGAACGTGGTGGTCGGCGGCGACGGCCGGATCGGCACGGTCCACCAGAGCGACAACGCCGTCGTCACCTGGGAGATCATCGCGCCCATGGAAGTGGTCATCAACGGCACGAACCTGGACAGCGACCCGAAGGCCCTGGACCTGGATGCGGACATGCGCGACATGGTCCGGGACCGGGCCGGCAACACCCACGTCCAGACGGAGATCCTGAACCATTTGCCCATCGGTGTGCAGATCACCATCAAGGCCCACAGCGACACCACCCTGATCGCGGACGCTCCGCTCCTGGAGATCGGCCCCCTGGATGTTGACGCGGCCATCGTCGACCCGACCACCCGTCTTGTCACCATGCCGGTGACCAGCACACCCCAAGTCCAGCTGACCGCGGCCGAAGCCAAGATCCTTGGCACCGAGGGGTTGCACACCATGGTGGAGGTGCATCTGCCCCCCTCTGACGGTTCGGTGCGCATGCTGTCGACGGATTATCTCGAGGTACGCGGCATGATCCGGATGGACGTTCTGGTCGACGACGAGTGGTAGCCCATTTCCCCGGCGGGCGCCGACCCGACCGGCAGGCATCAAGGAAGGAATAGAGTCATGGAATACACAAGCATAACCGACATGCGCTTCGGGCGCGGCCGGGCGCTGATCGCCATCAGCATCCTGGCCCTGGGTCTGACCCTGCCCCTGGCCTCGGTGGACACGGCCATGGCCCAGAACGCCGTGCGCAGCTGGGGCATGGGCGGCGCCGGCGTCGCCACCGCCCGCGGCCTGGAAGCCGTGGATTTCAACCCGGCGAATCTGGCCTTCAGCAGCGGTTTCAGCCTGGGCCTGGCCTCCGCGGCGGTGGACGTGCGCAACAACGCCATCGGCCTGGAGCGCTACAACGAGATCACCGGCGCCCACCTGGACCACGCCGACAAGGAACGGCTGCTGGGCGACATCCCCGCCGAGGGTTTCAAGCTGGACGCGGACATGCGCGCCTCCGCCCTGGGTCTGCAACTGGGCAACTTCGCCATGACCGTGGGCGCCGTGGGCGCGGGCAGCGGCAACCTGGACAAGGACTACTTCGACCTGGTCCTGTTCGGCAACCAGATGGGCGAGACGGTGGATTTCAGCGGCACCGACGGCGAGGGATACGCGGTGGGCCAGGCCGCCTTCAGCTACGGCGGGGTCCTGCACGAGAACGAGGCCATGAGCCTGGGCTACGGCCTGAGCGCCAAGTACCTGCACGGCATCTACGAGATGCATGTGCAGGATGCCTACGGCAGCATGAGCACCTCCCGGGAGGAGATCAACGGCGAGGCCTTCGTCTCCACCCTCAGCAGCCAGGGCGGCGCCGGCTGGGGCGTGGACCTGGGCCTGGCCCTGCAGATGGGCAACGGCTGGTCCCTGGGCGCCAGCGTGGAGAACCTCTACGCCACCATGCAGTGGGACAATAACGTCGAGGCCCGCGAGTTCCGTGTCTCCGCGCGCGAGATCAACGCCCTCAATGGGGATCGGGACAACTCCATCGTGGATTCGGACACCACCCTGACCGCCGACGCTTACAGCAGCAATCTACCGGCCAAGCTGCGCCTGGGCGCGGCCAACCGGTTCGGTCCCCTGATGGTGGCCCTGGATTACACTCAGGGTTTCGAGGACCGCGGTACCGCCAGCACCACCCCGCGCTTCCACCTGGGCGGCGAATTGTGGAGCGACGGCCTTGTCCAGCCCCGCTTCGGCCTGAGCGCCGGCGGGGTGGCCGGCACCGGAGCCAGCGCGGGTCTGGGTCTCAGGCTGGGTGTCTGGAAGGTGGACATGGCGGTGTTGAGCCGAGGTGAATTGGATCCCAACAAGACCAAGGGCCTGGCCTTTGCGGCCGGCAGCAGCCTGGTCTTCTAGAAGATCGGCCCCGAAACGCGATAGCCCCGGCGGCACCGTGCGGATGGTTACAGGCAGCGGAGCCGTCGGGGCTATACATCGTCGGGGCTATACATCGCTGGAAAGATGTCGCTGGAAAGATGTCGCCGGGGTCGGCGTTTCAGAGCGTGACGCGCTGCGGGGCCAGGTCGAAGACGGCGGCAAAACTGGCGACCAGCTTCTCCTCCAGGCCGGACCAGTCCGCGGCCCCGATGGGGTGGCCCAGTTCCCGGCTCAGATCGGTGGTGGCGGCCTCCAGTTGCTCCGCGCTCATACCCCGGCTCGTGTCACCGGGCAGCAGGAACTGCGGCAGGCGCAGATGGCGCGGCCCGGTCAGGATGCTGCCGTGCTGCAGAAAGACCCCACCGGTACGCCGCTGGGCCGAGCCCACCAGCTTGCGCCCGCCCACGCGGATCTCGTGCTGGCCCGCCGACTTGAAGCACACCAGCGAACGCATGGCCTCGCGGGTCTCCCCACAACTGATCTCCGGTTCCAGACCCAGCCGTTCCAGAAAAAGCACCAGAGCCTCGTTGATCTTCATGTAGGCCGCATGCAGGCTGTCGCCGAAAAGGGGGCCGGGCGAGGTGCCCGTCACCGAGTAGGTCAGTTCATCGGCATGGAAGATGGCGCGGCCGCCGGTGGGGCGCTTGACCAGCCCGAAGCCCTCGGCGGCGATGGCCTCGCCATCGAAATCCTCGAACTTCTGGTTATAGCCGATGGTCACCGCGGCGGGTTCCCAGCGGTAGACGCGCAGGATGGGGTCGTCACCGGGCCGGTGCCGCGCCAGCAGTTCGCGGTCGCGTTGCATATTGAGGGCGCCCGGCAAGGCGCCCTCCAGCAGGACTTTCAGCTTTCCCATACCTCTACCCGCAGTTGCAGGGGCCGGCCCAGCTCAGGTCCGGATGACGGGCGGCACCGGCCTCGTCCAGACGACCGGTCGGCGTGGTATGCGGCGCGTCCAGCACGGCCTGCGGGTTGGTCCGCGCCTCCTCCGCAATGGCCAGCAGCACCTGCACCAGGTGGTCCAGGCTTTCCTTGGATTCCGTCTCCGTGGGCTCCACCATGAAGGCCTCCTCCACGATGAGCGGGAAGTAGATGGTGGGCGCGTGGATGCCGAAATCCAGCATACGCTTGGCCACATCCAAGGTGCGCACGCCGTAGGCCTTCTTCCAGGGTTTGCCGCTGGCCACGAACTCATGCAGACAGCCCTCGCTGTACGGCACCTCGAAGACGTCTTCCAGGCGTTTGAGCAGGTAGTTGGCGTTCAGCACGGCCATCTCCGTGATGCGGGTCAAGCCGTTGCCACCGTTGCGCAGGATGTAGGCCAGGGCGCGCAGCAGAATACCCACGTTCCCGAAATGGGTGTGGATGGCCGCGCTGTCCGGGCCGGGCTTGTGCGTCAAGCTCAGCCGGCCGTCTTCATCGCCTTCGATCCAGGGACCGGGCAGGAAGGGTTGCAGATCCTCCGCCACGCAGATGGGCCCGGCGCCGGGGCCGCCCCCGCCGTGGGGCGTGCTGAAGGTCTTGTGCAGATTCAGGTGCACCACGTCGAAGCCCATGTCCCCGGGGCGGGCCTTGCCCATGATGGCGTTCATGTTGGCGCCGTCCATGTACAGCCGCCCGCCGGCCGCGTGCACGATATCCGCCACCTCGCGGATGTCGCTTTCGAACAGGCCCAGGGTGTTGGGGTTGGTGATCATGATGCCGGCGGTGTTCTCACCGCAGGCCACGCGCAGGCTGTCCAGGTCGATGCGGCCATCGTCGCGGCTCTTGATGGTGCGCGGCTTCATGCCGGACACCACCACCGAGGCGGGGTTGGTGCCGTGGGCGCTGTCAGGAATGAGGATCTCGTTCCGCTGGGCATCTCCCCGCGCCAAATGGAAGGACCGGATGACCAGCATCCCCAGGTATTCGCCGTGGGCGCCGGCAGCCGGGATCAGGCTGCAGGCGGGAAAACCGGTGAGGGCGCACAGGCTTTTCTCCAGGCGTTTGAGCAGCGCCAGCAGACCCTGGATGTCGGCCTCGTCCTGCTCCGGATGCAGATCCGCCAGACCGCTCAGGCCGGCAATCTTCTCGTTCAACCGCGGGTTGTACTTCATGGTGCAAGAGCCCAGAGGGTACATGCCGCGTTCGATGTGGTGGTTCAGGGTGCTCAGCTGGGTGAAGTGGCGCATGACCTGCGGCTCGCTCAGCGAGGGAAGATCCGCGTCCACGCCGCGGCGCGCGTCCGAGGGCAGATCCACTTCCACCGCCGGTCCATCCCAGCGGGGCATGGTGGTGGCGCGGCGTCCGGCCACACCCTTGTCGAAAAGGCTCCCGGGAGCCGTGGCGTTCCAGCGCCGGCTATCCATCAGCGCACCTCCTTATCATTGAGGTAGGCGTCCAGCAGCGCGGCCAGGTGATCGATCTCCCCGGCGGTGCGTTTCTCGGTGACGGCCACCAGCAGGTCGTTCTCTCCGCCCACGGCAAAGTCCTTCAGATCGATGCCCGCCAGCACGCCCCGCTCGCGGGCAAAGGCCCGGAAGCCGGCGGCGGGCCGGCTCAGCCGCAGCACCATCTCGTTGAAGACAGGTCCCGGATAGGGCAACGTCACTCCTTCGACGGCGCTGACCGCGCGCTTGAGGGCCGCGGCCCGAATCAGGTTGGCCTCTCCCAGTTCGCGATAGCCTTCGGTGCCCAGCATGCTCAGGTAGACGGTGGCCTTCAGGGCGTTCAAGCCCTGGTTGGAGCAGATGTTGCTGGTGGCTTTTTCGCGCCGAATGTGCTGTTCACGCGTCTGCAGGGTCAGCACGTAACCGCTCTGGCCGCGGTTATCCCGGGTAGCGCCCACCACACGACCGGGCAGACGACGCTTCAATTTGTCCACACAGGCCATGAACCCCAGCAGAGGGCCGCCCCAACTGACAGGCACGCCGAAGGGTTGGGCCTCGCCCACCGCCACGCTGGCACCATATTCCGCCGGGATTTTCAGGACCGAAAGGCTGACCGGGTTGACCGCGGCCACCAGGTGCGCCTTGTGCTCCCGGGCCACCGCGGCAATGGCGTCCACATCCTCGATCTGGCCTAGGTAATTGGGGTTCTGCACCACCACGGTCCCTACGCCGTCGTCCATCAGGCCGGCCAAAGCCTCCACATCCACGCGGCCGTCGGCACCGGCCGGCGCCACCTTCACGGTGTAGCCCATGCCGCGCATGGTGGTGCGGACCACCCGTTGGTAGCGGGGATTCAGGGTGGCGGGCAGGACCACGCTCTTGCCGCGCCGGTCCGCCAGCGTCAGCATGACAGCCTCGGACAGGGCCGTGGCGCCGTCGTACATGCTGGCGTTGGCCACGTCCAGACCCGTCAGGCGGCAGATGAAGGTCTGCCACTCGTAGATCACCTGCAGGGTTCCCTGGGAGACCTCGGGCTGGTACGGGGTGTAGGCCGTCAGGAATTCGCTACGGCCGGCGATGGCGTCCACCGCGGCGGGAATGGCGCAATCGTACATCCCTCCGCCCAGGAAGCTGGTCAGGCTGTCCAGGCCCTGGTTGCGGGCGGCCGCGCGGCGAAATTCCCGCAGGACCTCCTCCTCGCTCAGGCCGTCGGCCATGGCCAGGGGCTCCTTCAGGCGGACATTTTCAGGCAGGCCGGCAAAGAGGTCGTCGATGCTGTCGACACCGATGACCTCCAGCATGGCCCGCACGTCTTCAGGCGTGTGCGGAACATAGGCCATGGGCCGTTAGCCTCCCAGCAGATCGGTGTAGGCGCCGGCGTCCAGCAGACCGTCCAATTCGGCCGGATCGCTCAGCTTGATCTTCAGCAGCCAACCGCCGTCAAAGGGCTCCTTGTTGACGGTCTCGGGGGCGGCATCGATTTCCTCGTTGATCGCGACCACCTCGCCGCTGACGGGCACGTACAGGTCCTCCACGGCCTTGACCGATTCGATGGAACCGACCGTGTCACCCTGGTTCAGTTCATCCCCCACGCCGGGCAGTTCGACGAAAACGATGTCGCCCAGCTCACCGGCCGCGAAGTCCGTCACGCCGATGGTGGCGATGTCGCCCTCGACCAGGACCCACTCATGCTCTTTCGTGTACTTGCGATCCTTGGGAACCATGTTCAGCCTCCTGCGCTGTTGGCCGTCCGTCAGGACAGCGACCGTTCGGCCTGCGGATCACCCTTGGTCCGGGCCGACAAGAAGGGGAATGCCACCACGTGGCAGGGAATTTCACGACCGCGCACGTCCACGGCCAGATTCTCGGTGGGGGCATCCGCCGCCACCAGGGCCAGGGCCAGGGCCTTTTTCAGGGTGGGGCTGTGGGTGCCGCTGGTCACGAAGCCCACATCCCGACCGTCGGCCAGCACGCGGGCGTCCTGGCGGGCAATACCCTTGCCGTCCAGCTCCAGACACACCAGCTTGCGCGGCACGCCCTGCTCCTTCTGGGCGGCCAGGGCCTCACGCCCCACGAAACCGCCTTTCTTCTTCATCTTCACCGCCCAGCCGATACCGGCCTCCAGGGGCGAGATGTCTTCGGTCAGTTCGTGCCCGTACAGGCAGTAGCAGACCTCGAAGCGCAAGGTGTCGCGCGCGGCCAGGCCGATGGGCGCCACGCCCAGATCCGCCCCCTTGGCCAGCAGCTCTTCCCACACCGCCGGCATGTCCGCCGCGGGCAGATACAGTTCGTAGCCGTGCTCCCCGGTGTAGCCGGTGCGGCTGACCAGCCACTCGCCACCGGGTCCTTCACACGTGAACGCCGTGTAGAAATCCAGAGCCTCGATATCCGCAGCGCGGCCCGCCAGCAGCCCCAACCGCTGCACCAAGGTGCGGCTCAGAGGTCCCTGCACGGCGATCAGCCCCGTGACGTCGGTCCGGTCTTCCAGTTCCACCCCCGCGGCGGGTTTCTTGTCCCGCAGCCAGGCCGTGATCTTGGCGTGGTTGGCCGCGTTGCAGACGATCAGCCAACGCTCCTGCTCCAGGCAGTAGACCAGCATGTCATCCAGGACACCCCCATCCTCCCGGCACATGGCGGTGTAGAACACCTTGCCCGGCACGGCGGTCTTGAGGCTGTTGGTGATCAGGCTGCTGATCCAGGCACGGGCCTCCGGGCCGGTGACGTAGATCTCGCCCATGTGGGTGATGTCGAACAGGCCCACACCCTGACGCACGATGGCGTGTTCCTTGAGGACGCCCTCATACTGTACGGGCATCTCGTAGCCGGCAAATTCCACCATGCGGCCGCCATGGGCGGCATGCCAGGAAGTCAGGGGGGTCTGCTTGAGGTTGGGCTTGCTCACAACGGAACCTTTCGGTGTCGGCGAGGCCATATCCGGAAGTCCATCCGGACGGTTTCCAATCCGGGACGGCTTCAATTTAACGCCCCGTCAGCGGTTCTCCAAGGTCCAAACCGGGTGAATCTTAACTTAGTCGGCAAACAATTCCCGCAGCATGCGGCCGGTGTGGGATTCCGGAACGGCCATCACATCCTCCAGGCTGCCCTGGGCCATGACCCGCCCCCCACCGGCGCCGCCTTCGGGCCCCAGATCGATGATGTGGTCCGCGCGCCGGATGACCTCGCTGTGGTGCTCGATGACCAGGACGGAGTTGTCCTGCCCGATGAGCCGCCCCAGCACATTCATCAGCCGGTCCACATCGCAGAAGTGCAGGCCGGTGGTCGGTTCGTCCAGGATGTACAGGGTGTGATGCCGACCGCCCTTGACCAGTTCCTTGACCAGCTTGATGCGCTGCGCCTCGCCCCCGCTGAGGGTGCCGCCGCTCTGGCCCAGGCGCAGGTACCCCAGCCCCACGCCGTCCATGATCTCCAGAATCTTGCGGCAGCTGGGGATGTTCTGCAGCAGATCCAGGGCCTCTTCCACCGTCATGTCCAGCACCCGGCTGATGTCGCAGCCCTTGAAGTGCACCTCCAGGGTTTCGCGATCGAAGCGGCGTCCACCACACTCCTCGCACAGCACATCCACGTCGGGCAGGAAGTCCATGGTCAGGCGTCGCAGGCCGGCCCCCTCGCAAACGGGGCAGCGCCCGCCCGCGGTGTTGAAGCTGAAGCGCCCCGCCTTGTAGCCGCGCATCTTGGCCAAGCTGGTCTGGGAGAACAGGGTGCGGATGTGGTTGTACAACCCGGTGTAGGTGGCCGGTGTGCTGCGCGCCGAGCGCCCGATGGGCGTCTGGTCCACCAGCACCACGGACTTGAGTTTATCCTCGCCGGTCATGCTCTCGAAAGGGGCCGGCCGCTTGCGGGCCCGATGCAGCTTGCCCGCCAGAGCCCGGTACAGGGTCTCATGCACCGCGCTGCTTTTGCCGCTGCCGGAAACCCCCGTGACCACAGTCAGGCAGCCCAGGGGCATCTCGAAATCGATGTTCTTGAGATTGCGCCCGCGCAGCCCCGTCAGACGCAGCCACTGATCCGTCGCGGGCCCCTGGTCCTGCGTGGGCCCCTGGTCCATCGTGGGCCCCTTGCCCGTCAGCGGATCGGGCCCGCCCAGGCCCACCCGGCCGGCCAGATAATCGCCGGTGGGATGGCCCTCCATCTGCTGGATCTCCGACACGGTCCCCTGGCCCACCAAGGTACCGCCATGCTCCCCGGCCCCAGGCCCCATGTCGATGATGTGATCGGCGGCCAGCATCACGTCCCGGTCGTGCTCCACCACCACCACGGAGTTGCCCCGATCGCGCAGAGCTTCCAGGGTGCTGACCAGCTTGCCGATATCCCGGTGGTGCAGTCCCACGCTGGGCTCGTCCAGGATGTAGAGCACCCCGGTCAGCTGACTGCCCACCTGGGTGGCCAGCCGCACACGCTGCCCCTCGCCCCCGCTGAGGGTGTTGGCTCCGCGCGCCAGGCTGAGGTAGTTGACCCCCACCTGCAGCAGGAAGCGCAGCCGGCTCTCGATCTGTTCCAGGATGGGTTGGCTGACCAGCTTCTCCCGCTTGCCCGGGAACTCCAGGTCACCCACCCACCGGGCGAATTCGTCCAAGCACAGGGCGCTGACCTCACCGATGTGCTTGCCACCCACCTGCACGTTCAGACTCTCGGGCTTGAGGCGATGGCCATGGCACTCGGGACACTCCTGCTGGACCATCAGCTTCTCCAGAGAGGCGCGCACCTTCTCGCTTTTGGTCTCCCGATGGCGACGCACCAGTTCCGGCACCAGCCCCTGCCAGTCGCGCAGGAAGGCGTTGTAGTGCTTGTGCCGGCGCAGCTGTTTCTCCACCTCCGGGCTTGGTCCGTGGAAAAGGGTGGCCTGGGCCTTCTCGTCGATGGCCGTGAACGGTTCGGTCAGGGAGAAGCCCATGGCGTCGGCCAGGGCCTCGATCTGCACGAAAAGCCAGCTGCTTTCCTTGCCCTTGAGAAAGGCGATGGCCCCCTTGCTGAGACTGAGGTCGGGATCCGGCACCAGGGCTTCCGGATGCACGGTGCGCAGACTGCCCAGACCGTTGCAGTGATCGCAACTGCCGGCCGGCGAATTGAAACTGAAATGCCGAGGCTCGGGTCGGGGAAAACCCCGCCCACAGCCGGGACAGGAGCTCTCGCGGCTGTACATGTCCTGCCGACCGTCGCGCCAGATCATGACCCGGCCCTGCCCCAGTTCGGCGGCCCGGTCCAACGAGGCCTTCAGACGGTCGCGGATCCCCTCGCGCACCACCATGCCGTCGATGACCACGGCAATGTCGTGCACCTTGTTCCGGTCCAGCTTGGGCGTCTCTTCCAGTTCCACCAGCCGACCGTCGACCAGGGCCCGCAGATACCCCTGCTGGTCCAGATCCTCCAACAGCTTGCGGTGCTCCCCCTTGCGCCCCACCACCACCGGCGCCAGCAGGTAGAAGCGCGTCTTCTCCGGCAGGCGGGCGATCTCATCTTCGATGTCGCTCAGCGGCCTGCCCGTCACCGGCACCCGGCAGTCCGGGCACAGCACGGTGCCGCAGCGCGCGTACAGCAGCCGCAGGAAGTTGTAGATCTCCGTGACGGTACCGACGGTGCTGCGCGGGCTGCGCCCCAGCCCCTTCTGGTCGATGGCCAAGGCGGGACTCAGCCCCTCGATGCGGTCCACATCCGGCTTGGGCAACTGGTCCAGGAACTGGTGGGCGTAGCTGCTGAGGCTTTCGATATAACGGCGCTGGCCTTCGGCATACAGAGTGTCGAAGGCCAGGCTGCTTTTGCCGCTGCCGCTGGGTCCGGTGATGACCACCAGCTTCCGCCGGGGCAGGCTCAGACTGATGTTTTTGAGGTTGTGCACCCGCACCCCGGTGACGGTGATATCGCCGTGCACCGGATCAGGCGCCGCGTTTCGCTTGGCCAAAGTGTCGATCCGTCTTTCGGTCTGCGGTGTCCGCGGCCGCCCTCACCTTCGGGGATGATGCCGGCCGCCCCTACTTCCGTTCGCGCACAAGATAGTCCAATCCCATCTCGATGCGCAGTTCGTCACCCAGGATCTCGGCGCTGGTCCTGTCGGCCAGACCGCGGATGAAGACCCGATAATAGATCCGGCCCCACACTTCGGCCCGCTCAACGGTGGCCGGATGCCCCTGGACGCGTAGCTCCTGGGCCTTCTTCTCGGCGTAGGCGGCCGTATTGTAGCTGCCCAGCTGCAGGCTGAAGCGGCCGTTGCCCGGAATGGGCGGTGCCGGTGGTGCCGTCCGTGTGGGCGACGTGGTGGGCGACGTGGTAGGCGACGCGGTGGGCGACGCGGGCCGCGTGGGCGGCGCAGGTGGCGAGATTCTCCCCGGCTGCTCGGGCTTCCGAACGGCGGAGGAAGAAGGCGCGTCCGGTGGCGCGGCCGTGTCCCGGGCGATATTCCGGGCCGTGTTCAGGGCGTCTTGCGCGGACTGGAGATTCGTGCTCGGGTCCGGATGCTGCCCCGCCGGATGCTCCGCCGGGGTGGTCGTGCCTGAAGCGGCAGTACCTGCGGCCGGGGTTCCGGACTGTCCATCGGCGGTGGATGCGTCCTGCTGCCCCACGGTACCGGGAACCATGGCGCGGGTCTGAGTTGAGTTCTGTTTCTGAGGGGCTTCCTCGGATTTTCCACAGCCGGAGATCCCGATTCCGCAAATCAGGATACCGACCACGAGGAAAAGCCCGCTACGAGTGATGAAATACCGCATGGTTACCTCCGTGCTGAGGGGCTTGTTAATCCGGGTTAGTTTAGACGGGAGGCGTAAATACTGCAAGGTTAAGGATAGAAGAACAGTGGGATCAAAGAGCAGATGAGATAGACTTGACCCACGCCCCGCGCGGCAAGCACCATAGGGAGCCGACCCGGACCATGAACCAAGGAGATCCCGGAATGATCTATTGTGATAACGCCGCCACCAGCTTCCCCAAACCGGCGGTCGTCACCGCGGCGCTGGTGAAGCATCTGGCCACCGAGGCGGTGAACCCCGGGCGGTCCGGATTCGACCTGGGACTGGCCGCCGGTCGGAATATCGACGCGTTGAGGCAGGAGCTGGCCCGGTACTTCAATCTGCCCGGCGGGCAGGCCCAGCGGGTGGTTTTCACGGGGAACGCCACCGCAGCCCTGAACATCGCGCTGCAGGGGGTGCTCCGGCCGGGCGACCACGTGGTCGGCACGGTGCTGGAGCACAACTCCGTCCTGCGGCCGTTGCAGCATCTGCAGCAGCAACGGGGAATCACCTTCCACCTGGCCCCCTGCGACAAGCAAGGCTATGTGGCCCCCGAGGCCATTGCCCGACGCATCAACGAACGGACCCGGCTGGTGGTCATGACCCACGCCAGCAATGTGCTGGGCACGGTACAGGATGTGGCCGCGGTGGGCGAGATATGCCGACAGCGCGGCCTGCTCCTGCTGGTGGACGCGGCCCAGACGGCCGGTGTCATCCCCGTGGACATGGCAGCCATCGGCGCGCATCTGCTGGCTTTCACCGGGCACAAGGGGTTGATGGGCCCCACGGGTACCGGCGGACTGCTCGTGGCGCCGGAGGTGGATGTTCGGCCTTCGTTCTGGGGCGGCACCGGGGTGCGGTCGGCCCAGCGCACCCATCCGGAGGAATACCCCTACCGGCTGGAAGCGGGCACCCTGGGCGCCTTGCCTCTGGCCGGGTTGCGGGCCGGGTTGCGGTGGGTGCGGGAACAGCCCGTGGAAGAGACCGAGGCCCGCCTGGCTCGGCACTTTCTGGCCGGACTGCGGGAGTTGCCCCACGTCCGCGTCCTGTCCCTGGAACCCGGCCAGACGGCCTGGGATGCCCGGCGGCGGGTGCCCGTTTTCAGCCTGCTGATCGCGGGTATGGCTCCGGACAAGGCCGGTATGTTCCTGGATGCTGAGTGGGATATCGCCGTGCGCACGGGACTGCAGTGCGCGCCCCTGGCCCATCAGGCCATGGGCACGGGCCAGGGGGGGACCGTGCGCGTTTCCTTCGGGCCGCTGAATACCACGGCGGAGATCGACACCCTACTGAAAGCCCTCACCTCCTTCAGCAAATAAGTTGTGCCCCTGAAATTGTTGGCCGCACTCTTCTTGCCCTGCCCAGGGCATGGAGATCTACGGCAAAAACTTCCAGCCACCGCGCTGCCCAAGACGTAACTGCAGGGCCCACAAAGGGTACGACAACCCCCAGCAGTGGTCCAAATGGGGCACATACACCAAAAAGCCCTCAGGACAGTGTATACAACGGTTCAAATGCAAAGTCTGTGGTGACACCTACAGTAGACAAGCCTTCAGCTGGGACTACTGGCTGAAGAAGCCCCAAAACCTCCATACCCTCGTGATGTCTGCCGTTGGAGGCGCTTGCAATCGCCAAGTAGCCCGGATCCTCGGTTGTTCCTCCACGACCGTGGATCGCCAACTGGCCAGGGTCGCCCGCCAAGCCGCCATCTTCCACTGGAGCATGGTCGAAAAGGCCGCTCCTCC
>PDQT01000106.1 GCA_002747875.1 bacterium DOLZORAL124_64_63
GGTTCGGTCAGGAGTTCGGGAAAACCCCACGCGCGGGTCAGGCAGGCCCCGGCCTGGCAGTGGTCGTAGCCCAGGTATTCCCGTTCCAGATGGCAGATATCCGCGTGGTCCCCGCCGGCGGGTATGACGATTTCGTTCTGGCGCAGGACCGGGTCCAGCAGCAGCATGCCCACATTGTGGATGAGACCGGCGGTGAAGGCCTCACAGACCAGATCGCCGCGGGTGGTGAGGCGGACAGCCTCGCTGGAGGCCACCGCGGCGGTCAGGCTGTGCTCCCAGTACATACAGCGTTTCATGCCATAGCCCTTCAGCGGGCTGCGCATGACCGGGGCCATACCCGCGGCAAACCCCAGGGTCGCCACGCAGCGGTTGCCCAAACGCACCAAGGCCCGCCGTACGGTCGCCACTTCCTGACGGGCACCGTAAAAGGCGCTGTTGCCCAGCTTGAGGACGTTGGCGGTCATGGCCGGATCGCGTTCCACTATCCGGGCCACTTCGTCAGCACAGGTTGTCGGCTCCATCAGGATCCGTAGCAGGTCCACCACCGTTCCCGGTAAGGTCGCCAAGCTGCCGGCGCTGACCACCAGATCTTTTAATTTAGGATAATGCAACATCCCCCCTGTATACGGCAAGCAACGACATACCGTCTCCCTCTCAATCTACCGGCCTGGCACGGCCCCTCCTGCCCCTTTCTTTCGGGTCCGGTCCCGAAAAGTTGAAAGCCTTTTTCCCCCAATACCCCAAATCCTGTTTCTTTACCCCTTTTTTTGCACTAAGGTGCCTGCACGCGGTCTTCTTCCCCCTTCCCCGAAAGGGCGCCATGAATCGATACCCTTCTGCCGCACAAAGGGTTCTCCCGCTTTTCTGGAGTCTGATACTCCTGCTGGCCTCGCCCGCCGCCGGCGAAATTCTCACCATCGATGAAGATTTTTCCAGCACTGCCCGGCGTGACGACACCCTCAGCACCGCCGCCTGGGATACCGTCCAGCAAAACGCCCATCTGCGCAGCCAAGTCCTGCGGAACCGCGCCACGGTCGCCACCACGGCAGCCTATTACTCGGCCCTCGGGCCGGAAAGCATCTTGCTGGCTGACGGCACCGGCGGCCTGCGCAGCATCGGCCTGGACGATCCCGATGAGCCCGTGCTGCTGGATCAGCTCACCTTCGCGGAGCAGGCCCGGGGCGTGGCCGTTTTCGGCACCACCGCGTTCGTGACCATTGGCGGCTCCGGGCTGGCCGTGGTCGACATCGGCAACCCGGCAGACATGCAAACCCTGGCCACCTTCGATCCCGGCGGCTCCCTGCGCTACGTCAACGCCGTGGCCCTCAGCTATCCCGCCGCCTATCTGGCCGAAAGCGATTCCGGCGTCACCGTGGTGGATGTTTCCGATCCAGCCCAGCCCACCTTCGTACGCCGCCTGGAGACGGGAACCTGGGCCCGGGACGTGCATGTGCGCGGCAACCTGCTCTTCGCCGTGGACACCACCGTGCGCATATACAGCCTGGCCGACCCTTTCAACCCCCTGCTGATCGGGACCTACGACCCCACGGGCACGCCTCTGCGCGTGAACGTGGCGGGCGACCGCGCCTTCGTGGCCTGCGGCGCCGCGGGGCTGGACATCGTGGATATCGCCAATCCGACGGAGGCCCAGCTGCTGGGGAATATCGACCAGTGGTCCAGTTGCCGGCACGCCGCCGCCAGCGCCAGCGGCGACACCGCCTTTGTGGCCGCCGGCCCCCAGGGCCTGGCGGTCCTGGACGTGCACGACCCCACCGATCCCCGAGAAATCGGCACCCGCCCCACCCCCGGGCCGGCCGGGCACGCGCTTTACCACCAGGGCCTGATCTTGCTGGCCACCGGCACCGCCGGCCTGCGCATCGACGAACTGGATCCCTACGGCCTGGACCGGGACAACAACCGCATCCAGACCATCAACCTGAACACCACGGACGACCCCATCAGCCGCGTGGCCCTGAACGCCGCCGGCACCGACAGCGTCCACTACGCCATAAGCGCCAACGGAGGCGGCACCTGGCAGGTCATCGCCTCAGATGGTCAGTGGCTGGACCTGAACGAGCCCGCCACGGACATCCGCTGGCGCGCGGAGCTGGTCCCGGTCGATGGCGGCCCCGTGGAAGGCCCCACCATCTACCACGTCTCGCTGACCATGGAGCGGCTCAGCAGCAACCCCGCCATCGTCAGCGTGGACGATGTGCCCGCGGATGACGGCGGGCAGGTACGCGTGCGCTGGTTGCGCAGCCGCCACGACGACGCCGGGGGCGAGTTCACCATCACCGAGTACAGCGTTTACCGGCGCTATGCCGGCCGTGCCCGGGATGTCCCTGGGGAACCGCCCTACCCGCCGGGACAGTGGGACTACCTGACCAGCGTGCCCGCGGACCGGGAGCAGGAATACTCCCTGGTGGCGCCCACCCTGGCGGACAGCAACGCCGCCGGCCTGCACACGGCGGTCTTCTTCGTGCGGGCCCGTACCAGCCAACCCGGTATCTTTTTCGATTCCGCGCCGGACAGCGGCTACTCCGTGAACAACCGGCAACCGGCCCCACCCACGGGGCTGGTCATCATCTACCAGCAGCCCGCCGGCACCCTGCTGCAGTGGGATGCCAGCCAGGAACCGGACTTCGCCCATTTCCGCATCTACCGCTCGCTTGTGGCCGGCCAGCCACCGTCCCCGGGCACCCTGCACGCGGTGACGGACCAGACCTCCTTTCTGGACCCCACCCAGGAGAACTTCCATTACCAGTTGACCCAGGTGGACCAGGCCGGCCGGGAAAGCGAGCCGGCCCACTACCTGAGCCCCGTGGCCCCCGCCGTGCCGGATCTGGCCTGGCTGGGGAACCAGCCCAATCCCTTCAACCCCACCACGGAGCTATCCCTGCGGACCGACCCTGACGGGGGTCCGGTGCGCGTGGGCATTTTCGACAGCCGAGGCCGCCTGGTGCGCCGCTTCGACGCCCAGCCGCCCGGTAACGGGCTGTTGCGCCTGCGCTGGGATGGCCGGGATGACCAAGGGCGGCTGTGCGCCTCCGGGGCTTACCTGGCCCATCTGCGCCAAGGGACGGTGACGCGGCGGGGTAAAATGCTTCTGGTGCGGTAGCGAAAGAGCGGCCGCGGTCGGCGAAACCCTCCTCGTGACGCTTCATTCATGAATGCGCCCTGGTCGAAATTCGTCCCGAAGCGGTATGAATGAACCCAAATCGGGCATGACCAAGCCCTCCCCCAAACAAGCGTCGCGCGCCCCAAAGCCCTCAACTGAAATAAAAACAACAACTAAGAGTCTCGATAAAGGCTTCACCGGAAGAAACGCCGTTCGGCACGAAGACTGCTCAGGCAGGAGCATGAGAAACGGCCATCACATCGCGACCATCTTGCTGAATCTGGGACTGGCGTGTGCCCTGGTGTGTGCTCTGATTTGGGGGCGGCCGGCTGCGTCCGCCGGTATGGCCGGTACCCTGGTCATCATGGGCTTGGCGGGAGGCGGGATCGTGGCCGCGCGCCGTATCTTCGGCTCGCCGGTGGGGACGGCTATCTCGGAAGACGAGGACCAGCCCACGGTCAGTCGGCCAACCGCCGCGGACGGGGCCGAGAAAATCGTGCGCAACATCAACGAAATCGCTACCCGAACCAATCTGTGCACCCTGAACGCGCCTCCGCAAGCCGCCCAGGAGGACAAGGCGACCTCCGGAATGGGCGGGTTCTCCCCATCACGCCCCCCAAGCTCCTGCCCCAACGAGACGCAAGGCCATGCGGAAGCCGCCGAGCAGGCCGCCCAGATCCTGGCCCGCATAGAGCAGTTCACCGCCGAAGCCCGCCAACGCCGCGACCGCAGCAACAACCGCGGCCGAAACGGCAGCCCCAGCCGAAAAAACAGACAAAATCGCCCCAACCGATGGAGACGGCCATGACCCCAAGCCCGGATCTCCTGGTGAACAACGAACCCGAGGTCAGCCAAGCCCCGGAACGGAACCATGATCCGGCCCCTCCCGAATACCGTCTCCAGGTCAGCCGCGACCGGGTTCGCGTCCTGCTGGATTGCCCCGATCCCCACAGCGAACTGGAAAGCTGGGCCGAGCGCATCGCGGCCGATTTCCAAGGGCTGGAGATCCCGGAATACCCGGACCGGGAACAGATCATCCGGATCCTGGCGGCTTCCTGCTCACCCGGTCAGCATCTCCATCAGCAACCCATCATGATGGGAGCGGCGCCCATCCCCACCCGGCACGGTCGGCTGGAATGGGCGCGGGATTTCTTCGCCGCAGGCTGGGAGGAGGATCCTGAAACCGAAGCCTTGGACTACTGGGAGAAACGGGAACGGCGCAGCGTGAAGGCCGGCGAACTGCTGGTCCACCTGCATCATCCCGTGGAAGGCACCCCGGGCCTGAGCGTCTACGGCACGGAGATACCCGTGGCCAAGGCGGAGAAGGCCAAGCTGCGGGCCGGCAAGCACGTGCAGACCAAGGAAGTGGAAGGCGGCCTCCACTACATCGCCACCTGCAACGGCCGCGTCCGCCATATGGACGGCATGATCAGCGTGGACGATGTCTACGTCATCAAGGGCGATGTCAGCCTGGATACGGGCAACATCCACCACACGGGCGCGGTGATGATCCAGGGCGATGTGGGCTGTGGCGCCACCGTCGAAGCCGACGGCGAGATCCTGGTCAAGGGCATGCTCGAGCCCTGCCACATCAGGTGCGGGGGCGACCTGACCGTGGCCGGCGGCATCGTCAGCGAAGAGGGTTACCAGATCGAGGTCAAGGGCAATATCACCGCCCGCTACATTTCCGAGGCCACCATCCAGGCCGGGGGCGACATCCTGGTCACCAATGAGATTTCCCACAGCCGGATTCTGTGCTCGGGAGGGATCAAGGCGCCCAGGGGGCGTATCGCCGGCGGCCTGGCCATGGCCTTCAAAGGCATCTGCGTGGGCGAAGCAGGCAGCAGCACCGCTTCCGACACCCGGCTGGTGGCCGGCATGGACCACACCTTGGACGCCCGCTTGGGCAAACACGAAAAACAGATCCTCAAGCTGGAAAAGGCTCGGGAGAGCGCCCAGGCCGTCCTGCTCCGGAGTCTGAAGAAGCTGGGCCAGAAGAAGCGGGATCTGACAGCCGAAGAGATCAAGACCCTCAACAAGCTCAAGAGGCGGAACAGCAAACTTGTCCGGGCCATTGCCGAAAGCCAGAACACCATCCAGAAGCTGAAGGCGGGAGCGGCCCGGGAGGGGCGGCAAGAGGTGGTGATCCTCAAGGAGCTGTGGAGCGGGACCACCATCCAACTGGGCAAAACCAAAACCTTGGTCAAACGCAGCATCATGAAACCCCGGATGGTCCGGAAATGCCGCAGCCGGATCGAAATCCTGCCCCTAGGCGAGGACAGCATGCCGGGCGAGGGCAACATGCCGGACGAGGACTGACCCTGCGGGACGGCCGGCCCCGGCTCCGGAAACCCCACCACCCCTGACACAGAGCCCCGGGTTTGCCAAACCGCCCCCCTGCCTCCATTTTGCGGGAAGCTGGAACTCTCGCTTCATGGAGGAATGATGAACACCGCTCACATTGAACGCATCGCCCAGGAATTGGATCTGCCCCCCCGTGGGGTCCAAGCCTGCGCCGATCTGCTGGCCGACGGCGCCACCGTCCCATTCATCAGCCGCTACCGCAAGGAAGCCACCGGCAGCCTGGACGAGGTGGCCGTCACCGGCATCCGGGACCGCCTGGAGCAGTTGGAAGCCCTGGACAAACGCCGGGAATCCATCCTGGGTAGCCTGGAAGAGCGCCATCTGCTCACCCCCGACCTGAAGAAGCAGATCCTTGGCGCCGCAACTCTGCCCGTGCTGGAGGATATTTACCTACCCTTCAAGCCCAAGCGCCGGACCAAGGCCTCCATGGCCCGCGACGCCGGTCTGGAGCCCTTGGCCCTGTGGCTGCATCAGACGGCCACCGCCGACCGCAAGGAAGCCGTGGACGAGGACCCCGCCGTGCGCGCCGCCGCCTTCGTGGACACGGAAAAGGGTGTCGCCAGCGGTGAGGAGGCCCTGCAGGGGGCGCGCCACATCCTGGCCGAGATGATCAACGAGGACGCCACCGCCCGCGCCGCCATGCGGGATCTTTTCGTCAACGCCGGCATGATCCGCACCCGCGTGATCAAGGGCCAGGAACAGGAAGGCGCCAAGTTCCGCGACTACTTCGAATGGGAAGAGCCCGTGGGCCGGGTGGCCGGGCACCGTCTGCTGGCCATGCGCCGGGGCGAAAAGGAGAAGGTCCTGGCCCTGCGCATCACCCCGCCGGAAGAGAGCGCCATCGCCCTGCTGGAGCGCCTGTTCTGTCGCAACCGCACCCGGGCCGCGGAACAGATGCGCCTGGCCGTGACCGACAGCTACAAACGCCTGCTGAGCATGGCTTTGGAGACGGAAATCCGTCTGGAGCTGAAGAAGAACGCGGACGAGGAGGCCATCGGCGTTTTCGCGGAGAACTTACGGGAGCTGCTGCTGGCCTCGCCCCTGGGCCGCAAGCGCACCCTGGCCCTGGATCCGGGTTTTCGCACCGGCTGCAAGCTGGTGGTGCTGAATGAGCAGGGAGACCTGGTGCACAACGACACCATCTATCCCCACACCGGTGGCCGGGGCGTCCACGAGGCCGAGGCCAAGCTGGAGCAGCTGGTGCGGAAGTTCCGGGTGGAGGCCATCGCCATCGGCAACGGGACGGCCGGTCGGGAAACCGAAGCCTTCGTGCGGCGCCTGGACCTGGAAACCCGGCCCGTGATCGTGATGGTGAATGAATCCGGCGCCAGCATCTATTCCGCCGGCGAAGTGGCCCGCCAGGAATTTCCCGACCATGACGTGACGGTGCGCGGAGCCGTGAGCATCGGCCGGCGGCTGATGGACCCCTTGGCCGAGCTGGTGAAGATCGACGCCAAGAGCCTGGGTGTGGGCCAGTACCAGCACGATGTGGACCAGCGCGCGCTGAAGCGCAGCCTGGACGACACCGTCATGAGCTGCGTGAACGCCGTGGGCGTGGATGTGAACACCGCCAGCAAGCAGCTGCTGACCTACGTCTCGGGCCTGGGGCCGCAACTGGCCGAAAACATCGTGGAGTATCGGCGCGAGAACGGGCCCTTCGCCAGCCGCGCCGCCCTCAAGAAGGTGCCCCGCCTGGGGCCCAAGGCCTTCGAGCAGGCGGCCGGTTTCCTGCGCGTCATGGGCGGGCGCAACCCCCTGGACGCCAGCGCCGTGCACCCCGAAAGCTACGCCGTGGTCAAACGGATGGCCGCCGACACGGGCTGCGCCGTGGCCGACCTGGTGGGCAACGAGCAGACCGCCGGGCGCATCCCCCTGCGGAATTACGTCACCGACGAGGTGGGGCTGCCCACCCTGCGGGACATCGTGGCCGAACTCAGCAAACCCGGCCGGGATCCACGGGAAAAGTTCGAGGCCTTCAGCTTTGCCGACGGCGTGGAGAAGCTGGAAGACCTGAGCGAGGGCATGCGGCTGCCGGGCATCGTGACCAACGTGACCAACTTCGGGGCGTTCATCGATGTGGGGGTGCACCAGGATGGGCTGGCCCACATCAGCCAACTGGCGGATCGCTTTGTGCGCGACCCCAACGAAGTTGTCAAGGTGGGCCAGAAGGTCATGGCCCGGGTGCT
>PDQT01000174.1 GCA_002747875.1 bacterium DOLZORAL124_64_63
GGGCCCGATGGCGTCTACCAGAAGCAGGTGGCCCTG
Organism: bacterium DOLZORAL124_64_63; assembly: GCA_002747875.1. GTDB lineage: Bacteria > Krumholzibacteriota > Krumholzibacteriia > LZORAL124-64-63 > LZORAL124-64-63 > LZORAL124-64-63. Next base: position 37 of record PDQT01000174.1, read on the forward strand.
GAAGGCCACTTCGACCGCAATCGCGACGCGGCCATGATCATGCCGGACGGCAAGCTCATCGTGGTCACCGGCGCCCTGGATGCCTTCCTGAACCAGATGAACGCCGCCGCCGAATCAGCCGATGAGGTGGATCCGCTGGAAGTGATCTGTTTCGAATTGGAGATCTAGAACGCCTTACTTATCCGCGAAAGGCTGGACATGAATTTGCATTCTCCCCGTTTTCGCCGTGCTCTTCTGCTGCTGGGTGTTCTGACCATGCTGGGCGGTTGCCTGGACAAGGGCGACGGCGACACCACCGATTCCTCCGCCGCGGACACCACCGCCACCACCGGCGACAAGCAGGACCAGAAGCCCAAAAAGCCCAAGAAGGAAAAGGCCATCCGGGTCAATGTGGGCGCGGTCGCGCGGGGCAACCTGGTGCTGCCGGTCTTTGCCGACGGGGCCATCCGCACCCCCCGCAGCCTGGAGGTCAGGACCAAGGTGGGCGGCCAGCTGACCCAGGTCCTGGTGCGGGACGGAGACAAGGTGCGCCGCAATCAGTTGCTGGCCCGTATCGACCCGCGGGAATACGAAATCGCCCTGGAAGAAAACCGCTACCGACACCTGCAGGCCCTCAGCCAAATGGCCGCCGAGGCCGACACCTTCAGCGACAACGGTGCCGCCCTGGCGGACTTCACGCGGCGGCGCCAGGATCTGGAAAAACTTTTCAAGCGGGGCGGCCTGACCCGTGACGAATACCAGAACCAGTTGCTGCGGCTGGAAATGGACAGCCTGGAGAAAGGCGCTTTCCGGGAGGCCGTCTTCCAGCAGCGCACCGGCCTGGCCGAAGCCCGCATGGCCGAGGAGCGCGCCCGCCTGAACCTGGAATACACCGAAATCCGGGCGCCCTTCGCCGGTGTCGTGCAGGGGGTGAATGTCGTGGCCGGGGGCCTGGTCAGCGTGAACCAGGGCGTGTGCACCATCTTCGACAACGAGGAACTGGAAGCCGTCGTCAACGTGCTGGAAGCGGATCTGGGCAACCTGAAAACCGGCCGCCCGGTGCTGCTGACGGTGCCGGCCACGGGCCAGACGTTGCAGGCCACGGTGGATGTCATCAGCCCCACCCTGGACCAGACCACCCGCACCTGCGAGGTGATCATCCGCTTCCCCAACCCGGACGGGCTTTACCGGCCGGGCATGTTCGCGCGCGCGCGCATTGCCGGCTGGGTCCATCCCGACAAGCTGATGGTCCCCAAGGACGCCCTGCTGGTGCGGGAGAACCGCCCCCTGGTTTTCAAGCGGGTGGCTGATCGGGCCCAGTGGCTGTACGTGGACACCGGCTTGCAGAACGACGACTGGGTGGAGATCACGGCCGTGCACAGCGGCGGCAGCCTGGAGGCGGGCGAAGAGGTCGTCGTCAGCGACCACCTGACGCTCAGCCACGAGGCCAAGATCAAGGTGCGCAAGACCATCAAGCAGAAGGATCGGTGGGGATTCACCGACTTCGGCGGTGAGGACACGCGGCAATGATCATCCAGACCGCGGTCCGCAGGCCGGTTGCCATCTTCATGATCTTCCTGGGTCTGGTGCTGATCGGGTGGCGGGCGCGTCAGCTCCTGCCCATCGATCTGCTGCCCGGTATCAACTACCCCAACCTGACGGTGATCACCAATTACGAGGACACCCCCGCCGATGATCTGACCAGGCTGGTCACCCGGCCCCTGGAGGAAGTCATCACCGGGTTGGCCGGCGTCCGGCGCGTGGTATCCCGGACGCGCGAGGGCGTCAGCACCATCACCGTGCAGTACGAATGGGGCACGGAGATGGACTTCGCGAATCTGCACCTGCGCGAAGCCGTGGACCGGGTGGCCTACCGTGACGACTTCTCGGAAAACGCGGACCGGCCGCTGATTTTGCGCTGGGACCCCAGCGCGCGGCCCATCGCCATCATGGTCCTGCACGGGGACGATCCCATGGCCCGCATGACGGAATTCGCGCGCGAGGTGATCAAACCGGCGCTGGAGCAGATCGACGGGGTGAGCCAGGCCGAGGTCATCGGCGGGGCCGACCGGGAAATCCTGGTGCAGCCCGATTTCGCCAAGATGCGGCTTTACGGCCTGACCATGGAAAATCTGAGCCGCGCCCTGCAGGTGGCCAACATCAGCTTCCCCGGCGGGCGCATCCGCAAGGGACCGCTGCACCTGCCCCTGCGCATCCTGGGCGAGTTCGAGACCCTGGACGAGATCCGGCAGACGGAGATCCCGGCCGCCGGCCCCGGCATCGTCATCGGCGACCTGGCCACCGTCATGGACACCAGCAAAGAGCCCGAGGGGCACACCCTCAGCGGCAGTGAAGAAGTGGTTTCCCTGCACCTGTACAAGGACGTGGGCGAGAACACCATCCGCACCACCGAGGAGGTGGACAAGTATCTGGGCATCCTGCAGGAGCAGTACCCGGATATGAAATACAGCTTCATCTACCGGGACGCCGATTTCGTTCAGGAGAGCTTCACGGGCCTGAACCAATCCCTGCTGTACGGTGGCGTGCTGGCCTTCCTGGTGCTCTTCTTCTTCCTGATGGATTGGCGCAGCCCCATCGTGGTGGGTCTGGCCATTCCGGTGAGCATCATCACCACCTTCGCCTTCCTGCACTTCGCCAAGGTGGGCCTGAACCTGATGAGCCTGGGCGGGCTGAGTCTGGCGGCGGGTATGCTGGTGGACAACAGCATCGTGGTGCTGGAGAACATCAACCGGCATCTGAAACTGAAGCGCCGCGCGGACGACACCGTGGCCCAGATCTGCGCCCGCGCCGCCGGCGAAGTGGCCGGCCCCGTGGTGGCCGCCACCCTGACCACGGTGGCCGTCTTCTTCCCGGTGATCTACGTGCCGGGCATCGCCGGAGAATTTTTCCGGGATCAGGCCTTGACGGTGACCATCAGCCTGGTGGTCTCCATCTTCGCGGCCCTGCTGCTGCAGCCGATGCTCTCGGCGCACATCCTGAAGACCCCGGAGGACCGGCCCGGCCTCCTGTTCCGCCCCTTCGAGGCCTTCCTCAACCGGGTGCGGGAAAGCTACCACCGTTGGCTGGAGATCGTCCTGAACAACAAGCCCGTCTTCCTGGTGCTGTTGCTGATCGGGGTGGCCCTGGCCGGTTACTACGGCATGCGGATGCCCCTGAGCTTCATGCCCGACCGCACCCGCGGAGACTTCACGCTGGCGATGGAACTGCCCGCCGGCACCCCTCTGGTCAGCACGCGCGAAGTGGCCGGCGCCCTGGCCGACACCCTGGCCCGGATGCCCGAAGTGGAGACCGTCTACACCCAGGCCGGCATCACCGAGCGCACCCTGGCCAGCCTCAAGGAGTACAGCGCCGCCAACACCGCTCGCGTCCGGGTCATGCTGCACCCCAGCCGCCAGGGCCGGAAGGATTTGGCGCGCATCAAGGAGCGGCTGCAACCCCTGCTGGATAGGCAGGAAGGCGCCATCTTCAGCTACCGCGAGGAAGGGGCCGGGCTACGGGAGATCCTGGCCAGCGGCGAGGCCGCCTTCACCCTGGGCGTGACCGCGGAGAAGGCCGCCGACGCCCTGGAGACCGCCAACCGCCTGCTGCCCCGGCTGCGCGAGGTGCCCGGGCTGCAGGGCGTGGAGATGGACCGGGTGCTGGGCAACCCCACGGTGGAAATCAGCATCGACCGGGAGAAGGCCCTGCGTTTCGGGCTGGAGCCGGACGGCCTGGCCCGGGAGCTGAAGAACCGCATCCAGGGCACCGTGGCCACCACCTACAACGAGGTGGAGCAGCGCGTGGACATCGCCGTGCGCCTGCCGCGCGACCAGCGTTACAACCTGGCCACCATCCTGGCCAGTCCCGTGGCCCTGGGCAACAAGACCGTGCCCCTGGGCAGCTTCATCACCCGCAGCACGGGCACGCCGGTGCGGGAGATCGTGCGGCGCGACCAGCGGCGGCAGATCACCCTCAGCAGCGACATCACCGACCGCAACGTGGACGATGTCTGGCAGGATGTGCAGCAGATCCTGGACGGCATGGACCTGCCTGAAGGCGTGGCCTTCATCACCGGCGGCGAGCAGGAGGAAATCAACAGCAGCTTCCACGATCTGGGCTGGGCCTTGCTGTTGTCCGCCCTGCTGGTGTACATGATCCTGGCGGCCCAGTTCGAAAGCTTCCTCGATCCCCTGATCATTTCCGCCGTGCTGCCGGTGGGGGTGGCCGGCGCCCTGCTGACCCTTTACCTGACGGGGCAGACGCTGAACATCATCTCCCTGATCGGCATGATCGCCCTGCTGGGTATCTCGGTGAACGACGCCATCGTCAAGGTGGCCACCATCCGGCGGCTGCGGGCCGACGGGCTGGGCGGCCGCGAGGCCATCCTGGAGGCCAGCACCCTGCGCTTCCGCCCCATCCTGATGACCACCGTGACCACCGTCCTGGCCATGGTCCCCATGGGGCTGGGCCTGGGCACGGGCGAGCAGATGCAGCGCCCCCTGGCCATCACCATCATCGGGGGGCTCAGCATCGCGACCTTGCTGACCCTCTACCTGACCCCGGTGGTCTACGAACTGATCCACAGCCGCGTGGACCGGGAGTACCAGGCATGATCCGCTTCGCCGTCCAGCACCCCGTCGCCACCTGGATGCTGTTCCTGGCCCTGGTCGTCACCGGGGTGTACGCCGTGCCGCGGCTGAACATCGAAGCCATGCCCGCGACGGACCTGCCGGAACTGAGCATTATCACCCGCTGGAACGGGGCCGGGCCCAGCGCCATCCTGCGCGCCATCACCCTGCCCATAGAAGAGGCCGTTGCCGGGTGCCACGGTGTGGAGGATCTGGACAGCGTCTCGCGCCATGGGCAATCCGTGGTGACCGTGAGGTTCAAGCGCGGCACGAACATGGATTTCGCGCGGCTGGAGATTTCGGAACGGATGGGGGCCGTGCGGCGCAACCTGCCCACCCAGGCCGGCCAACCCTACATCCAGCCCTTCGTGCCCGAGGAACTGCGCAGCGAAGACTTCTTCACCCTCAGCCTGATCTCCCCCCTGGACATCAACGAGCTGCGTGACCGGGCCGAAACCTGGTTGCTGCCCCATTTTCTGGCCATCAGGGGCGTGGCCGATGCCGAACTGCGCGGCGGGGCGCGCCCCATGCTGCGGATCCTGCTGGATCTGGAACAGATGGAGCGGTACGGCCTGACGGCCGACATCGTCAGCCGCCGCATCAACGAGCTGGACGACATCACCCCCGCCGGGGCCGTCCACGCTGCCGGGCAGGAGTTCACCGTCAGCGTGCGCGACACCGCTCGGGCCCAGGAGCTGCGCCGCACCGTTTTGCGCAGCATCGGCGGACAGCCCATCACCCTGGGGCATGTGGGGCAGGTGAAGCCCGACTTCGAGGATGTGGGCTACTTCGTGCGCATCAACGGCGAGAACACCATCACCCTGGTGGTCACCAAGCGCAGCGGGCAGAACAGCATCAGCGTGGGGCGGCGGCTGCGCCGGGCCCTGCCCGAACTGGAGGCCACGGCCCCCTTCCCCATCAGCTTCGAGATCGATCAGGACGAGGGCGCGGACCTGGAAGAGAAGCTGCAGGATCTGGTCACCCGCTCGGGCATCATCCTGCTGCTGCTCTTCCTGATGCTGGTCATCGCCCTGAAACGGGTGCGGCTGACAGGCATCGTGATCTTGAGCATCGTGCTGGCCATCCTGATCTGCCTGAGCATGTTCTACCTGTTCGGCATCTCGGTGAATTTCATCACCATCAGCGGGTTGACGGTGTGCTTCGGCATGCTGCTGGACAACAGCATCCTGGTGCTGGACGCCATCCACCGCCGGCTCAACGACCGGCGCGGCGACACCCAGGAAGCCCTGGTGGCCGGCACCCGCGAGGTCAGCTTCCCCATCCTGGCCACCACCCTGACCACGGTGGTCGCCTTCCTCTCGTTCATCTTCATGACCGACCGGCTCAGCCTTTTCTACGTGCCTTTGGCCATCAGCGTGGGCATCGCCATGCTGGCCAGCATCTTCGTGGCCTTCGGCTGGATGCCGGTGGCCCTGCGCGGGCCCGCCGAGAAGGACATGCGCCACACGCGGGCCGCCGAAGAGGAAATCGGCCTCAAGGGTTTAGCTCTGCTCTGGCGCTGGGCGCTGTTCAGTCTCCTGGTGGTGGTCGCCGGGGCGGTCGGGTTCTTCCTTTGGAAGGGATGGCCCGAGACGCGGAATATGCTGCCCTACATCCTGGGGGGCTATGGGCTGCTGGTGGCCATCGGCTGCTTTGTCAGCTACGTGGACCAGCTGACGCGCTTCCATGTGGTGGCCTGGTACCTGCCCGTGCTGGTGACCCTGGGGATTTTCGTGGGGACCTGGTACATGTTCACAGAGAAGGTGCGTAGCGGCGGCTTCTGGCGTCCCCGACCCGCCAACCAGCTGACCGTGTATCTGCGCCGCCCCGTGGGCACGGACGTGAAGCTGTCCAGCGAGACCATGCGCCTTTTCGAGCAGGAGCTGCTGCCTCTGCCCGAGGACGTGCACATGCGTAGCGTCAGCTTCGGCAACCAGGCCCATATGCAGATCGAATTCGGCGAGGAGACGGAGCAAAGCGCCTACCCCGAGATGTTCCGCAACAAGCTCATCCTCCTGGCGGAGGAATTGGGCGGGATGACGATTTTCATCAGCGGTTTCGGAGATCCTTATTACAAGGGGGGCGCGGGCGGCGTGCAAAGCAACTCCACCGTGCGGATCACCGGCTACAACAGCAAGGATCTGAAAAAAATCAGCGACGGGGTGCTGGCCCGGCTGGGCCGCAACCGCCGCGTGCGCAACCCGCGCCTGACCGACGGCGGGCGCTTCAGCCGGCCGGGTAACGACGAAACGGTGGTGATCCTGGACCGCGCCGCCCTGGCCGAACACCGCCTGAGCATGGTGGAGGTGATGGGGCACATCCGGCGCCTGCTGGGCGTGGAGACCCCCTGGCACATGATCGTCGACGGCGAAGACCAGCGCATCATGCTCAGCTACGACGACACCGACGAGATCGAGCACGACCAGATCCTGAGCCGCACCATGACCACCAGCGGCGGCCAGAAGGTGCGGCTGGGGCGGCTGATCAGCATCGAGCAGCGGCCGGAGATCACCAGCATCACCCGCCACGACCAGCGCTACAGCCAGCTGATCAACTGGGAATACATCGGCACCGACAGCATGAAGCGGAAATACCTGGCCGACATCGTGGCCGGCATCCAGCTGCCCTACGGCTACACGGCCGAGGACATCAGCGGCGAACAGATCACCGAAGAAGAAGAAGACCAGATGCGGGAAACCCTGAAGTGGACCATCATCTTCATCTTCATGGCCATGGCGGCCATGTTCGAGAGCTTCGTGCTGCCCTTCCTGGTGCTGCTGACATTGCCCATGGCCATGGCCGGGGTGGGCGGCATCTACTGGGCCACCAACATGGAATTCGATTCCTCGGCGAGGATCGGGCTGATCCTGATGTTCGGCATCGTCGTGAACAACGCCATCCTGCTGATCAACCGCTTCCGGCTGCAGGTGCGCGAGGCCGTCGCCAACGAGGGCTATGGCCCGGACCAGGTGCCGACCAAGAGCCGCCTGGGCGGTTTCGATCTGTGGCGTCTGGCGGCACCGGTACGGCAGGAGATCCTCAAGACGGCCATCATGTCCGGAGTGCGCATCCAGATGCGCAGCATCCTGCTGACCAGCGGCACCACCGTCGCGGGCATGATCCCCCTCATCTACAATGCCAACCCCAGCGAAGGCAACGACATCTGGAACAACCTGGCCCTCAGCAGCGTGGGTGGGCTGATC
>PDQT01000068.1 GCA_002747875.1 bacterium DOLZORAL124_64_63
TGGCCAGACGCAGGGTGTCCCCCACGCACAGCCCCTGCTCCGCCGCGAAGTCCGGTGTCAAGGCCAACCAGCCCGGCTGCAGGATGGCTTCCAGCACCGCGGCGAACGGATCCTGCGGCGTTTCCTCCCGTTCCACGGGCCAACGCACAGGCGCCAGCAGGTCGGCACCGACCAGATCCACGAAGGTGGTGTTGCCGCTGCTGTCGCCGCTGCCGCGCCCCTCGATGACCGCGTCCAGGCGGACCAGAGGCCAGGCCGCCGCCACCGCGGGGTCGGCCAGGACGGTCACCAGATGGGTCTCGGCAAAGGAACGGGAGGTGCCCAAGACCGACAGCTGAGCCTGCCCGCTGACGGCGCGCACGCTGCCGTCAAAGGCCTGCAACGCCCCCTGGTTCAAGGTCTGGATGGCCGTCACGCTGGCCACCCCCAGGGCCACGCCCACGACGGTGAACAGGAAAAGAACCCGCCCCTGGGTGAGATGCCGCCGCAAACTCCTGAGCACCAGGCGAATCACGGGCGGGCCTCCTTGACCACCCGGCCCTGGTGCAGGCGCCAGATGCCGGCGGCTCGGGCGGCCAGGTCCTTGTCGTGGGTCACGTAGAGCAGAGAACCGCCTTCATCGGCCACCAGTTCCAGCAGCAGGTCCATGATGGCGCCGCCCGTCTTCTCATCCAGACTGCCGGTGGGTTCGTCCGCCAACACCACCCGCGGCTTGAGCAGCAGGGCGCGGCAGATGGCGATGCGCTGCATCTCGCCCCCGCTCAACTTGCCGACGGCATCATCACGCCGATCGGCCAGGCCCACCCGTTCCAGCAGATGCGTCAGGCGTTCATCCACCCGGTTCATGGACACGCCGGCCACCCAGGCGGGCAGGGCGATGTTCTCGGCCACGCTCAGATGGGGCAGCAAATGGAAGAACTGGAAAACGAGGCCCAAGCTGTCGCGGCGCAGGACGGTGCGCTGGTTCTCGCTGAGGTTGGAGATTTCCCGGCCGGCCAGGAAAATCCGGCCGGCGGTGGGTGTCAGAATGCCCGCGGCCAGATGCAACAAGGTGCTCTTGCCGCTCCCGCTGGGCCCCACAAGGGCCATCGACGTGGCGGCCCGCAGTTCCAGATCGGCCTTTTCCAGGATGCGGGTGGCCCGGCCGGCACCCTGGTCGTAGTGCATGGAAACATCCCGGAAAGCCAGCAGGATATCCTTCTCCATTTCCCATCTCTTCCCGTTCTTGGACCGCAACGCATATCCCCCTTCGGACCTGAAAGAATGAAGACCAGCCACCGGGACCTGTCAACACCGTCCTCACGAAACAAGGGTACCCGCCGGCGGGCATTCTCACACGGAAAAGAAAACCCCGGCCACCTCACGGCAACCGGGGTTCCCTTTTCACCGACCAGAGAACTAGATCACATAGGTGAGCTTGCTCTGCGGCGTCCGGCAATCCATGTCCGTGCCCCGATCCCGGTGATCGGCGATCTCCGCCGACACGCCGATGGTGCGCCCGAACAGGAACAGCGTGAACACCAGCTTCTTGATCATGTCATCGGTCACCTTGCCGGAGGCCCGGTTCTTCCAGACCAGCTTCAAGGCGATCACGGCCAGCACCGCGTCGATGTTCACGCAGAACACGTTGCGGGTCACGCCCTGGTTGTGCAGCTCCTGGACCAGATCGTGGTAGAAATCCAGGAACACGTTGGAAATACCGTGCTCCACGAATTGCTTGCGCACGAAATCTTCCCGCGGGTCGATGTTCACGGCGTTGCCCTTGAACACCGGGTGGTTCACGCAGGGGATGGGCCGGGGGCGCAGGTTGCCCAGGGCCTTCTCCCGCGTCTTGAACACGCCGTAGTTCTTGGCCGCCGTGGCCGCCAGCGCCTTCAGGTCCAGACCGTGGTCCGCGTTGCCGGGATCCTTCAGGTCCACATCCTTGAAGTTCTCCAGCAGATACTCCACCGCCTCGAAACCGTTGCCGCCGTGGGCCAGCCCAGTGTTGGCCAAGAAGCCCACGAAGGCCATGGAGATGGCGTTGCGGGCGCTGACGCTTTCCTTGGCGCCCTTGGCCGAGATGGTGCCCGGGCCATTGGTCAACGTCAGCCCGATGAGGTATTTGAACTCGGTCAGTTCCACCTCGGTGGGCCGGGTGTTGAACAGGATGGAGAAGGCGTTCTTGGTGAAGGACCCCTTCATGTTGGCCAGCGGACCGGTCGTCAGCTTGGCCCACGTCTTGTTGTTGTCCCGGTCGATGACCGCGCACGCGAAGAGGCGGGCGATGCAGTACAGATACTGGGGCATGTCCACCACCAGCTGCCGCGAGACGCTCTTGTCCAGCAACCGCTTCCACATCATGCACAGCACGATGCTGCTCACCAGGAAGGCCTGGAGGTCGCGCACGGCCATCTTGCGCTTACCGGCCATGGCCAGCACATGCTTGCAGACGCGCAACGCCGTGCACTTCTTGCGGCTGGCCGTGACGAGCTTGAGCAGGAACGCCGTTTCCTCGTCCTGCTTTTCCGCCTTGCGGACCAGCAGGTCGGCCACGATCTGCTCTTCCATGGCCGCGGGGATGTCGTTGTTCTTCTCGTCCAGGCCGTACTCGCGGATCATGGTGGTCACGTAATCGATCAGCTCGCCGGCCCGGCGCAGCACCGGTCTCTCGCCCAGGGAAGCCATCTCGGTGGCCAGGTAGGCGTTGGGCGTGGCGCCGTTGGCCCGAGCCCGATCCACCGCGGCCATCTCCCCGCTGTCCAGACGCATCATCAGGTTGAGCAGGGTGTTGACCGTGTCGATTTCATCCTTGTCCGGCATGGTCTTGGCCAGGGAGAAGAAGATGTTCTCTTCCAAGGTCCGGGTGGCCAGATCCAGGATGGGTTTACCGTGCAGCTCCGCCACCTGGGTGACGGGATCCATGCGCGAGGCGCCCGAGGCGTCGGACATGTTGCGCCGCAGGTACTGGGCCCCGACCTGCTTGTTGACCAGGGCCAGCTGCTCGTTGTAGGGCGCCAGGGGCTCGGTCAGGGGCAGTTCCAGCTCCTTGGGCAAAGTCACCACATGGTCCTTGAGCCAGACCTTCAGGGACAGATCGCCCTGGGAGGGGAAGTCGGGCTCCATGCCCAGCTCGTCGTAGACCGCCCGCATGGCCGCGGGAATGTCCTGGATGGATTCCACGCGCACGCCCCGGGTCGAGACCTTCGGGTTCGCGGGATCGAAGGGCCCCACGCCGAAGTACTCGTCGAACCACCCTTCCTTGCTCTCGGCATCGTCGCCGCTGCCGGACAGGGCGCCCGCGTGACCGCAGGAACGCGTGATGTCCTTCTTCCAACGACCGGTCACGCACGCCACGATGGGCTTGGAGAAGGCGATGCGGCGTTCCTCGATCAGGTCCAGGGCCACGCGCTCGTAGTACCCGCCGGGCTCCACGTACAGGGCCACGGCCTTGGTGCGCGGATCGTTGTGCGCGGCGAAAAGGAATTCCGCCAGAGCGAAGTGCACGTACACGTCCTTACCCGAGCTGACGGCGGTGCTGATGCCGAACCCTTCGGTGCGCAGGTACTCCGTGATGGTGGTGGTGAAGTTGCCGCTGTTGGAGTGGATGGCCACGGTGCCCTTCTGCAGGGTCTCGCCCGGAGCGTCGCCACCCAGGGCACCGCCGATGCGCACCTGGTCCCAGGCGTTGGCCACGCCCAGGCAGTTGCAACCCACCACATCCACGCCGGCTTCCTGGCAAAGGAAACGGATGTTGCGCGAATCCGCGGTGGACACCTTCTCGGTGACGATGAAGATGCGTTTCAGGTTCTCGTTGTAGGTGACCAGTTCGCTGACGGCCTGGCTCACGGCCGCGGGCGGCAGGTAGATGACGCCGGTGTCGAAGGTGTGGCCGCTCTTGATCACCTCGCGCACGCTGGGATAGACCGGGATGGGACCCAAAGCCGTCTCCAACTCGCCTTCGCGACCGTACTGCACGCCGGCCACCACGTTCCCGCCCGAGTAGACATGGGAAACGGGCGTCACCTTGCGGCTTTCGTTGCCCATGATGTTGATGACGCACACCCTGGAGTCCCGGGTTACCAGCTCCTCCAGGGAATAGACACCGACGAAGAAATCAAAAGGCTTGGTTTTCAGCTGTCTCATTTTCGTGCTCCGATTTTTTCGCCCTTGAGGGCCGGTGGCTAGACGGATTGCGAGACCTTGGCGGCGTACTGGTCACGGCCCTCGCGGAGCCACCAGTCGTCAATCCTCTTGGCGTATTCCAGCGTCAGGATCATGGACGTGTCGTAGCCCAGCATCCGGTACGGCATCTTCAGGCTGTCCAGGATGTCACGGGCGTAGACCATGCCCTTGATCAGGTTGGGGCCACCGCGCCCGATCACGACGTAGACCGGCTTCCAGCCCACCTCGGCCACGTGATCGCGCAGGGCGTCGAAAATGCCACGGAAGGTAACGTAGATGTCGGTGTTGTTGGCCTTGCCACCGATGACCAGGATGGTGTTGGTGGCATCCCAGTGGTGTTTCAGGCTGATGCGCGCAATGTCGTACATCTTCTCGTAGGGCGGGTTGCCCCCGAAGTCGGAGGAGAAGATGGCTTTGTTGCCCAAGGTCTCGGTGGCTGCGGAGTTGGCGCCGCCGCCGAACATGAAGGGCAGGATGCTGCCTTGGGGGTTCAGCTCCAGGACATCGCTCTGCCCCTGGTAGGTGCGCAGCCGGTTGATCTCCCCTTCGAACGGCGTCACGCCCGACTGGAAGATGCTCATGGGCAGGCCCACGCGTTTGTACGCCGGGTTATCCTGGTCGAAAGCCGCTTTCAGGTCGCAGGCCACCGGCACGAAGCGGTTCCCCACGCGTTTGAGGCGCAGCGGGTTCAGCTCGATGGTGGACAGGCCATAGGAATTGTAGAGATCCCACAGCTTGGGCAGATTCTGCACCAGGGGGCTGATGTAGTGGCGCGGGCAGCCCAAGTCGTTGAGGGTGTTGGTCAGATCAAAGGACTTGACGCCGATGAAGGGTTCGATCCACACGGACCGGATCTTGTCCGCGCTCAGTTCCTCAATGTCCACACCGCCGTAGGGTGAAATGGTGAATGTGGGTTTGCGCGTCGCGGTGGATTCGCTGATGCTGAAGTAAACCTCGATGTCGCTCTCGATGAACTCCTCGTAGGTTACCCCATTGGCCTTGACCGTCCGGTTGCCGACCTTGTGCTCCACGAAGTAGAGGTCGCGCTTGGCTTCCAGGGCATCGTGGAGATTGTCGACGATCCGGATCAGCCCGGCCTTGCCTTTCTTACCCGCAGCTTCGTAGAAAACCGGTTTGACGACGATTTTCCCCGACTTGTCCAGCAGCGCCTGGATGGCACCATCTGTCGCTCCACCGGTCAGGAACTCCGGTACAGGGAAATCGACCAGACCCAGCAGGTGAGCGCCATATCTGAGACCCGACAGTTGCATAGTTGTGTCTCCCTTTGACAACGTGCGGTGAGGCGCGGAAATGCGCCGGCAGTTTCCGAGAAGGTAGGCATCTGTCAAATTTTAAACAAATTAAAAAGAAGGGTTTTTCAGCGTTTTTCCCAGAACGGGCTTCGCCGCGATTTTTGCTGTTTCATGGGCTCTTTTTTTGCTATAATATCACCAAATACGCGCTTTAAAACCGGATAATCGGAGTGTCGTTACCATGCTGCCGTCCCGCTTTTCCTCCCGTGGGTGGGCTTTCTGCCTGGCCGTCATGGCCCTGTTGCTGGGTTCCCCGGCCCGGGCCGAGGGCAACCTGATCATCACCTGCATCGATGTCGGTCAGGGGGACAGCACCCTCATCCAATCTCCCAGCGGCCGCACCCTCCTGTTCGACGGCGGCAAGAACGGACGCGGGAACGCCATCGTGGTGCCCCTGCTGCAATCCGTCGGCATCGACACCCTGGACTACATGGTGGCCAGCCACTACCACTCGGACCACATCGGCGGTCTGGATGAGGTCTTCGCGGCCATCCCCGTGCGCGAGGCCGTGTACGACCGGGGTTGGAGCTACTCCTCGGCCACCTACGACTCCTACGCCACCACCGTGGCCGCCAAGCGGCAAACCATCCAGCCCGGTCAGATCATCGATCTGGGCGAGGGCGTGATCGTGACCTGCCTGGCCCTCAACGGCAACGACCAGCTTCCCCCGCCCTACAACGACCGCAGCAAGGAAAACGAATACGATGTCTGCCTGAAGGTGGAATACGGCGGCTTCGACTTCTTCCAGGCCGGCGACCTGACCGGCGGCGGCCTCAGCTACGAGGACATCGAAACCAGCGTGGCGCCCCTGGTCGGCGACCTGGACGTTTACCACGTCAGCCACCACGGGAGCATCAGCAGCAGCAACCCGGCCTTCATGCAGGCCGTGCAGTCGGAGGTGGCCATCATCAGCGTCGGCGACAACGGCTACGGCCACCCCGCCCAAGAGGTGCTGGACCGCCTGGTGCAATACGGCAACTTCGTCTACCAGACCGAAGAAGGCGAAGGCGGCACCCTGTCCAGCCAGGACCTGCGCGTGCTGAACGGGCACATCAGCATCGTCACCGACGGCGGCGCCACCTACACCGTGGCCGGCGACACCTGGGCCACGGATGAGGACAACCTTTCGGACGCCCCCGCCCCCGCCCTGGCTTTCCGCGATCTGGGCAACCACCCCAACCCCTTCAACCCCGCCACGACCATCCGCTTTGAAAGCGCCCAGGCCGGCGATGCCCGCCTGGCCGTCTACGACCTGACGGGCCGGCTGGTGGATTCCCGCGCTCTGCGCACACAGACCGGCCTGAACCAGATCACCTGGTACGGCCGGAATCGGCAGGGCCGGGCCCTGCCCGGCGGCGCGTATCTGTATCGGGTGGAAAGCGCGGCCGGCAGCAGCGCCACCGGCCGCATGATGCTGCTGAAATGATCCCTCAGCGCAGACGGGTGACGGGCACGGCAAGTTCCTGCCCTTCGCTCTCCAGGAAGAAGAAGTACAGGCCCGCCGGCACCGGGTGGCCGGCATCATCCAGGCCATCCCAGATCAGGGGATTCTGTCCCGTCAGACCGCCCAAGCTTCCCAGGTCCCGCACCGGACGGCCGTGCACGTTCATGATGCGGGCGCGCACCGCGGCCCCCTTGTTCAGGGTGTAGGTCACGGTGGTCGCCTCCATGAAGGGGTTGGGCCCCAGGCTGGTGAAGGTCATGCGCAACGGCCCGGGCTCCGGTTCCGGCTCCGGCGACACATAACCCAAGCGCTCCAGATACTCCACCCCCGTGCCCAGGGGGTCCAGCCAGTCCCGTAGGCGCGTCTCCGGCGTGCCGCCCCCTTCCCAGGACGTGCGCAGGCGTCCGAACCAGTCAGATTCGTCGTTGCCGCAGGCCGCGTACCCGCCGTGCAGCTGCCCGACGATGCGGTGGGTGGCGGGATCCAGCAGGGGCGAACCGCTGCTGCCGCCCTCGGTGGTGCCCAGGTCCCAGTCGTCCACCCGCAGGTGCGTGCCGTCGCCCGGTCCGCCCTCCTCCAGATAGCTGCTCACCGAGAGGGGATCCTCTTCGAAGCTGATGCTTTTCTCATCGACGCTGGGGTGGTGGATGGCCACGCCCCCGGCCGGGACAATGTCCCGTCGGTCCCAACCCAGGTAGGTCACACCGTAGGCCGGGTCGGGGCTTTCGTCCAACTCCAGCAGCTTGAAATCGCTGCCGCCGTAAGCGGCCAGCAAGGAGGAGCCGGCAGTGAACCGGGTCGTGTCCCCGTTGCCCTGTTCTCCGCAGCTGGGGCTTTCGAAATTCCAGTAGACGACGACGCTGGGCGCGTTGGCCGCCGACACCGGGCAGTGGTTGGCCGTCAGGAAGAGGTTCCGGCCGTCCTGGGCCGTGTTGTTGACCATGACGCCGCTGCAGCGCTCGGTGCCGTTGACGCTGTACATGCCGATGGCCGGGATTTCGTCCCGCCAGGCATCGCCCTCGGGGCAGACCACGTCGATGTTGCAACTGCCGCTCTTGTCCGCGGGGTCCTCGCCCAAGGGGCGGTAGCCGCAACCCACTCGACCGAGCAAAAGGTCCACCTTGGCGGTGGACACGGCCGGCACCTGCAGTTCCACCACCACCGCGTCCGCCTCCAGGATAGGGGTCCAGAGCTGGCCGCTAAGCCGGTTGTCCTCGCTGCCGAAACGCAACACGGGGCCCTGGCCATGGGCCGCGTAACACCGCAGCACCGCCCCGTCGGGCAGATGGTAGCGCGTGAAACCCAGATTCAACGAAAGGGCGCCGGGACAGGCCAGCCGCAGCCGCCACAGCCGGTCGCCGGAATCCAGCGTCACCCAGGAGCCGCTGTTCCGCGGCGTCAGCGCCACGTCCTGACCGATGGCGAAGCGCTGCGCGCCCCCCTCCGCCCGACCGAGGCCGTCCTCCAGACGCAGGGCGTCCCGATCCAGAGCCGGGAACACGATCCGCGGCACATCCCGCAGGGAACGCAGGGGCAACGCCGGTCGCCCGCCCGTACCCGCGGCCGCCACCGGGCCCGGGGCCGCCAAGGCCAGAATCAGAGTCGAAATCAGGGCCGGCATCATGCCCCATAAAACCCAACGCTTTTTCATGATCCGCTTTCCCCTTTCCCGACGGCCGGTCGCGGGGCATCGCTTTCCCCCACGGCCCACACCGCGTTCCAGGCAATGGTCCAGCCCAGAATGATCTGGGACACATAATGCTTGCGATCGTTCAGACGCGACCAGCCCGTCAGCACGGAGCCGAACCGCGCCGCCCAGCGCACGGGCACCAGCCGGTTCCGGCGCGCCAGCGTCAGCCAGGGCACGGCCGAGATAAACGCATGGCCGGAGGCGCTGTTGGCCGCCCGCATGGGCCGCCAGCGCGGGCTGCCGTCCTCGCTGCTGGGCCGGTTGGCGCCCAGCCCCCGCTGCAGGGTCCACAGGGTGGGCAGGCCCACCACCATGGCCTCGAAATTGGCCCGGCCCCAGCGGCTGAACGCGTTGCTGCGCACCCAGGCGTCCAGGGCGGCCACCAGCGCCCAATTCCCGAACCAGAACCGCTCACCTTCGTATTTCAGAAAGGACGACAACCGGTCACTGAACCGGCCGCGCACCCGTGTGCGGTGCCAGTTTTCGATGGCCTCGTCCGCTCCGGAGTAGGCCAGCAATCCGGCCGCCCCCAGGGCCAACCCCAGACGCAGGAAGGCCCGACGCCCGTAGTTCCTTTTCCAGTGCCGCCCGGTGCGCACAAAAAGATGCCGCGATCCGGTGCGCCGCCGGTTCACAGCCGGGCTGATCAGCAGGACGCAAACAGCCGAGAGAGCAAAAACGATCCACACGGTCCAGCGGGCCTCTTTCGTTTCAAGACATCTTTTCCATCAGCGCAGCAAATCCATCAGCGCAACAAATCCATCAGCTCAGCAATCGGGCCACATCCTCGGCCAAGGCGGCGGCGCTGGTCAGCCCCGGCGAGTCGATGCCCACCAGGTTGATCAGCCCCTCGGTATCCCCCGCACCCTCGGCCAGCATGAAATCCCGGAAGCTGTCCACGGCCAGCTTGGGACGATAACCCGCCATGTCCGGGCTCAAATCTTCCGGCTGCAACCAAGGCAAGAACCGCGACGCGCCGGCAAAGAAGCCCGCGCCGCGGGCCGGGTCCACAGCGTAGTCCAGATCCGTGACCGAATTCAAGTCGACGCGCTCCACATCCGGCCCCAGCCGCAACCCTCCGGCCAGGTCCAGACAAAGATGCACCCCCAAGCTGGAGTGATCCCGCGGAGGCACCGGATAGACCAGCCGCCCGACGCGCCCCCGGTGCCGCGGCGCGATGCGGAAGTAGTTCCCCTTGAGCGGAATCTGCCGCCAGCCCAGGGCATCCACGTCCAACCCCGCCAGGGCGGCCAGGGCATCGGCTCCCAACCCGGCGCAGTTGACCACAAAGCGCGACCCATGTGTCCAGCCTTCGCGCCGTCCCTCGCCTGCCGCCCGCACCGCCACCCGCCACAGCCCCCCGGCGCGCTCCAGACCGCACACCCGGCAACCGGTCAGAATCCGGGCCCCATCCGCGGACGCTGACGCGCCGTAGGCCTTGGCCGCGCCTTCGGCATCCAGGATACCGGTGCGCGGGCTCCACAGGGCCGCCACCGCCCGCACCTCCGGTTCCAGGCGGGCCACCGCCCGGGCGTCCAGCAGCTGCAAATCTTCCACACCATTGCTCCGCCCAAGTTCCAGCAGGCGTTCCAGCTCGGGCACCTCGTCATGGCGCGTGGCCACGATCAGCTTGCCGCATTCCCGATAGGCCACCCCGGCGGTGGCGCAGAACTTTCGCAGCAGGCGCCTTCCCCGCACGCAGCAGCGCGCCTTGCGCGAGCCCGTGGGGTAGTACATGCCCCCGTGGGCCACCTCGCTGTTGCGGCTGGTGATGCCGCGGCCCAGGCCGTCCTCCTGTTCCAACAAGACCGTCGTCAGGCCCTGGCGCGCGCAGGCCGCGGCCGTGGCGCAGCCCACGATGCCTCCGCCCACAATGGTCACATCCACCGCGTCCATGGTCATATCAGCCCCCCTTTACCCGCTCGCCGGCAGATGGCGGCCAGGGCCAATCCGGCGGCGGCGGTGTCTCCAGGCGCAGAGCCCGTCCCCCCACCGGATGCTCCAGTTCCAGGGCCAAGGCGTGCAGCGCTAGGCGATGATCGGGCAACCGGTGCCGGGAACCGTATTTCACATCCCCCAGTAAGGGGTGCCCCGCCAGGGCCAGCTGGGCCCTGATCTGGTGCCGTCGGCCGGTCACCGGGCGCACCTCCACCAGGCTCAGGCCCTGATCGGCCTCCAGCAGGCGATAACGCAGCAGGCTTTCGCGGGCCCCGGAGAAAGGCTGCCGCCGGGCCCGGGTGACCCCGCGCGCGTCTCCCTTGGCCCCCAGCCAGGCTTGCAGCCGGCCGGCCTCCGGATGGGGCCGACCGGCCACCACGGCCTGGTAGATCTTTTCCACTTTCTTGTCCCGGAACGCCGCCGCCAACCTGGAAGCCGCCTTGCTGGTGCGCGCCAACAGCACCACCCCGGACACGTTCCGATCCAGGCGATGCACCAGCCCCAGGTACACATTGCCGGGCTTGTCGTATTTGCGACGCAGGTAGTCCTTGGCCACCACCGTCAGATCGATGGCGCCGCTGCGATCGCCCTGGACCAGCAGACCGGCGGGCTTGTGCACCGCCAGAAGATGGTTGTCCTCGTGGATGACATTCAGTTCCATGGGTCACCTCTGCGGCGCTCGCCGCACCAGGAAAAGGCCCGCCACCACCAGAACCAGTCCCAGGGAGGCCCGCACCCAGGAAGCGTCTTCCCGGAAGACCAGCCAGGAGACCACCACCGCCAGGGGAATTTTGAGGTTGTTGGCCACCGCCAGCGGGCCCGCCGCCACCTCGGCCGCGCCCCGGTTCCAGAGATAGAAACCCACCGCTGTGGGGATCAGCCCCAGGTACAGCAGCGTGACCAGAGGGGCCGCGCCCCAGCCCGCCCCATCCGGGCCGCCGCGCAACAGCACGACCAGGGCAGTGACCAGGAACGCCCCCGCGTACATCCAGGCCATCAGGGGGCCATCGGCCAGCCTCTCCCGGCGGCGCAACCACGGGTACAGCAGCTGCCCCACGGCAAAGCTCAGGTTGGCGCCCTGCAGCAGGAAAAAGCCCCGCCAGGAAAAGCCCTCCGCCTGACCGAAACGCACCGCCAGCAGGGCCCCGCCCACCGCCAGGGCGGCCGCCGCCCAGTGGCGCGGATCCAGGCGACGGGCCCGGCCATCGGCCAGCAACACCACGTAAACGGGAGTGAAGACGGTGAAAAGCGCCACCTGCCAGGCCGGCAGATAAGTGAAAGAGGCGATATAAAGCCCATACATGAGGCCGAACTGCACCGCGCCCAGGGCCAGGAAACCCGGCCAGCGGCGGGGCCGCGATCCCGCGCGCCAGGCCAGCGGCGCGAAAGCCACCGCCGCCAGAAACAGACGACCGGACGCCACCGTGGTGGCGTCCAGTCCGGCCAGTCGGCCCTTGATCAGGCCGAAGGAGAAGGCCCACAAGAAAGAAGCAAGAATCAGATGGCGCATAACGCGCCCAATTTACTGAACCAGGGTGATCTTCCGCAAACCCCATTCTCCGCCGGCGTTCATCCGCACGAAATACGTGCCCGAAGCCTGGGCCCGGCCGGCGGTATCCCGCCCGTCCCAGCGCACGCTGTGCACGCCCGCGGCGTGGTTTTCCCCGGCCAGCAGAGTGCGCACCAGGCGTCCGGAAATATCGTAGACCCCCATGGTCACGTCCGCGGCGGCGGGCAACTCGAAGCGCACGTCGGTGCTGGGGTTGAAGGGGTTGGGCACGTTGGCCAGCAGCCGGGGCGCGCCGGCGGCCGCCAGGGGCACATCGCTGATCCCGCCGTAGGTCACCTCGCACAGGATCCAGTCGTCGGGGTCCAGGACCACACCCGAGACGGAACCCGTCACCGTGAAGTCGTAATACTGCACCCGGCGGTTGTTCTCCACCCTGACTCTTTCGCCGCCCAGCAGCGCCTCCAGGCGCAAATCGATGGCCATGTCGAAAACCTGGCCCAGCTGGAGCTGCTCGATCCGCACCTGCACGTGGGTGCCTCCGGGGACGGGATTGGTGTTCCAGTTCACCTGGTAGTAGGGATGACCGGAACCATAGATCCACTGCTGGATGAAGGGTGTCAGATCCCGCCCCGAGGCCTGCTCCATCATCTCCTGGAACTGCTCGGTGGTCGCGCTGCCGTACCGGTAGTTCTCGCGGTACAGCCGCAGCCCGGCGAAGAAGTCCTCGTCGCCCAACTGGCCGCGCAGCATGTGCACCACCCAGCTGGCTTTCTGGTAGGTCAGGGAATAGTCGAAGATGTCGTAGAAGTCCTCAGGATCTTCCACGAAGACCGTGCCGGGCCCGTAATAGGCGGCGTCGGCCATCTCTTCCCGGTAGGCCTCCGGGCCGTTGTGCACTTCCTGCCAGTAGGCCTCGCACCAGGTGGCGAATCCTTCGTTCAACCAGATGTGGCTGAAATCCGCGCAGGTGATCATATCGCCCCACCACTGGTGGGCCAGCTCATGGGCCACCAGATACGCCCCGTAAAATTCATAGGTCATGCTGGACAAGGTCTGATGCTCCATGCCTCCGCCCCAGGGGAAGTGGGCGTGGCCGTATTTCTCTTCGATGAAGGGGTACTCCCCGAAAGCCTGAGCAAAGGCCGTGATCATGGCCACGGTGGGGGCGTAGCCGACGGAAGCCTGGCCCTGGTAGGCGGGGATGACGTAGTTGTCCACCGGCATGGTCGTCTCGCCATCCAGGCCGGTGTACTCGTCGCTGAAGACGGCGTAGGGATGGATGGCCAGGCTCACCAGGTAGGTGGGTATGGGATAACGGGTCCGCCAGTGGTAGGTCCTCTTGCCGGGGGCGGGCACCGTCTCCTGCTCCAGCAGTCCGTTGGACGCCACGATCAGGTTGTCATCGACCGTCACATGCAGGGCCACGGAGTCGGCCTTGTCCGTGTTCAGATCCTTGCAGGGCCACCAGTTCCGGGCGCCGTAGGGCTCGCTGAGGGTCCAGACCAGGGGCGCGCCGCCGTAGCTGCTCCAGCCGAAGGAATCGCTGGACGGGGCCCCGGCGTAGGTGACGGTGACGCTGATTTCTTCGCCCTCGTCATAGGGCCGATCCAGGTTCACGGTCAGCAAGTTGTCGGCATGGTTGTGGCTGACCTCCTGCCCCGCACAGGTGGTGGTGCTGACCGTCATGTTCTCCTGCAGGTTCAGCTCCATGGTGCTCAAGGGGCCCGCCAGCACGACGGCCTCGATGGTGGTGATGCCGACCAAGGTCTCGGTTGACGATTCCACATCCATGATCAGGTCGTAGAAGGTGACGTCGTACTGTTCCTGGTTGGCCGTGCGTTCGGCCTCTTGCGTGGCGAACATTTCCATCAGCCGGACCTTGGTCATCGATTCGAGGTAGCGGTGCTGGCGGGCGACGGCCTCGTCCGTGTACGGGATGCCCTCCGGAACCGGGGCGGCGGGGATGGTGTTGACGGCCAAAGCGGAACCGGCCGGCAAGCAGACGACAAGCAGGCCGGTGACCAGGAAACAGGCCACAAGCAGAAGAGAAACGAACGGGCGCATGGAACTCTCCAGGATGATCGGTCGGCGACCGGGCGAAACAGATTGGCTGGGCTTTTTTAGTTGGGTCTTGTTAGCTGAGTCTTGAGGATTATAACAAGAAATCATCACGAATGAGGCACACCATGGAGCACAAACTGGCGAAAGACCGACCCAAATGCCATATTATGCGCCGCAAGAGACCACAGGGACGAAAAATCAGGAGGTCGGGGGCCATGCCCACCTACGAATACGAGTGCACCAAGTGCGGCCACATCACCGAAGAGTTCAAACCCATGAGCGCCCCGCGCCGCCAGCGCTGCCCCCAGTGCCGCGGCAAGGTGGAGCGCATCCTCAGCGGTGGCGCCGGCCTGCACTTCAAGGGCTCGGGCTTTTATATCACCGACTCGCGCGCCAAGAAGGCCGGAAAAACCGAGAAGAAAGCCGCCAAAAGCGACGCATGATCCCCTCCCCCCGAAAGGACACCCCATGGCCACGGTCCCTCCCGGCTCCGATTCCTCCGGACTTGTCGAAATCATGCTGGACAACCAGCCCGTCCGACTGGCACCGGGAACGACCATGCTGCAGCACCTGCAGCACCAGGGGCTGATCGATCCGGGCCAGCCCAACCCCGTGGTCCTGGTGTCGGTCAACGGTCGGCGCGCCAGCCTGCATGAGGCCGTCCACGGCGAGGAACACGTGCGGCTGATCCGCCTGCGGGATCGCAAAACCCACCCCACCCTGCAGCGCACCATCATTTTCATCATGGCCGTGGCCGCGGAAGACCTTTTCCCCGATCGCCAGCTGTGCGTGCAGTTCAGCTACGCCGGCGGAGTCTATTGCGAACTGCTGGGCGGGCACCCCCTTTCCCCCGACCAGATCCGCGCCCTGGAAGAACGCATGCACGACCTGGTGTCCGCCGACCTGAGCCTGACGCCCCAGCACTTCGGCCTGCGCGCCCTGCTCAAGATGCTCCAGCGCAACGGCAAGACGGACCGTTTCATCTCCGCCAAGTACCTGCGCCGCGAATCCCTGCTGCTGAACCGGATGGAGGGTTTCGATCATCTGTTCTACGGCCGCCAGCTGCCCAGCACCGGTTATGTGCGCGCCTTCCGGCTGGTTCCCGACAGCCCCGGTTTCGTGCTGCTGTCCGGCCTCAAGGGCGATCCGGAAAGTCTGCCGAGCTTCGCCCCCCAGCCCAAGCTGTTGGAGACCCAGCGGGAGTACTCCGATTGGGCCCGCCAGATCGGCGTGCAGGACGTGGGCCATATGAACGAGTACATCGTGGACGGCCGGACCAGCGAGCTGGTCCAGATCGGCGAAGCCCGCCACAGCCGCTTCTTCGTGGAAGCCAGCAAGCAGGTGGCCGCCATGCCTGACGACGGCAAGCTGATCCTGTTGGCCGGCCCCTCCAGCAGCGGCAAAACCAGCAGCGCCAAGCGCCTGATGGTGCAGCTGCGCGTGCTGGGCCTGCGCCCCTACGCCCTGAGCCTGGACAACTACTTCGTGGACCGAGAGGACACCCCCCGAGACGCCGAAGGCGACTACGACTTCGAAAACTTGAGCGCCCTGAAGGTGGACCTTTTCAACGAGCACCTGCGGGCCCTGCTCCGCGGCGAGGCCGTGCACCTGCCACGCTACGACTTCCACAGCGGCACGAGCAGCTTCAGCGACACGCCCACCCGCCTGGAGGTGGGCCAGCCCCTGCTCGTGGAAGGCATCCACGCCCTGAATCCGCGCCTTTCCGCGGCCATCGACGATGACCACAAGTTGCGCATCTACGTCTCGGCCCTGTGCCACATGAACATCGACAACTTCAGCTACATCAAGACCACCGACACGCGGCTTTTCCGGCGCATCGTGCGCGACGCCCAGTTCCGCGGCTACAGCGCCAGCGAAACCCTGGCCCGCTGGCCCAAGGTGCGCCGGGGCGAGGAGAAGCACATCTTCCCCTTCCAGAACCACGCCGACCTGTTCTTCAACTCCGGCCTGACCTACGAGCTGGCCGTGCTGAAGCTGTGGGCCGAACCCCGCCTGGCCGCCGTGGAACCGGACGACCGCAATTACGGGTTGGCGCGGGCCCTGATCGATATGCTCAGCCTGATCCTGCCCATGGACGCGGGTCAGGTGCCGCCGACGTCGTTGCTCAGGGAATTCATCGGGGGCAGCGGCTTCGATTATTGACCCTGGATCTTGTTTTTTCAGGAATGATCCGAACCCAGGGCGCGCCCACAAAAATCACTATATTTTGATTGACCCCAACGCGGAACCACAATATCTTGTGGGCCGTGCTGGTACTCCCAGGGTCCCCCCGAGGAGTTTAATAGGGAACCCGGTGAAAATCCGGGGCTGCCCCGCAGCGGTAATCGAGAACGAAGTCCACCATAAGCACTGGCAACAGCTGGGAAGCGGTGGATGGTAGGAAAACGGCCTTGGCCGGCATGCTCGTGAGCCCGAAGACCTGCCCGCACCCGGCGCAGCCAGCAAAGGCCCGCCGGTTGGCCACGTAGCCTCGCGGGAGGTCGATGGTCCGGGCTGGCCCTTGCCTTGTCATGCCATGTCGGCCCTGACTTCCCTCGCGCGGTGGATGGAACCACCAAATGGATTTTGCGAAGGGAGTCCCCATTGAACACCCCGGCCACGACCACATCGAGCGCTGTCCAGGAAATCCTGGCATCCTCCGTACCCCATACCACCCGCCTTTTCAACGCCGTTATCAAACGTGACGGGTCCCGGGAACCTTTCGCCCCCCAGCGTCTGCAAGAAGCCATCGCCAAGGCCGGCGCGGCCACCGGAGAATTCGACGACCAGCAGGCCGCCCAGCTGGCCCGCCGGGTGCTGGTCCTGGCCGTGGCCATGGACTGGGAAGAGCCCACGGTGGAAGGCCTGCAAGACCTGGTCGAGGATGTGCTGATGGCCTCGCCCTACCGCCAGGCGGCCCGGGCCTACATCCTGTACCGTGAGCAGCATCGTATCCTGCGTGAGCTGCAGACCACCGAGCGGACCGCCCTGGTGGACGGCTACCTGGACCGGTCGGACTGGCAGGTGGCCGAAAACGCCAACATGGCCTACAGCCTGCAGGGTCTGAACAACCACATCTCCAGCGAAGTGACCCGTAAATACTGGCTGGAAAAGCTGTATCCGGAGCAGGTGCGCAAGGCCCACGAGTCGGGCGATTTCCACATCCATGATCTGAATCTGCTGGCCGTGTACTGCGTGGGCTGGGATCTGGCCGACCTGCTGCGCCAGGGCTTCCGCGGAGCCAGCGGGAAGGCCGAAAGCCGCCCCGCCCGCCACTTCCGCACCGCGCTGGGCCAGATGGCCAACTTCTTCTACACCCTGCAGGGCGAGGCGGCGGGCGCCCAGGCCTTCTCCAGCATCGACACCCTGCTGGCCCCCTTCATCGCCCACGACGGGCTGAGCTATGACGAGGTGAAGCAGGCCCTGCAGGAATGGGTCTTCAACCTCAACGTGGCCACCCGGGTGGGCTTCCAGACCCCCTTCACCAACATCACCCTGGACTTCAACGTGCCGCGCAGGCTGGCCAACGAGCCCGTGGTCATCGGCGGCGAGCTGCAGGAAGCGGTCTACGGCGATTTCCAGAAGGAGATGGACATCTTCAACCGGGCCTTCCTGGAAGTGATGATCGAGGGCGACGCGCGCGGCCGTGTCTTCACCTTCCCCATCCCCACCTACAACGTGGACGCGGATTTCGATTACGACGATCCCCGCTTCGAGCCCCTCTGGGAAGCGACCGCCCGGTACGGCATCCCCTATTTCGCCAACTTCGTGAACTCGGAGATGTCGCCGGACGACGCCCGCAGCATGTGCTGCCGGTTGCGCCTGGACACCCGCGAGCTGCAGCACCGCGGGGGCGGCCTGTTCGGGGCCAACCCCCTGACCGGATCCATCGGCGTGGTCACCCTGAACCTGCCCCGGCTGGGCCACCTGGCCACCGACCAAGAGGATTTCCGGCGGCGGCTGCTGGCCCTGATGGATGTGGCCCGGGACAGCCTGGTCATCAAGCGCAAGACCCTGGAAGGCTTCACCGAGTCCGGCCTGTATCCCTACGCGCGGCATTACCTGAAGAGCATCCGGGAACGGTTCGGCTCTTACTGGCACAACCATTTCTCCACGATCGGGATCATCGGTCTGGAAGAGGCCGCCCGGAACCTGTTGGGCGAAGGGCTGGAAGAGTCCCAGGGCCGGGCTTTCGGCCTGAGCGTGCTGGAGATGATCCGCGAACGCCTGGCGGAATACCAGAAGGAAACGGGCACCCCCTTCAACCTGGAAGCCACGCCGGCGGAGGGCGCCGGGTACCGCCTGCTGCGGCTGGACCGGGAACACCTGCCGGAGATGCCGGTCTTCCAGGAGCGTCCGGACCTGGTGTATTCCAACAGCTCTCTGCCCCCTGTGGAAGCCCATGACGATCCCTTCGAACTGCTGGAGCAGCAGGACGATTTCCAGGCCATGTACACCGGCGGCACGGTGGTGCACTTCTTCCTGGGGGAACGGGTGGAAGATCCCGCCGCGGTCAAGAGCTTCGTCCGCAACGTCTGCGCCAACTACCGGTTGCCCTACTTCACCCTGAGCCCCACGTTCTCCATCTGCCCCGAACACGGTTATCTGGCCGGGGAACAGGCGGAGTGCGCCACCTGCGGCGAGGCGACGGAGGTCTATTCCCGCGTGGTCGGGTACCTGCGTCCGGTGAAGCAGTGGAACCCGGGCAAGAAGAAGGAATTCGGTCGTCGCGGCCTGTACGATGGAGGCATGTCTTGATCGGTGGTTGGCAGAAATGCTCTTTCATCGATTATCCGGGGCACCTGAGCGCGGTGGTCTTCCTGCAGGGCTGCAACCTGCGGTGCCCCTATTGCCACAATGCCGAACTGATTCCCCGCGGCCAGGGTGTTCTGGCCGCGGAGGAATTCCTGCGCTTTCTCGGCACGCGCCGGAATCGCCTGGACGGGGTGGTGCTCTCCGGCGGAGAACCCACCCTGCACCGGGAACTGCCCGCGTTCATGGAGCAGATTCGCGCCCAGGGCTTCGCCATCAAGCTGGACACCAACGGCACCCGGCCGGATGTTCTGCGGCAGCTCATCGCGCGGGAACTGGTGGATTACGTGGCCATGGACCTGAAGGACGAACCCGGCCGGTACCCGCGCTGGCTGGGGCCGCAGGCGGACCCGGCGGCGTTGCGCCGGAGCCTGGATATTTTGCAATCTTCCGGCCTGGACCATGAGCTACGCACCACCCTGGTCTGGCCCTACCATGACCCGGCCAGGCTGGACGCCATGGCCCCATGGGCCCAGGGCTGCCGGCGCTGGGTTCTGCAGGCTTATCAAGAAAACACCAAAAGCCCCCGCGTGGCCCGGTTCACACCGCCGCCCGCGGGTTATGTGGCCGCTCAGGCCACCCGCATCCGTGAACGCCACGGCATCTTGTGCCGGGCCCGAACGGAAGGAAACACCATCACCGGCAAGCCCGGTCTGGCCGCCATGCAAGGAGCCGCGGGATGAAAATCGGGGCGGTATCTTCCCGCACGGGGCTTTCCCCCATGCTGCTGCGCGCCTGGGAGCGTCGCTACGGCCTGCTGGAGCCCAAGCGCACCGCGACGGGGCAGCGCGTCTACACGGAGCAGGACATCATGGTCCTGCGCAATGCCCGCATCCTGCGGGACAGCGGCTGGCGCATAGGCGATATCGCCCAGCTGGGGCGCGAGCGGATCATCCGCCAGGGCCGTGAGCTGGCGTCCTCGGCACCGGCCACGGACACTCCGGCGCCCGCCGGGCCGCGGGAAGGCGAGTTGGAGGCCGATCTGCCCCTGGCCATCCTGAATGCCCTGCCTTGCGGCGTGGTGGTGACCGACACGAAAGGCCGCACACGCTGGGTCAACCCCGGTTTCTCGGAGATTTGCGGCTACGGGCTGGCGGATTTGTTCGGCAAACCGCCTGGAGAACTTCTCCACGGCCCCGGGACGGATGCCGGCGCGGTGCAGACCCTGCGCCAGGCCGTGACCGAGAAGCGCCCCTGCGCCACCCGGATTCTCAACTACGACAAGGCGGGGAACCCTTATCTGGCGCATCTGGCCATTGTCCCGTTGGGGCTGGCCGCGGACTGCCGCGGCTTCGTGGGCCTGGTGCAAACGGTCCGGGAGCAGCCGGATGATTCCGCGCCCGCGTCCATGCCCATGTCCCCCCACCTGGCGGGGGCCATCCAGTCCCTGGCCTCGGCCGCGGGCGATGACCCCGCGGCTTCCGGCACCTATCTGGCGCTCATCGGCTTTATCCAGGCCATCGCCAAACACACCCCCCAACCGCCCCAGTAAGGAGTCCTCATGCTGCCCGTGCTCATGGTCGTGCTTTGCGTCGTGTTCAGAGTGGTGCCCCATCCCCCGAACTTCGCGCCCGTGGGGGCGGCGGCCGTCATGTCCGGCCGCACCATGAGCGGGGGCAAGGCCCTGCTGCTGGTGGCGGTGGCCATGTTTCTGGGCGATGCCGCCCTGGCCCGCATCCACGGTTACTCCGTGGTGAGCTCCGTGACGCCTTTCGTCTATGGGGGGTTCTTCGTGCAGACCTTCCTGGGGCGTCTGCTGCGATCCCGCCCAGGAGGAACCATTGCCGCGGCGGGCCTGGGGGCGGTGGCCTTTTTCCTGCTTTCCAATTTCGGGGTCTGGTTGGCCAGTGGCATGTATCCCAGGACCCTGGCGGGCTTGGGGGCTTGTTTCACGGCGGCCATTCCCTTCTTCGGGGGCACCTTGGCCGGAGATGTGGTCTGGGTTCTGATCCTGAACGGGCTGTACCGGCAGGTGGCCGGACGGCTGGAGCATCGGCCGGGCTGGGTGCCGGTGCCGGTGCGGAGGTTGGCGGGGATTTAGGTTGGGTTTGGGCCGGGATTGGGGCCGAGTGATTGATGGAGGGGGTCACGAGGTCGAGGGGATTGATCCAGGCGAGGTGTGTGGAGGTTTTGGGGGATTTTTTGCATTACGGGGTGCCCGCCGGCGGGTATTTTTGGGTGGGGTTGGGGTGTTGGGATGCTTCAGTCACTGTGAAGTTTCGCGCGCGCCGGATCCGTTGTGGATTGCCAACAGCCCCTGATCAGTACCACCTAAATTGGGCGATTCCCTTCCAGAAACCCCGATAACCTTCGATTTTCACGGCCACCACGACTCGATCAACATCACCGAATGCCCGCCACGTTCATCCGAAAGCCCAACACACCAAAATCATGGCCCCAACCCAGGAAAACTGGAGGGCAAAAATGAAAAAGCCATATCGGAATAAATAATGGATTAGTCCTGACCATTGTGCTCCTCCTGGCGTTGGGTCACACCCCAGCCTGGAGCGATCCCCTTAGTATTTTGGGCTTGGCGGGGCTGGAGTTCGAAGGGGATACGGGTTTTCTGGCCATTCGCGTGGAAGTCCCAGAAAACACACCCAGAAAACCATGCATTGAACGGTATTATGTGGTATGATAATGATCAGATGGTTGTCTTCACCCGGATTTTGGTGGGCACAGGGCTCTCAGATCACCCTGGGTCGATGGCTGACGCCCTTGCCGTGGGGACAGATGTTTCCGGTCCATCAAGTGCTGGAGTGCCATGGAGT
Source organism: bacterium DOLZORAL124_64_63 (assembly GCA_002747875.1). Lineage (GTDB taxonomy): Bacteria > Krumholzibacteriota > Krumholzibacteriia > LZORAL124-64-63 > LZORAL124-64-63 > LZORAL124-64-63. The sequence continues at coordinate 21,704 of PDQT01000068.1, forward strand.
TTGATGCTGGTGCGCTAGACAGGGGGTCTATAATGACACGGCTGATGTTATTTATTGCTCTAGCTTTGATACTTGCCGGGACTTCTTTGGGCGCGACCTGGACCGTGGCCAAGGACGGTAGCGGTGATTTCACGGTGATCCAGGACGCGGTGAATGCTGCGGCGGATGGTGATGTCATAGAGATTGGTCCTGGTCGGTATGAAGAGTACCATGTTTATGCCAATGATGATTTTGGCACCTGTGTTAGAGTTTGGAATAAGTCTTTGAGTTTCATTGGTTCAGGCCCCACTGAGACTATCATTGGGGTAGAGGATGCAACTGGTCATCCGTATATAATTGGGATCAGACCGTGGAATAGTCAGTCGATTCATGTCGAAAATCTGGGCTTTTATGCCCAATGGGGGAGAGGAATCCATCTTCATATACCCGAAATTGAGGTTGAGAACTGTGAATTCTTGGGAGACCATCCTCAACAGTACACTGAGGGCATTCTGGCGGCAGATATCGAGAAGGGCTATATCCGCAATTGCCGGTTTTATAACCTGAGGGAAGATGTTAGCCTTTTTAGAGTTCGCGGCTTAGTTATCGAGGATTGTGAGTTTTCAGGATTTAGGTATGGGATAAGTGCTGGCTATGCCAACACTCATTTTATTGTCCGCAATTCCACATTTGATGGTAAATGGGAATTAAACGCAGTGGCTGTGTGGATCTGGGATGGTGCACGGATAGATATGAGCGGATGCACCATCACGTGTTGTCCATATGGAGCTTCTTTTGACCGAAACGGCCCCTCCGTTGTCCGGGATTGCGTGCTTGAATATGTGGATGGGCCGGAGGGAATCCGTAATGGTGCCGTGTATCTGCGTACACGTCACCAGGTTCTTTTTGAGAACAACATCATAACTTCGGATTTTGTGTGTTTTGCCATAATAGGTAATGGTCTTCCGGGGGCCTCGGCTTTTCATAACAACCATATCCTTGTTCTCGGGGATGGCTTGTACCTGAAAGGAGAAGATCCTAGTGGTTATATGTATCCCGGTGAAATCTTAAACATGGAGAACAACTACTGGGGCACTACCGATGAGGAAGAGATCGCTGCCCGCATAATTGATGGCAATGATAACCCTGATATAGAGTTCACGGTGGATTTCTTGCCGCTGGCAGACGGTCCTGTTCCGACTGAGCGGATAGCTCTGGATGGGGTGAAGGCGCTTTACCGTTGATTCCGGTAGAGGGAAGAGTGGATATCTCTGGCCTCAGAGTTCGGCTTTTCCATTTTCGTGCGGCGATCGGCCACCGGGCAGCATTTAACCCGGCGCCTGATGCTGGTGCGCTAGACAGGGGGTCTATAATGACACGGCTGATGTTATTTATTGGTAACCGATCATTCTGCGCCGTCTTCCCCCCGCTTTTGATATCCCATAAAATAATCGGTCGACAAGCAATCAGCGCCGCAGCACCACACCTGCAGGCAACGCATCCGGAATCGGATTCCCCCCGAACTTCTCTTTCCAGACCCGGGGCGTCAACTCACGGACCCGACCCGACGGATGGCTCTCCAAACGCTGCAAGACATCAACCAGATAAGTGTACGGATCAACACCATGCAAAACACAGGTCGAGATCAGACTCTGGGCCACTCCCGTGTACCTCGCCCCCACCTCGGTCCAGCAGAAAAGCCAGTTCTTCCGCCCAACGGCAATCGGCCGGATCTGACGCTCCAGATGGTTCGTGTCCAAAGGAACACTCGC
>PDQT01000105.1 GCA_002747875.1 bacterium DOLZORAL124_64_63
TTCTCCAGTACGCTATTCTTCCTCATACCAACGAGATATTGCACTCCGGCTCCGTCCAGATAGTCAAGCACCTCGGGACAACTGAACCCACCATCAAGACGAACGCGGATCATCGCCTTGGGGAAGGCCTGACGCAGTCTCGGGATCAAGCGCTTCATCATGGACACGGCACCGACCTTGGCGTGGGCGGTGCCTGGCCTGAGCATCGCCGCCAGCAGGTGCTGATCTTTTTCGTCATCGAACGAGACAAACGCCAGCATTGGTAGATAGCACCAGTTGCCGTAGTGGTTGTTGAACAGGGACAGTTGCTGGGTGCCGTGGCAGGGATCGTCCGTGGGGTCGAGATCCAAGGTTATCAGCTTGCATCCTTTGGGCCGGAGGCGGCGGCGATGGGCGGCAATGACGGTCTCGACCAGGGCCATGCCCATGCGGTACAAGTCCACCAGGCGGCGGCGGTTCTCGAAGCGGCTCAGGGTGGGCTGGCTGGCTAGGTCATCACCGTCGATGGGGTCACGGTCCAGCAGCAGTTTGTGCATGGGATCGGTGTTCAAGCGGGCGGTGTCGTTGGTGTCGCCATAGCCACAGCAGATGCCGAAGATGCGTTGTCGGAGCATGTCCCGCAGGGAATGGCGGATCTTCCGGGTTCGCGGGGATCGGTAAGGACAGCGGCCAAGTGCTCGGTTAGACCCATCTGACCATCGACAGCCTTGAGCAACAAAGCGCCACCGTCGCTGGTAACTTCAGGCTCATCGAAGGCGACGATTGCGGGCTTGGAAATGAGTTCTGGAAAAAGAACAGACTGTTTTGTAGAATAGCGCATACGAAAGCCTTTTTGAGTGGTGTAACTGTTTGTGGTAAAGCTAGTTTATCCGCTCGAAAGGCTTTCGTCATTTATTATTCATGAATAATTCAGGCTAGATAGGGTTACCGGCAATTGCTAAGAAGCGCAGGTAATTCTATCCAGGAGCATCAGAAACACCGGGACCGAAATGTTCCGGGGTTCGTCAAAATTGAACTGAGGTGCCCACCCGGCCGCACCCGGCAGTTCCAGGTTCCAGTGATTGAAGACGGTCCTGTTGTCGAAGATCTGTCGAAGATCTTGACCGTCCGCAAGAAAGTTGATTAAATGGCAAATTGTAGTTATTCAGCAGAATGAGGTGAGTCGTTGAGCATAGCCGATTATATTGGATTGGCCGGGTTCGCTCTTGCAGCCCTAACATTTGCGCTCACACGTTGGGAGCGTAGGATGCAGCTTGGGTTTGAATTTTTCACTGACTGGGATAAGCGATTTAGAGACGAGTTTACAGAGCCCAATGATGATCCGATTATGATTGCTCGGGTTGTCAACGCAGGGCAAACGCCAATAATTCTCGATCGTGAGAGTTTCGTGTTTCTCGGAGACCAGAGGCGTGTTCCGCAATACATGGCCGATTTCTTTGGGAAGGAAACCATACCGGTGCCGCTGAATCCTGGGCAGTGTTTGGAAATTGGTATTCTCCTTGAAGCATTTGCGAGTCTTGTAAAAGCGGGTCCGAAAGATTGTGTTTCCATAGGGCTTGAAGTAAAAAACGTGTCCGGCAAAACGTTCCGATCTAAAGAGAATTTCGAACTTCTCATGGAAGTACATGAGATTTCGACTCGGAATTAGCAGCCAAAACGTTGCATAATAGAAGTTTTTTTTAGCCATCTTATGCACGATCCCTATGTTGATAAGCGGCATCAGGGGTATAATCAAAGCCAAGAGGAACAAAGAATCCGGCCCCTGACATGGGAATCCATCAATCCAGCCTCAACATGAATTCCAGCCTCAAAACAGGGCCTTCATTCATACGGGTGCTGTCCCCGGGGCACACAAGCCATATGCTACCGGCCCACCCCCCCCTCAACACACCCCTCCTTCAACGCTGGCCAAACCCCCTGATTTCCGCTAAGGTGGCACCTCGCCACCCCCTGCATGGCGACTCACCGTAGCAATGGCAAGTGTTCGAACAAGGAAAAACCATGGCAGAATCGCGTGGACAGTGGAGTGGTCGGCTGGGTTTCATCCTGGCGGCCACCGGCAGCGCCATCGGGCTGGGCAACCTCTGGAAATTCCCCTACATCACCCACGAGAACAACGGCGGGGCCTTCGTGCTGACGTACATCGGCATGGTCATGCTGGTGGGCTTTCCCATCATGATCGCCGAGATCCTGGTTGGCCGGCGCTCGCAACTGAGCCCCGTGGGCGCCTTCCGCACCCTGGGCAGGGGACGCTCCGGAGGCAAGCTCTGGTCCGGCGTGGGCGCTCTGGGGATGACGGCCGGGTTCACCATCCTCAGCTACTACAGCGTGGTAGCCGGCTGGACCATCCACTACACCTGGCTTTCCCTGACCGGAGAACTGACGCGGCTGGCCCAGGACCCCCACGGCTTGCAGACCTACTTCGACAGCGCGTTCCTGACCAGCGGGCCGCTCCAGGTCTTCTACCATGTCCTGTTCATGGGGCTGACCACGGTATGCGTTTATTTCGGCGTGCAGCAGGGTATCGAGAAGGTCGCCAAGATCCTCATGCCTTCGCTCTTTCTGATCCTGCTGATCCTGGTGGGCTACAGCACCACCACCAGCGGCTTCGGCGAGGCCATGCGCTTCCTCTTCCGTCCCGATTTCCACACCCTGACCACCGGTTCCATCCTGGAGGCCCTGGGGCACGCGTTCTTCACCCTGTCGCTGGGCATGGGCGCCATGCTGACCTACGGCAGCTACATCGGCGCGAACATGAGCATCCCCCGGGCCGCCTTCCAGATATCGCTGCTCGATACGCTCATCGCCCTGATGGCCTGCGTGATCATGTTCAGCATCATCAACAGCGCGGACATCGAGGTCAGCAAGAGCACCACCATCCTGTTCACCACCGTCCCCACGGTTTTCGCGCAGTTGCCGGCGGCCGGTTTCTTCAACGCCATCTTCTTTCTGCTGATCGGGTTCGCCGCTCTGACCAGCACCATCAGCCTGTTGGAGGTGATCAGCAGCTACGCCATCGACGATCTGCGCTGGTCCCGCCGGCGGGCCACCCTGACCATGGGCGCGGTGATCACCGTTTTCGGTGTGCTGAATGCCCTGAGCTTCGGGGCCAACGCCACCCTGACCGACATCAATTTCGTCGGCAGAGAAAGCACGGCGGGCGTCTTCGGCACCATGGACTATCTTGCCAGCAACTGGTTCCTGCCGGTGGGCGGGTTCCTGATCGCCGTCTTCGTGGGCTGGTTCATGGGTGCCGGGGAAACTCTGGAGGAACTGGAGAAAGGCCACGGCCCCTATCCCTGGTTCCGGGGCTGGCGCCTGCTGATCCGCTTCGTGGCGCCGCTGGCGGTGGGTGCCATCATCGTCAGTGTCATCCTGGGCCGGGAATACCAATAGGAAACGGGCATGAACAAGCGCAGAGGGATCATCTACGGCGTGCTGGTGACACTGCTGCTGTTTATCGGCGTGTGGTGGGTCTACTTCCTGACCATGGAGAACGACGCGCGCCTGGAGTTCGAGCGGCAGAAGCAGCAAACCGACCGGATGCATGCCATCTTCCTGCTGCAGAGCAACCCGCAGATGCTGTCCGATCCGCGCCGTTACCTGGGCGACAACTTCCCCCACCTGATCTTCCGCGAGACGGATCAGGGCATGAACGTGCTGATCGATCCCGCCTACATGCAGGCAGCCGAGGACAAGGCGCGCCGGGTGCGCAACATGTTCCTGTACGAGGGGCTGACCTTCATGGTCCTGCTGCTGGCCGGCAGCACCATCCTGGTGCTCAGCTGGCGCAGCGAGAGCCGCTTCGTGGCGGCGCGGGAGCTGTTCCTGGCCGGGGCCACCCACGAGTTCAAAACCCCCTTGGCCAGCCTGCAGCTCTACACCGAAACCCTGGGGCGCGAGGGGCTCAGCGAGGAGAACCGACAGCGCATCCGCGGCCGCATGGTCCAGGACATCCGGCGCCTGGAGCACCTGGTGGACGAGGTCCTTTCCCTCAGCGCGGCCGACACCTTCCGGCCCGGGCCCCGGGTCGTCATGGACCTCAAGGAACTGTCCCAGGGGGTGATCGATGAGTTGCGCGGCTTTGCCGGGGACAACGGGGCCGTCATCCAGCTGGAAAGCGAGGCCCAGGTCCGGACCGAAGGCCAGGAAGTGGCCTTCAATCTGACGTTGCGCAACCTCATCGTCAACGCCATCCGGCACAACGATCCGGGTGTGCGCGTCACCGTCAAGCTGGAGCGGCGGCGCAACTGGAACCTGCTGACCGTCCAGGACGACGGCCGCGGCATCCCCCGGCGATTGCACGACAAGGTTTTCGAGTGTTTTTATAGCGACAGCAGGAATGCCCGGCCGGACAAGGGCGCCGGGGTGGGCCTGTACTTGGTACGCCGCAACGTGACCAGCATGGGCGGCAAGATCAAAATCGACAGCGACGAGGGCAAAGGGTGCACCTTCTCCATCATGCTCCCGGCCCATAAAGGAGAAAAGGCATGAAACGGCGAATTCTGGTGGTGGAAGACGATGCCCATCTGGCGGATGGGCTGCAGATCAACCTGGACCTGGAAGGCTACGAGCCCCTGGTGGCCGGCAGCGGTGAAGAGGGCCTGGAGCTGTGGCGGCGCGGCGGTGTGGACCTGATCCTGCTGGACGTGATGCTGCCGGGCATGGACGGCTTCGAGGTGTGCCGCCATATCCGGCGTGAGGGCGACCGGGTGCCCATCCTCTTCCTGACGGCCCGCAACGCCGGCCAGGACCGTATCCGCGGCCTGGACGAGGGCGGCGATGACTACATCAGCAAGCCCTTCGAGTTGAATGAGCTGCTGGCCCGCATCAAGAGCATCTTCCGGCGCCAGGACTGGTTCCGAGGGCGGGAGGTGCCGCAGATGCTGGAGATCGGGCGCGCCGCGGTGAACCTGCGGGCCTTCCAGGCCACCACCAAGGACGGCAAGACCATCGATCTCAAAGAGAAGGAGATCATGATCCTGCGCCTGCTCAAGGAGCACGAGGGCGAGCCCGTGGACCGGGAGACCATCCTGGACCGGGTCTGGGGTTTCGGGGCCTACCCCACCACCCGCACGGTGGATAATTTCATCCTCTCGTTGCGCAAGATCATCGAGGAAGATCCCCGCCAACCGGCGCACATCCTCACGGTGCACGGCGTGGGGTACCGACTGGTCAGCACCCTTGAGGAGAACCCCGAAGATGAGTGATCGGCGTGGAGAGTTCCGGCGGCTGATGGAAGTTTTCCGGGACGCGCCGCAAAACTTGGAGACCGCCGAGGCTCTGCCTCTGCTGCGGTGGGTCGAGGAAGTGCTGGCCGCAGAGGGTTGCGCCGCCCTGCCCCGCGAGGATTGGCAGGAATATCTGGAGGAGACGCGGCACCCGCGCTTCCTGACCGCCCTGTATGCCGATGACCGGGCCACGGCCCGGCGCTGGGCCGACACCACCTTCCGCATCGTGGAAGATATCCACTTCGATCTGGGGGATCTGCTGGCCCAGCGGGCCCGGCGCACCCCCGAGCGCATCCTCTTCCAGGACCTGAGCGAAACCGGCGCCGGCAGTTGGAGCTACCGCCGTATCCTGGAGCGCGTGCGCAGCAACGCCGCCGTCTTCCTGCAACACGGGGTGCTTGCGGACCAGGAGCCCCCCCCCGGGGACGGCCCGCGCGTGGCCCTGCTCTGCGAGAACGGGATCGCCGCGGCCAGCTGCGATCTGGCCTGCCTGACACACGACATCTTCGTCACGCCCCTGAACGTGCATTTCGGAACCGACAACCTGGTCTGGATCTTCGATCGGCTGGACATCACCTGCGCCGTGTGCGACCACCCGGACCGGCTGGAGCGGCTCCTGGCCATCCGCGAGAAGACACGCCGTTCCTTCATCATCTTCACCCTGAACGATTGCGCCCGGGCCGGGCGCGACAACATCTGCCTGCTGGAGGAATACCGCGGCATGATGGACGCCGCGGAAATCGGCGAGGTGCTGGCCGCGCGACGGCGGCGCACCATGCGCGAGGTGAGCACCATCATGTTCACCAGCGGCAGCACAGGCCGACCCAAAGGGGTGGCCTTCAGCCAGCTCAACCTGGTGAGCAAACGCTACGGCCGCGCCGCCGCCCTGCCCGAGGTGGGCCGCGATGAGGTCATGCTCTGCTACCTGCCCCTGTACCACACCTTCGGGCGCTATCTGGAGATGCTGGGCAGCATCTTCTGGGGCGGCACCTATGTCTTCAGCGGAAACCCCAGCGCGGACACCCTCATCGCCCAGCTCCAGATGGTCCACCCCACGGCCCTGATCAGCGTGCCCGTGCGCTGGGTGCAGCTGCGTGATCGGGTGCTGGCGGTGGCGTCCGAATCCGGGGGCGAGCTGAGCACCGACGAGGCCTTCCGGCAGGTGGTGGGGCCGCGTCTGGCCTGGGGGCTTTCGGCGGCGGGGTACCTGGATCCCAAGGTCTTCCGTTTCTACCACCGCGGCGGCGTGGCCCTGTGCAGCGGCTTCGGCATGACCGAGGGCACCGGCGGGCTGACCATGACCCCACCCGAGGACTACGTGGCCGGTTCCGTGGGCGTGCCCCTGCCCGGCACCGAGGTGCGCCTGGGGAAGCTGGGCGAGTTGGAAATTGCCGGCCCCTACATCGCCCGTTATCTGCCCCAGGAAGGCCCTGCCGGCGATTTGACCGTGGCGCGGCCCGAAAGCGACGACCACTGGCTGGCCACCGGCGATCTCTTCAAGGAAGTGGGCGGCGGGCATCTGGAAATCGTGGATCGCATCAAGGACATCTACAAGAACAACCGCGGCCAGACCGTGGCCCCCCGCAAGGTGGAGAGCCTGTTCGACGATGTGCCCGGCATCAAGCGCACCTTCCTGGCGGGGGACGGACGCAGCTACAACACCCTGCTGATCGTGCCCGACACCGAGGACGAGGTGCTGCGCTCCCTGAATTCCGAGGAAAAGAGGCGGGAATATTTCAACCGCCTGGTGACCACCGCCAATCCGGAACTTCCCTCTTTCGAGAGGGTGGTGAACTTCACGGTCCTGGACCGGGACTTCTCCCTGGAAAGGGATGAGCTGACTCCCAAGGGCTCGTACCGGCGCAAGGTCATCGAACAGAACTTCGCCGCCGTCATCGAGGACCTTTACCAGAGCAACACCCGGGAATACCGGGTGGGCGGCTACCGGGTGCTGGTGCCGCGCTGGTTCAACCGCGATCTGGGCGTGCTGGATGATGCCATCGTCAAGAGCGAGACCGGGCTGTTCAACCGGGAAATGGATCGGAGTCTGACCATCCGGACCGGGGGCCACGGCCGCGTGCGCATCGGGGATCTGGAGTATCACCTGGAAGGTGAGGTGATCGATCTGGGCCTGATCAGCCGGCAGCCCCTGCTCTGGCTGGCCAACCCCCAGTTGATGGCCTTCTGCCCCTGCAAGCTGGGCTGGGACACGAAATGTGCCGCCTTCGGCGAACAGGTCATCCTGCCCGCGCGCGAGACCGACGCGCAAGAGACCAGCCCCCTCCTGAAGAAAGGAGAGCTGGCTCTGGATGCGGTCAACGCTCAGTGCGTGCGCGCCCTCTTCGGCCCCTCGGACCAGGCGCTGGACGCCATCCGGGATCTGAACGATCAGTTGACCCACGTGGGTAGCCGCCTGGGCGAGATCATCCGCCGCCGACTGGAAGCCCTGGCCAACCACCCGGACAAGAACGTCCGCTGCCGGGCCTACCAGCTGCTGGTGCTGGACCAACCCGTCCCCGATTACCTGCGTTTCCTGCCCGCCTTCATCGAGTCGGGCAAACCCTTCCTGGATGAGACCAGCTTCGAGGCCATCAGCCGAGCCAGCATTGAACCGCGGCGCCTGCTCGCCTTCCGTCAGCGCCTGTTCATCTACCGCACGCAGCTGTCCTGGCCGGCGGCCCCGCGGACCCGACGGCTTTTCGAAGACCTGTTCCGCCTGCTGGTGGATTTCGGGCGCTACCACCCCGAGTTCTACAACGGCATCCGTGAGGAGTTGGTGTGCTGGATCATGCACCGCGCGGATCCGGAACTGGCCGCCTCCGCCCGCCGGCATTTCGATGAGATGTCCGACTGGTTCGAAGAACGCCT
>PDQT01000148.1 GCA_002747875.1 bacterium DOLZORAL124_64_63
GAGCAGTGCTTCTACATGTGCGGGGCCATCGAGGAAGTGCTGGAAAACTACGAGAAGATGCAGGCGGAACACTGAGAGACCGGTAGGCCGACAAGCAGGAAGATCACGAGGTAGGTTGGAAACATGGCCAAGAGCTTCACCGTCAACATCGTCACGCCGGACAAGACGGCCTACGAGGGCCAGGCCCTCAGCGCCACCATTCCCGGCACCAACGGCTACCTGGGCGTGTGGGCCAACCACGCGCCCTTGGTGGGCGGCGTGGTGCCCGGAGTCGTGTTTCTGCGCACGGACGAAAGCGGCAGCGAGAAGCATTTCGCCGTGGGCGAGGGTTTCGTGGAGATCAGCGACAACCAGGTGAACGTCATGACCGCCACCTGTGAACTGGCCAGCGAGATTGATATCCTGCGGGCCGAGGAAGCCTTGGACCGCGCGCGGAAACGGCTGAAAAGTATGGAGAAGGATCTGGATCGGGAGCGCGCCCGTCTGGCCGTCAGCCGGGCCGAAGCCCGCATCAAGGCCGGTAAGCAAGGCTGAACATCGAACCGGAACTTCTGGGTTTGGTTGGACCGCGTCCGGGGATTACCGGGCGCGGTTTCTTTTGAAGGAGTGGTCTGATGCCTTCCCGTTGGTTGCTCCTGCCGTACGCCCTGGTTTCCCTGGGGAGCGGGCTTCTGGGTTGGTGGCTGGGCCATCGCCGCTCGAAGAGGTTGGCGCGTGAAAAGACCGACGCGCGCAAGACCGCGGACCAGGAGCAAGACACCCACCAGGAGCAAGACACCCACCAGGAGGGGACCCGTCAACAGCGCCGGCTGACACGCCAACTGCGGGGCCTGCTGGACCAGACGCCGCAGCCTCTGTTCATCAAGGATACGGATCTGCGCTATATTCTGGTCAATGCTTCTTTTGAACACCTCACGGGAAAATCGGGCGCGGAGATCATCGGCCACACGGATCAGGAGATTTTTCCTCCTCCGGTGGCGGAGATTTTCCGGGAGCAGGATACCGCGATCCTGCAGGCCGGGAAGGGCCGCGCCTTCGAAGAAACTTTGCCTCTGGCTCCAGGTGTTATGACCTTTCATTCCTTCAAGTTCCCTTTGCATGATCAGGCGGGTAGAGTCTACGCTCTGGGAGGGATGTCCGTGGATATCTCCCAACTGAAGAAGGCCCAAGACGAGACCCGGCGCGAGCGGCGTAAGCTGGAGGCCGTGATGGGGGCCGTGGACCAGGGGATGTTGCTGATCCATCCCGACGGCCGCATCGCTTTGGCCAATGCCGGGGCGGCAGGTATGCTTGGGGCGAAGGCGAAAGAGTTGGAAGGCCGGGGCGTGCGGGAATTGGCTTTGCCGGTGGACCGGCGAAGTCTTCCTCTGACCGATCGCTTCGGCCAGGACATGGGGCGGCTGGTGCTCCTGGAAGGCGCGGAAGATACCGAGGCCCGGGAAGGGTGTCATCCCGCCGATGAGGCGATGCTCCCGACACCGGAAGATGCGCGGTCGGCGAAGACGGGAGGCACCATCCTGATCATGGATGATGACCCTCTGGTGCGTGGCACCTTGCGCATGATACTGACCCGCCTTGGGTATTCCGTGGTGGATTGCGGCCATGGGCGGGCCGCGGTGGACGCCTACCGCCGCATGCTGGCAGGGGGCCGTCCACCCAGCGCCGTGATCATGGATCTTACGGTGCCCGGTGACATGGGCGGGGTCGAGGCCACCGCGAATATTCTCGCCCTGGATCCCCAGGCGCGTATCATGGTGGCCAGCGGCTATTCCAAGGACCCGGTTCTGGCCACCTATCGGGATTTTGGGTTTTTGGCCCGGGTCGAAAAACCTTTTTCTTCCCGGAAGCTCAAGGAGGCGTTGCGGGAAATCCTGGCCGGCAGAGACACTGCTGAGGAGAGCCCAGGGTAGGCGGTCGCGAAAAATTTTTGGGAATGTCGGAAACCGTTGCAGGGGGTACAATTCGTGCAGACGGCTCTTTTGAAGAGAAGATGGCCCCTGTTTCTCCGATCCAGGCAAGGGAAGCCTTTCGTGTCCAAAATGCTGAATAACAAAAACTTGAAAGAAACCCGCGCCCTCCGGCGATCGGGTGTCGATTCCGGGTGGCGACCCTGGCAGGCCAATTTTCTGCCGCTGGCGTCCAGCCTGCTGACGTTGCTGTGGCTGGTGGGATGCGCCGCGCCTGCGGATAGAACCAAGCAGTTGCTGGAATTGGACTTGGCCAACAGGGAACAGGCCATCGGCAATCTCACCCGGAATTATCGGACCCAGCCCGAACCCTGGGTGGCCTACAGCCTGGGGGTTCTATATGGGGCCGAAGGTCAATACCAGGCCATGAACCAGTGGTTCGATCGCTGCCGGACCCTGACCTCCGAATACGACGAGGACATCATCTACATTCGTCTGTCCCACTGGCGTGACGAAGCCCGGGCCGGGGACCAAGCTGCCGCCCAGGGCGATTGGCTCGCGGCCATGGAGTATCTGGCCCGCGCCCTGGAGGCCGCGCCCGAAAAGAAAGAGACCCGCTTGCGCCACTTGGCGGCTCGGGTCATGGCCTTGGGTCCGGGGCTGGAGGAGATCCGCACCCTGGTGGCCGCCGGCCGGCCGGCGGCGGTGCATCGCTGGCTGGAGCAGGCCGCCGCTCCCGAGAATGCCGCTTCCCGCCTGGAAACCCGCGTGCGCCTGACCAGCCAGTTGCGTGGGGCGGGCAGCCCGCGGGGTGATGCCCATGATCCAGACGCCCGGACCGCGGACGCACTGGCCACCTTCGTCGCCTCCGAGCTGGCGCGCATGGATCAGGACTGGACCGAGATGCTGCAGCTTCAGGAACAAACGGCGGCCCTTGGGGCCGGCGCGACGGAATTCAGAAAACCCCTGACCGCCGCCCGGCGGGGTACCGGGACCCATCTTCTGCAGCAGGCTTTGGAACTGTTCGCCGCGGAGAAGGTGCCCGCCGCGCTGGCCAAGCTGGACACGGCCGCCATGGTGGAGCCCGGTCGGGCCGACATCGTGGCCGCCCGCCGGAACATCCGCAACCTGGAAAAGGCCCGCGACGCGCACGCCGTGAACGAGGTGCTGGCTCTGGGAGATCTGGACACGGCCTGGCTGTCGGTCTGGATGCACCGGCTGCATCATCAGGGGCGTTTGCGTGAGGCCGGCCTGGTGGCCGACCACCTTCTGAACCACGCCGACGCCCTGACCCCGCGCCAGAAGAATCAGGCCCTGCGCGTGCGGGTGGCCTTCAGCCGCCGGGAGGGCGATCTGGAACAGGCTGGTGACGCCCTGCGCGCCATGTTGGCCGATGGCCGGCCTCAGCCCCAGGTGGCTGCCGTGCTGGGAGATGTGCTTCTGGCCCAGAGCCGCTACGAGGAGGCGCGCCACCGCTTCGAGCAGGCCCGCGACTGGGGCGACGATTCCTTGGCTCTGGTCCTGCGCCTGGCCGGCGTGGCCTTCAGCCAGAACGATTTCAGGACCATGGCCGCCTGGGCGAAGGTGGCCCTGGAAGAGGAACCCGACAACACCGAGGCCCGCGCGCTGCTGGCCAAGGCCCGGCAGTTGGGCGGGGAGGTTCGGCCATGATCCGGTTCCACCAACGCATGCTTTTCCTGCTGCTGATCCTGGTGCTGGGCGCCCTGCCGACCGTGGCCCAGGTTCTGGAAACTTTCCCGGCCCATGGCTCGGTGCAGACCGGACCCTGCGGCCCCTTCGGGGTGCGCATGGGCTCGGCCACTCTGCTGGATCCCGAAACCGCCCTGACGGTGCGCGGCTCGGCCACGGGCTTGCGCGCCCGCGGTCAGTGGCATGTCTCGGCGGCCGGTGACACCGTGCTGTTCACGCCCCTGGTGCCCTTCGCCCCGGGCGAAGAGGTGACCATCACCGTGGGTGAGGGCCACAGCCGGACCTGGCGCACGCTGATCCGTCCGGACGCGGAGCATCGTCTGGCATCCTTGACGGAACTGGAGGAAAGGGTCATCGACCTGGGGGCCTACCTGACGCCCGGCAGCTGGGAGCAGGTGGCCTGGGCCTGGGCCGATCTCAACGGCGACCAGGATCAGGAAGGCCTGCTGCTGGTGGAAGCGGATGGGGGGCATCAACTCCTGACCGTTGTCTATCGGCAGGACACGCGGGCCTGGGTCGTGCGCGCGCCGGCCGATTGCACGCCGGACAATCCGCTGGATCTGCTGGCGCTGGACCTGAACGGGAACGCGCGGCAGGATGCGGTTTTGCTTTCTCTGACGGGTCTGCAGGTGTGGCGGGATCCCGGCACCGCCACCTCGCTTCTGGGTGCTCAGGCCGTCAACCTGGACTTTCCCGTCGGCTTCCACGCCCGCACCGTGACGGCGGGCGATGTGGATGGCGACGGCGATGTGGATCTGGTGGTCCTGGGCCTTTTCGGCCTGGAGTACCTGACGATTCTGAACGACGGCCAGGGTGGGCTGAGCCTGCAGGCGGCGCGCGCCTTGTCGACGGTCACGCCCCCCGCGGACAAGAACACGCCTTGGCCGGTGCGGGCCTTGCTGCGCGATGCCGACGGCGACGGCCTGCCGGACCTGGTCTGGGCCGCCGACTATCAGGAAGGTGGCGCTTACCTCACGCGCCTGGCGCGGGGCCTGGGCGACGGCCGCTTTGCCGAGGCCGTCATCCTGTCCCGGACATCGGTCTTCGCGCGGGCTCTGGTCTTCGGCCGCCTGCTGGATCCCTGGGATGACTCCCCGCGGCCACCGGTCTTGGCCACGGCCTTGCCCCTGAGCGGTGCCCCCAACTTCTGCGGCTTCTCCCTGGACGGCGGCAACCTGGCCACGCCCGAAGGCTGCATCACCGTTCCGGACCTGGGGACGGGATCATCGCCCTTGAGCGTTGGCCACGCCCTGGCCGGTGACGGTTATCCCGAACTTTGGTTCCTGGACAACGGCACGGGCCGCGTGTCGGCCGTGACCCTGGACGCGGCACCCGCTGTGGAGAGCCTGGAGACGGGCCGCCCTGCCGTGGCGCTGGCCACCGGTGATCACGACTTCGACGGGGATTTGGATCTGGCTCTGTCCGTCCCGCAGCAGAGCGCGCTGGTGCTGCTGGAGACTCCGGGCGGGAACCCGCCCCTACCGCCTTCCGGTCAGGATATCGACTGCGGCGGCGTGCTGGATTTCGGTATTCGAGAAATGGGTTGCCCCGCGGCCGACACCCCCTTCGAACTGGCCTTCATCAACCCGGGCCTGTACCCGGCGCGGGTGCTGGACGCCAGGCTGGACGATCCCGACGGTGTCTACGGCCTGGACGCCGTCCCCGCGGCTTGGTTCGGCAGCGGTTGCCTGGGGCCCGCGGCCACGGTGGTCTTGCCGGTGCGGTTCGCGCCCGCGGATACCTTGGCCCACAACGCGGAACTGAGGGTGACAATGCAGTGGGTGGGCGCGGCCGGCGACGGCGGCGACAGCACCGTGGTCTGCAACTACACCCTGCGTGGCCAGGGTGGTATCCACCGCCTGGAAGATGGGGGCAGCGGCATCGGAGCCCTGCTCTGGAGCCAGGCCGGCGGTTACGCCACCGACGGCGCCAGCTTGGATTTCGGCATCCTGCCCGCCCTGAACCAGATCACCATGGGCACCGCCGTTCATCTGACCAACAGCGGGCATTTTCCCCTGCGGGTCACCCCACCCCAAGATTTGGCGGCCCCCTTCGCGCTGAACGCGGCGCAGGCCGTGACCCTGGCTCCGGGCCAGACGCAGGAATGGGGCCTGACGGTGCAACCCGACCAGCAGCTTCTGCCCGGTGGCGTCACCGGACAACAGTTCTCCGCCGTGGGCAACTGGCGGGTGCGCAGCCTGAATCCGGCCGATTGCCTGGGCGAACAGCTCCTGCCGCAGAACCTGTCGGTGTATCTGCAAGCCTCGGATCCACGCCTGGTGCCGGACCCCGATTGTGCCGACGGTGGGACCGTGGCCGCCGAGGTGGACACCCTGACGGTCATCGAGGACGGCACCTTGGCCTACTGTCTGGATCTGGCGGGCTGGGATTGGCCCGACGCCGAGCCCCAGGTCAGGATCTTGGAGAATTCCTGCGCATGGGTCCAGGTCGAGGTGGATGGGGGCCGTGTCCGTTTCCTGAGCGATGTGGTGGGCGCGGTCGGCGGCGACATCCTGCTGGAGGCGCGCGACCAGACCTACCCCACGGTCTTCCGGACCTTCCGGTTGACCTTGTTGGTGGAAGCCAGCCGCCCCGATCTGGCGGTGGTGGACATGCACTTCGAGCCCCTGATGCCGGGTGGCGAGATCCAGCAGCAGTACCCCTTCTATGTGAACGTGGTGGTGGAGTCGACCCGCGAATCGGCCGAGGGCGCCTCCATGGAGTTGCAGGGCGGACCCTGCATCTGTCCCGTGGAGCCCCTGGGCAAGGTGATGCTCAACCTGCGCAAAGGTGTGCGGGATACCGTGCGCTTCATGGTGGAAAGCTGTGCCGAGGCGGGAGAATGCCCCTTCACCGCCTGCCTGGAGCCAGCCGGGGGGCTGGCCGCGGATTTCGATCCCTCGAACAACTGCTTCACCCTGGGAGCGGCGGTGGCCCCCAACGGCGCGCCGTCCATCGAGATCAGCAATCTGGTGCTCACGCCGGACGACCCCACCCTCACGCCCTGCGACAACGATTACAGCTGGAACGACCTGCAGAACGGCATGGTCGAGGCCTTCGGCGTGCGCGAGGGCAACACCCTCAGCTTCGATGTGCGCAGCGTGGACCTGGACGGGGATCGCACGCGCCTGACGGTGGGGCTGCTGCCGCTGTTCGTGCACGCGACGGCCAGCGGCGACACCATGGTCTCCTTCGAGATCACCCCCCCCGAGGGCACCGTCACCGAGGACGTGTGCCAGGAATTCGGGCCGTTGGTCTTCCAGGTCATCGAGACGGAGACGGCCCAACCCGAGACCACGACGGTGGAGATCCCTCTGTTCGTGAAGTGGGAAGGCCCGGATCTGCAGGCCACCCTGATGAACGTGCCGGTCAGCGCCGGTCTGGCTGAGGTGGTGCGCTTCAACGGGCGGGTGCGTTGTCTGGGCTATTCCGCGGGGCCCTTCACGGCCGAGCTGTGGGTCCTGGATCCCGAGGGCAATCTTCTGGCGACCAACCAGTACCATTACGACAGCCTGGGCTCGGGACAGTCGGTGAACCTGCCGCAGGTCATGTTCGCGGTGGAGGTACCGGGCGAGTACTGCGCGCATATCGCCTTGGTCGAGGGCCGCGACGTGAACCCGGAGAACAACACCCAGGAGATCTGCTTCCAGGTGGCCTCCGGTCCCTTCACCGTCAGCCCCGATTTCGTGACGCCCAACGGCGACGGTCATAACGACGCGGTGGTTTTCCGTTTCCGGAATCAGATCATGCCCAACCCCATGGTGCGGATCTTCGACCTGACGGGCCATCTGGTCTTCGAGACCAGCAGCCTGGACAGCGAGCGCAACCTGGTCTGGGACGGTCGGGATCAAGGGGGGCATTTGATGCCACCAGGGTCTTATCTTTATGTGGTTTACGATGACGGTCGGGAATTCCGCACCGGCACCTGCGGGGTGATACGATGAGTTTTTCCTGTCCATATCCCCGCGTGATGGTTGCCGTGGCGGCCCTGCTGTTGCTGACGGTCCCGGCCCTGGCCCAGAACGAGCCCATCTTCGGCAACACCGGCCAGGTGGCCGATCTGAACGATCCCTTTG
>PDQT01000001.1 GCA_002747875.1 bacterium DOLZORAL124_64_63
GAGACAGCCGTCGAGGCGGTCAAGAACGGGGCCTACGACTATCTGGAAAAGCCGCTGGACCGTTCTCGTCTTCTGATGACCCTGGCCAACTGTCTGAGCCACAAGCAGGTGCTGGATGATCGGGAGGCGCTGCGCAACAAGGCCGGCGCCGCTGTGCCCATAGTGGGCGAGAGCGCGGCCATCCGTGAGGTGCGGCGTTTCATCGAGAAGGTGGGTCCCACCGAGGGTACCGTCCTGATCACTGGTGAGAACGGCACCGGCAAGGAATTGGTGGTCAACGCGATCCACCGGGCCAGCGCCCGGGCGGACAAGCCTCTGGTCGAGGTCAACTGCGCCGCCATCCCCCGGGATCTGGTGGAAAGTGAACTTTTCGGCCATGAAAAAGGGAGTTTCACCGGCGCGGATAAGCGGCGCATCGGCAAATTCGAGCATGCCGACGGCGGCACCCTCTTCCTGGATGAGATCGGGGATATGGGAGAGGAGGCCCAGGCCAAGGTCCTCAAGGCTGTAGAGGAAAGCCGCTTCCAGCGGGTGGGAGGGACCGAGACCCACGAGGTGGACGTGCGCATCGTGGCGGCCACCAATCGGGATCTGAGCGCGCCGGACAGCGGCTTCCGGCAAGACCTTTTTTTCCGCCTGAACGTGCTGGCCATCCATTTGCCTCCTCTGCGGGAAAGGGCCGGCGATGTGGAATTGCTCCTTTCCTGGTTCATGGCGGACATGGCCGCTCGCATGAATCAGCCCGCTCTCAGTTTCAGCTCCGAGGCCTTGGCCATCTTGCGCGAATACTCCTGGCCCGGCAATGTGCGGGAATTGCGTAACCTTGTGGAAAGACTGCTGATCCTGTGCTCCGGGAAAACTGTCAAACCCGACGACCTGCCCCTCTTGCCGGGGCAACGCAACCCCGCGGGGCAGGAGGCCTCTTTCATGGACTGTCAGGGCTTTCAGGAGTTCAAAGCCCGCAGCGAGGGCGCATTTCTCCAGCAAAAGCTGCGCGAAAATCGTTATAATGTATCCCGTACAGCGGAGGCCTTGGGGATGCAACGCAGCAATCTCTACAAAAAGATCAGCAAGTACGGGTTGCGGACCCAGCCGGATGTCGATGGGCATTGACGCGCCTTGGGTTTTTCCTTATCTAAATAGATTAAGCATGGAAGGTCCGAGTTGGTGGCAATAGGTTGCCCGGGCATATTCGCCGGACATGTTCTCCAGACATGTTGGCCCCTCCGACCTTCCAAAGAGGGGTGTGTCGTTTCCAACAGGAGCACAGGGTCATGGTCAAGATCATTCTCAAACTCGTTCTCGTTCTGGTTGTGGTGGCGGCTGGGTCTTTGGGGGACGGCCAGGCGGTGGCCGCGCAGGATGACTTGGCGCTCGTGATTCCCCAGGATGACCAGACTCCACCGGTGGGAAACCCGGTTTTCGAAATGAACGGCGGCATTGCCGGCGGTCATGACGGAGACCCTGACTCGGCTGGTGATGGCCTCGGTTGTGTTGATGATTTCTTCGCCGGTTTGGCTGATATCACCGGACCGAATGATGAACTTTGGGAGGAATTGTTGCTGATCTGGCTTGAAAGTCTGCTGATTCAGCCCTGAAACGGGATCAGATAACCGATCCACTCACTCGCCAAGGGATACGGTATGCGCGAACGTCATGATGGAAATTCGGAATATGGCCCCGTCAGGCCACCGGGGATCACCGGTGACCGCGCCGGCCATTTCCGGCGTCTGGAAGATGTCGGGGATCTGCATTTCCATGCTTTTGGCTTTTCCAATGCCTTGGACTATTACCAGCAGGTCTACAGCCATGGGGATTTTGCCCTGACGCCTGTCGATGACCGCTTGCGGGTCCTGCGCAAGGGCACGGATTGCCTTCTGCTGACGGGGCAGTTCGGCGCTGCGGACAGCCTGCTGACGACAGCCGATGGACTCATCGCCCAGGAATGCTCCAGCGCCGACCGCGCTGTTGAGCGGGCTCTTTTCCAGGTCCGTCGCGCCATCTATCTACGCGGCATCTCCCGGTTGCACGATTGCTTGCGGATGGCCAAAAGAGCTTTTGCCGTGTTGGCCCTGACGGACGAGCATCGGGATGTGGCCCGTCTGCAGGCCACCATGGGGATTGCCCATCATCGTCTTGGCCGTCTGGAAAAAGCGGAAGAATTCTACAGCGACAGCCTGGCCACCTACCGGCGTATCGGTTTTGACCTGGGTGTGGCCAACATCATGAACAACCTGGCGCTTCTGAAGAAGAACGCTTGCCAGTGGGATACCGCCCTGAACCTGCTGGAGAAGGCCACCGAACTGGCCAATCGCATCGGAGCCAGCCACCTGTTGCCCGGGTTCTATCTGAACCAGAGTATCGTCTTGATCAAGAGCAACCGGCACGGCGAGGCCCGTCCCTTCCTGGACAAGGGCCTGAGCATGGCCCGCAGCTTGGGGGACAGGCTGCATCAGTGCCGCATCAATCTGGCGCGGGGGCGTCTGGAGAACCTGTGTGGTCGCCAGGCCCGTGCCGAAGAATTGCTGCTCGGCGCCAAGGCCATGGCGGAAGAAAACGGCTACCGCCGCGAGGCTGTCATTGCCGATGAATACCTGGGCGATGTCCTGCTGGCCCGAGGCCTGGCGGAAAAGGCCCTCTTCAACTACGAACTGGGGCTGAAAAAAAGCCGCAGCATCGCCGCGGAGAACGACCTGGAAGGGGAATTG
>PDQT01000213.1 GCA_002747875.1 bacterium DOLZORAL124_64_63
TTGTCTACTGTAGGTGTCACCACAGACCTTGCATTTGAACCGTTGTATACACTGTCCTGAGGGCTTTTTGGTGTATGTGCCCCATTTGGACCACTGCAGGGGGTTGTCGTACCCTTTGTGGGCCTTGCAGTTACGTCTTGGGCAGCGCGGTGGCTGGAAGTTTTTACCGTAGATCTCCATGCCCGGAGCAGGGCAAGAAGAGTGCGGCCAACAGTTTCAGGGGCACAACTGTCAACTTCTGCCCGGCCCTGCCGATAAAAGAGGCCAGGGATCGGCCCGTCCACGGGAGATTTCGGGCCAGGCGTATGGGCAAAAAAGGCCCCGGGGCGAAGTATGCGAAAACTCTGGAACAACATGAATTATCTGCTGCGGCACCAAGTTTACCTGCGGGTGCTGCCCGTGGCCCTGCTGGCGGTGGCGGTGCTGGGCTTTTGCAGTCTGGCCATCCTGGAACGGGATGTCCTCAAGCGGGCCAACGCCCATCAGCAGTATGTCCTGCGGGAGTTGTCTTGTCGTTTCCGACAGACGTTGGGACGGGTGGCCGTCACGGCCGAATTGCGGCAGACCCGCCTGGAACTGGGTGGGGTGTCAGGGGATGATCAGTCCGTGGCCAGGGGATTGCTGAGCATCCCCCACTTGGCCGGAGCGGCTCTGGTGGATCCCGCGAACCCGGATGGTTTCACGATGCAACTGCCGCCCGTTCTGGATTCTCCCGACAATCGGGAGGCCTTGCGGCAATGGAAACAGGACCGCTCCCTGGGGAGGACGAAACTTTTCGTGGCCGGCGGGCCGCCGATTGCCGATGGGGTGGTGGTGGATGTGGGCCCGGAGCATACCGTCTGGGAACTGCCGCTCCTCTATCTGACCGCCGGAGGCGGGGCGGACACCCAGAAATCCGAAACCCGGCTCTACCTTCCCCTGCTGGTGCACCATCAGGACTGTCCTCGTGGCCGCGATATGCTGCTGTTGGTCGATACGGGCGATCTGCTGGACGCGGCTAATCTGTTGGGCTGGACCTGCATCTTGAAGAACGACGGCACGGTACTGAGCCGGCGGGTGCCGGGTGGAGACCATTTCCTGAACGGGCTCAGCGGGCCGGAGCTGCTGGCGGTGGCCCAGAGCCCGGATGCGCGCCGTGGGTGCTTGTTGAATCGCTGGTCGGATCCCTGGTTCCTGTCCAGCACCACGTCGGGGGTGCTGCCTGATGTGACCCTGCTGGCGGCTCGCCCGGCGCGGGATTTGCAATCTCTGCTGATCCGTTACCTGGCTTTTATCTGTGGCATGGTGCTGCTGGCCATGCTGGGCGCCACATTGGGCGTCATGCGGGTGATGGAGAGCATCAGCTGCCGGGTGGGAGAACTGTCGGACAACATGGCGGGCCTGGCCCGGGGCGAGTACTTCCGCCGTATGCCCGAAGGTCGCTGGGATGAGATCGGTCAGCTGGTGGGCTACTTCAACGTGATGGCCGTGAGCCTGGACGAGGCGCATCGCGAAGTGCGCAAGAAGACCCTGCACCTGCGCGCGGCCCTGGAGAACATGCGCGTTCTGGATAAGGCCAAGGACGATTTTCTGGTGTTGATCAGCCACGAGGTGCGTACTCCCCTGACGGCCATCATGGGTGGGGTGGACCTTCTGAAGTCCCGCGTGGAGCAGGCCGAACCCGACCAGAAGGCCCTGCTGGATGAGTTGAGCGTGACCGAGGTCGTGGACATCATCCAGAGCAGCAGCCTCCGCTTGGGCGGTTTCATGAATGACGCCATCCAGATGACGTCGGTCCAGGCCATGGATCGTAAGCTGGATCTCCAGGCCATTCCCGTGGCCGATCTTGTGGAGGTGGGGCTGGTGGGGGTGCGGGAACGGGCCGCCGTACGGGACATCAGGGTGGAGAACCAGCTTGAAGATCGCCTCTGGTCTCTGCTGGGAGATTCCGAAATCCTGAAGCTGGCCCTGGAGAAAATCCTGAACAACGCCCTGAAGCACAACCGGGACGGCGGGCGCATCATCATCCGCGAGGCCTGGGAGGTGCCGGGGCAGGGAACGGCCGCGCAGCTTGTCCGCGCCGAGGGCCGCCGTCGCCTGAAGGAACAGCCCGCCTTCTCGGCCTGGGAGGGAAAGGGGCTGCGCTGGCGTTTGATCGAGGTCTTCAACAGCGGAGAGCCCATCCCGCGGGAGAGACGGGCCGCCCTGTTCGGTAAGTTCGAGCTGGTGGGGCGCATCGAGAACCACCACAAGGGGTCGGGTCTGAGCTTGCCCATCGCCCTGGGGGCGGTGGCCGGCCACGGGGGACGCATCCTGCTGCACAGTGACGGGCGGGACGGCAACTCGTTTTATCTGCTGCTGCCCACCCTGCTGGAGACGCCCCGCGTGGAGGCCGCCATGTCCGTGTCAGGGGACGAGGCGGGGCAGGGTGTCGGCGGCGCTGCCGGGTACGAAGAGATCGGCCAGGTGGCTGACGGCGCTGGGTTCGATATTGAAATCGATGATGCGGGCGTGGCCACGGCTGGCGGTATCGACCAGAGCGGCGGCGGGGTAGACGGCCCCGGCCGTGCCGACCACGAGGAAAAAGTCACAGTCGGCCGCCGCGGCGAATGAATCGGCCATGATCTGCGGGTCGATTCCCTCGCCGAACCAAACCACCGCCGGCCTTTCCAGCCCCCCGCACCGGGCGCAATGGGGTAGCCCGTCCAGGGGCGTTTGCCGCTCCTCGCGTTCGCGCCCGCATGCCAGGCAGCGCACCCGCCAGAGGGAACCGTGGAATTCATGCACGGTGGTGCTGCCCGCCTGCTGGTGGTAACCGTCCACGTTCTGGGTGACGATGACCACCTGGGCCTTTTTCTCCAGCTCGGCCAGGGCGTGGTGGGCGGCGTTGGGCTGGTTGGTGGCGATGAGCTCTCGCCGCCAATCGTACCAGCGCCAGACCAGCTCCGTGTCGGCGTGGAAGGCGCGGGCGGTGGCCAGCTCCTCGGGGCGGTACCGGCTCCACAGGGCGTCCTCGCCGCTGCGGAAGGTGGGGATGCCGCTGGCGGCGGAAATGCCGGCGCCGCTCAGGACGGTTATCTTGGTGTCGGGTGTGATGATCTTGCGGTATTCTTCCAGAGTCATGGCCACTCCCTTCGTGGGGATATCATAACCCATCCCGTTTCCCGGCAGGAGTTTTTCGTGCGGGCTCCATGGCTGATTTTCCTTTTTCTGATCCTGGTTTCGGCCCAGATGGTTGCGGCGGATCCGGCGGCCGCCCGGACTGGGGAACCAGGTCCGGTGGTGCGTTTCCATCTGCAGGGCCCCGGCGCGCGGCAGGTGGCCGAACAGTGCTTGGCCGCCTGGCGGGAGCAGGGCCCGGCCCTGCTGGCGGAGCTGGATCCCCAGGGCGCCGCCCGGGACACCATCACCTGTCTGGTTCTGGATTCGGACGCTTTCGAGGCCAACTTTGCCGGCCGCCTGCCGGACTGGGGGGTGGGGGCGGCCCTGCCCGGTGGTCGTCTCATCGCCCTGGACTATGCCCGCCTGCCGACGGTGGGGCGGGGGGCGGTGGAAGTCTTTCTGCACGAGATGGTGCACGCCATCCTTTTCCAGGTGACGGGGCGCGTCTGGCTGCCCACTTGGTTGCACGAGGGCACGGCCATGGTCTACTCCGGAGAGTGGAAGTTCCTGGATATGGTCTCTTTGGTTCTGGACGGCCATGTGCCCAGCCTGGAACACTTGCGGGGCCGTTTCCCGGCGCCGGCGGGGCTGGCGGACCGGGCTTACCGCACCAGCCTGCTGGCCGTGAAACGCCTGCGGGATGAGCATGGGCCCCAAGTGGTGGGCCGCATTCTGGCCGAGACGGCCCGCAGCGGAGAATTTCCGGCGGCCTTCCAGGCGGTCACGGGACAGAGCGTGGAAGATTTCACCGGCGCCTTCGACCGCGCCATGAATTTCCGCCTGGGCTGGGCCGTGATGCTGACGCGCTGGCCCACTCTGTTCGTGATCCTGGCGGTGGCTTTTGCCGTCGGGGCGGTCCGTAAGATGATCCTGACCCGCCGCCGTCTGGCGGAGATGGAAGATGCTGAGATGGAGGATGAGGACGCGGAACCGCTGTCCTGATCGTGCAATGCGCATGACGGGCCGAACGGCATCATGCCGGACTTCCCTTGCCCGCCCTTCCTTAGGATTCCCCTCTGTTCCCGGCCGGAGCCGGGCGTTTCTCGCCTTTCCTTCCTGATGCCATGGCACCCGGGTTGCACTCCCGGGCCCGTGGCGCATTTGTCGGGTGGCCGTTTGCCAAAAGGCCGTTTGCCAAAGAGTTTGCCCGGCGCAGACAAGGGGAGAGCCGTGAATCGCAACACACTGACCATGCTGTTCATTCTGATGACCGTTCTGCTCGCCTCGCCGGGATGGGCCCAGAATCAGGATTTCCGTTTCCACTGGTCGCCCGCGCCCATCGTGGATGAAGACAACCAGGCTCTTTCGCCGGCGGTGCAATACGAGGTCTGGCTGAAGAAGGGCAACAACGCCGAAGAGCTGGTCTCCACCGGCCGCCGGGACACCACGTACACCCTGTCCGCCGAACCCGGTGTCGTGCACCGCATCCGGGTGCGGGGGGTGGACGCCCAGGGCCGCCGGGGCATCATGAGCGAGTGGTCCGATCCCATCTATTTCGAGGAGATTCGTGGCAGCCAGGCGCCTCCTCTGGTGGCCGGTCTGCGCGGCAACTACCCCAACCCCTTCAACCCCGAAACCACCATCCGTTACGGCATTCCCCAGGGGATCCAGGCTGAGGATGTGGTCCGTCTGGACATCTACACCCTCTCCGGGCGGCGTGTGCGTTCCTTCGCGGCGGAGCGCGCTCCGGGCTGGCATGAAGCCGTCTGGGACGGGACTGACGACCACGGCCAGGTGCAGGCCACGGGCATGTATGTGACCCGCCTGACGGTCGGTAGCATGGTGACAACCAACAAGATGACCATGCTCAAGTAGCATCCCCGCGGCCCGGCCCTGAACTCTCTTCAGGGCCGGGCTTGGACTAACCCCCGTTTTTGTCTATCATTGGGCCACTTAATGGCACAATGGGCTCTTTTCCAGAGGATGAAAATGACGGAAATCGAAAGCGGGGGACCTTCTCTTATCAAACTTGGCAAACTGGCCAATGCCAAGGATTTCGACAAACTGGAAGGACTGTGGGCCGAGGCTCTTGACGCCACTTTATACACGTGGCGGGAATTGCTCCCCATCGCGGGCCAGGTCGGCCGGCAGGGGGCTCAGGAGCGGGCGGACACCCTGATCGACATGCTCATCGGATCCGTGGAGGAGAAGGAGGGGCGAGAGGAAGCCTTTGCCGCGGCCCTGGAAGCCGCGGGCCAACTCCCCAAGGGGGAGGGGCTGAGGGATGTCCTCTTCCGCCTGTACAGGAAAAGCTATCCGGATTTCGAGGGGCTGGACGGGCTCCTCGATCTTTTGTTGCCCTTCGGTGCGGACCTGAAGCAGGCCGTGCCCCGCATGAACCACTACCTGAATCTGGCCCCTGGGCGCTTCGTGCTGGATCTGAGCTATCTGGTGCCCGGCCAGGTCGATACCCTGGACACGGACAAGGGGCTGGTGACGGTACGCTTCGATGATCGGCGTCAGGACTACGGACCCAGCACCGTCAAGAACCTGCTGTCCCGTCCGGATGATTTCTTCCCCGCCCTGGTCCTCTACAATCCCGACCGCCTGCGCGCGGAGCTGGACGACGACCCCGTCGGCTTCGTGAAGATGGCTTTGCGTAGCCAGCGCGAGGGCCGGGTGACCTATCGGGAACTGAAAGGTCACGTGGTCAATCTGGTGGGCGAGAAGCGGTGGAAGACCTGGTGGCAGCAGGCCAAGCGGGATCTCAAACGCGAGCCCATGGTGGGCATGAGCAGCGGCAGCCAGCCCACCTTCCGTCTGTTGCGGCAGGCCGACAACTACGAGGAACGCCTCCAGCGCGAGTTCGATTTCTGCAAGAATCCTCTGGAGAAGATGCAGAAAGTCATGAGCTATCTGGACGACCTCCAGCGCGAGGAGAAGCGCGCCGACGGTAAGGATTGCGCCGATGAGAAGCTGCTGCTGCACTTCGGCAACGGCGTGGCCAAGGTGGCCATGTCCGTGGTCAAGGAGGATCCCTCCTTGGCTTTGGCCGGACTGAGTCTGCACGCGGAGATAGCCGCGCGCGGCATCCCCGTGGCCAAGCCCAACCCCAAGGCGGCCGAGGCCGTGTTGGCCCGCATTCCGGATGCCGGGGTGCTGGTCGGCGCCTTGCCCGAGGCCCTGCTGCAGCGTGTGATGCAGTATGTGCGGCGGACCGTGTCCCATCGCTGGGGTCAGGTCTGGGCCCTGGTGTTGCGCCGCGCCGGTCGCCGCCTGTGCGATACCATCACCAAGGGTCTGCTGGAGGGCGGTCAGACGGAAGAATTGGAGAAGGCCCTGCTGCAGGCGGTGGATAAGCCTTCGTCCAGCCCGGATCTGCTGGGCTGGCTGTGGCGCACCCGCCACACCTCCGGGCCCAGCGGGAAGTACCTGGCCGGCCTGGACAGCCTGCCCGTCTGGGATATTCTGGAAGCCATGTTCAGCCTGCTGGACAGTATCGGCAAGCTCTATGCCCTCAGCTCGGAGGAGAAGTACCTGAAGGATCTGGAAAGCGCCCGCACCTCGCTGGCCATCCAGAGCCTGGGGCCCATCCTCGCGCTCATCGACAACGCGGATCGGGGCCACGCCCTGCGCCTGAAGAAGATCCTGGAGGACAACCACGGACTGGCGCCGGCCATGCGCACCCAACTGCTGGGGTATCTGCGCAGCCGCCACTCCACCATCTTCATCGAGACGACGCGCGAATGGGATGAGGTGGGTACCATCTACACCACCGAGGACGGTCTGCGGCAGATCCAGGATCAGCTCAACCACATCGTCAAGGAAGAGATTCCGCAGGTGGCCAAGCAGATCGGGGAGGCCGCCAGCCATGGCGATCTGAGCGAGAATTCCGAGTACACCGCCGCCCTGGAGAAGCGCGATCAGCTGGCCAGCCGGGCCACGGGCCTGGAGGCGGAAGTGAAGATGGCCAAGGTCATCAACCACGAGATGGCCGCCAGCGACTTCGTGAACGTGGGCACCCGCGTCACCACCCGCAACCTGGAGCATGGCGGGGAAGAGATCTTCACCTTTCTGGGGCCCTGGGACACGAATGTGGAGGAGAGGATCCTCAACTACCAGGCGCCTCTGTCCATGGCCTTCATGGGGGCCCGGGTGGGGGACAAGGTGGAATTCGGAGAAGACGATGATGTCCGGAGCTGGGAGATCGTGGCCATCGAGGCGGCGGTCTAGCCGGGTCTGATCAGTCTCCGCCCTGCACGGTGAAAAACTGGACGCCATGAGCCCCGCGGCTTTGCTGCGGGGCTTGTCTTTGGGCGGGTTTTTTCTGATT
>PDQT01000163.1 GCA_002747875.1 bacterium DOLZORAL124_64_63
GTCCAAATCCGCAGGCCGCACTAAATTTGATGGGAACCCGCGCCGGTCACGGGCCGGAATCCTCCTCACCAAACGGAAGGTCGCCATGCTCCCCAGAATCGAAGCCATCTGCACCAGCGCCAAGAAAGGTGTGGTCAAACTCCCCGTCCCCAGCGCCGAACTGGTCCCCGCCCACGGAATCCAGGGTGATGCCCACGCCGGCAAATGGCACCGCCAGGTTTCCCTGCTGGCCACCGAAAGCATCGAGCGCGTGCGCCGGGCCATCCCCGACCTGGCCGACGGCGCCTTCGCCGAGAACATCGTGACCTCGGGGATCGAGTTGAAGACCCTGCCCATCGGCACGCGCCTGCGCCTGGGGCCCGCCCTGCTGGAGGTCACCCAGATCGGCAAGGAATGCCACAGCGGCTGCGCCATCAAAGAGATCACCGGCGATTGCGTCATGCCGCGCGAGGGAATTTTCTGCAAGGTGCTGGAAGGTGGCACCATCAGGCCGGGCGACACCGTGCAGGCCCTGGAGACAGGCATCCCCGATTTCGCCTCAGAGCAGGGATAAGCTTTTGATCTGGGCGTGAACCCGCTGACCTTCCGCCAGTTGTAACGCCTCGACCGAGCGCCGCGTAACCGCCGCCAAAAGGCGTTGTCCTCCTCTTTCCAGCCGCACCATGACCCGGGGCCCGCCGCCCTGGTGGATCTTCTCCACCCGCAGGGGCAGGATGTTCAGGATGGACGAGTCCGTGGCCGGACGCAGGGCCAAGCTCACATCCCGGGCACGGATCATCAGACGCAGGGTTCGGCCTGCCGGCGCCTCGTCCGCGGGCACCCACAGATCCAAGCCCTGCCACACGGTGCGCAGCAAGCCGTCATCATCAGGCCCCGCCAAAGGAAGAACCTCGAGCACGGACCAGCCCTCGCCGCCGGCGCCCAGGCCGTGGTGGAAATCCACCAGCAGCGCGTCCAGCGGGCCGTGCCCGGTGACGCGGCCATCGGCCATGAGCACCAGATAAGACCCCAGCCGGGCAGCCTCCTCCAGGTCATGCGTCACGTGCAGACAGGGTAGTTGGAAGCGGCGCGCCAGGCGCTCCAGATAGGGCAGGACGGCCCGTCGGGCCGCGCGATCCAAAGAGGCGAAGGGTTCATCCAGGAGCAGGGCGGCCGGTCCCGCCAGCACCGCCCGGGCCAGGGCTACCCGCTGCCGCTGGCCACCGGAAAGCTCGTGGGGGCGGCGACGCAGCAGGGGGTCCAGATCCAGCATACCGATCAGTTCGTCGCCGTCAGCCTGCCCATGGGCAGCCCGTTTTCTGGCGAAGGCCAAATTCCCCGCCACGTCCAGATGCGGCAGCAACCCCCCGCTCTGGAAAACCATGCCCAGGCCTCGCCGGTGGGCGGGCAGACAAAGCCCCCGGGCGGAATCCTGCAGAGTGCGCGTTCCCAGGATGAGCGTGCCGCGGGCCGCGGGCTCCAGCCCGGCCACCGCCCGCAGCAGGGTGGTCTTGCCACAACCCGAGGGGCCGTGAAGCACCGTGTACCCGCCGGCGGGTATTTCCAGATCCACATCCAGGGTGAACCCCCCGCGCCGGGTCAGCTGCTGTCGGATGCGCCAGACGCTCATCGCACCATCTCCCGGCCTGACCGATTCCAGAACTGCACCAGCAGCAACAGCAGGAAGCTGAGCACCAGCAGAACGGCGGCCAGCCCGTGGGCCTGATCGTAGCGCAGGGCCTCCACGTGATCGAAAATGGCGATGGACGCCACCCGCGTCCGACCGGGGATGCTGCCGCCCAGCATCAGAACCACCCCGAACTCCCCCAGGGTATGGGCGAACCCCAGCCCCGCGCCGGTCAGGAAGCCCCGCCGCGCCAGAGGAACGGCCACATGGAAAAAGCGATCCCAGGGACCGGCCCCCAGGGTGGCCGCGCTTTCCAGCGGTTCGGGGCCGATGGCCGCGAAGGCGTCGCGCACCGGCTGCACCACGAAAGGCAAGGAGTAGATGACGCTGCCCACCACCAGCCCGGCGAAGGAGAACACCAAGGACCCGCCGCCCAGCCAGGCCACCAGGCGGCCGGCCGGTCCTTCGGCACCCAGGAAAAGCAGCAGATAAAAACCCAGTACCGTGGGAGGCAGCACCAGGGGCAGGGCCACCAGAGTATCGACCAGGGGGCGCAGGCGGCGGCGCGTGGTGGCCAGCCACCAGGCCAAAGGCGTGCCCAGGAGCAACAGCAGAACGGTGGAGGTCAGGGCCAGGCGCAAGGTCAGCCCCAGGGCCTGCAGATCCGCGGCGGAAAGATTCACGGTCCACTCTCCGGGATCCGGTAACCACAATCGGCGATGATGGCGGCGGCCTCATCGCCCGCCAGGAATTCCAGGAAGCTGAGGGCCGCCTCCGGCTCCCGCGACCCGGCCACCAGGACCGCCATCTGGTCGATGGGCTGATACAGGTGGTCGGGCACGATCAGATACCGCTCCACCGGTTCGGCCCGGACCTGCGCATAGGCCACAAAGGCCCCCATGGCGTGCCCCGTGGCGGCAAACTGCCACACCTGCCCCACGCTTGAGCCCTGCACCCGGCGCCCGCCCAGTCGCGAGTCCAGCCCCAGGCTTTCCAGGGTCTGGTCCGCGGCCCGGCCGTAGGGCGCCAGATCCGGGTTGGCGATGGCCACGTGCCGCAGGTTCGGGTTCCGCAGAGCTTGGAGCAGATGGGTTTGGAGCTGATCGGTCCGAATCTGATCGGTCTGGGGCTGATCGGTCTGGGGCTGATCCACCCGCGCCTGATCTCTCCGCGCCTGATCTTGCCACCCCGACCAACGGCCCAACCCTCCGTCGGCAGACCAGAAAACCAGCCGGCCCCGGGCATACACCCGCGGCCGCAGGGCCAATTCCGCATCCACCAGCATCCGGGGACGGCGGGCATCGGCAGCCAGAAAAACATCGAAGGGGGCGCCCTGCCGGATCTGGGCGAAAAGCCGGCCCGTGCTGCCGACGATGGGCGTGACACGGTGCCCGGACCGCTGGGCGAAAAGGGGCGCCAGCTCCGCCAGGCAGTCCACGAAGTTGGCGGCCACCGCCACGCGGATTTCAGCGGCGCGCGCCAGGGAGGGCGCCACCGCCAACCACAGAAAACAGACCGTTGCCAGAAAACGTTTCATGGTACCATTATGGTTCAGAGAGAGGCCCCTGCAAAGAGGCGAAATCCAGAAGCGCCATCCGGAAACACTCCGGGCCACACCGGAATCACCGCCCACCCGATCGAGAGTGATCATGCCTTCCTTCCCCTCTTACGACCAGGCCCTCACCACCATCCTGAGCGCGGTGGCTGCCGTGCCCGCGGAATCCGTCCCGGTCCGCCAAAGCCTGGGACGCATTCTGGCCGCCGACCTGCCCGTCCCCCGCCCCATGCCCGACCTGCCCCGCAGCGCCGTGGACGGCTTTGCCTTTCGCGGGGCGGGCCAAGGTCCCCGCCGGGTCATCGCCGAGGTGCGCGCCGGCTTCCTGCCGGAAAAGCGCCTCCAGGAGGGCGAAGCGGTGGCCATCATGACCGGCGCGGTGGTCCCCGAGGGGGCCGATCGCGTCGCCATGGTGGAGCATTGCCGCCAGGAAGGCCAGACGGTGTACCCGCCGGCGGGTACCCGGCGAAACGATTTCATCAACCCCGCCGGGAGCGAGGCCCCGGCCGGCGCGGTCTTCGCCCACGCGGGCACCCGCATCGGCGCCGGCACCTACCCCGCCCTGTTCTGCGCCGGGATTGCGCGGCTTCCGGTGCGCCGTCCCGTGCGCCTGGGCCTGCTGGTCAGCGGCGACGAGGTGCGTGAGGTGGAGGACGGCCCGGCCCCCGGCATGGTCTTCAACACCAACCGCTACGTGCTGGAAGCGGTTTGTGGGCTGCTGGGGGTGGAGATCGCGCGCGCCGCCGCCGTGGACGATGACGAGGCGGCCACCCGCCGCCACCTGGCCGCCATGCAGGCGGACTGCGACATCGTCGTCACCAGCGGCGGCGTCTCCAAAGGCCGCTACGATCACTTGGGCGCCATCCTGCGCGGCCAGGGCTACCGACTGCTGATCCCCGGCACATGCGTCAAACCCGGCCGCCCCCTGCACGTGGCCCGCGCCACCGGCGGCGGCGGTCTGGTCATGGCCATGCCCGGCTACCCCGCCGCCCTGCTGACCAACACCTTCCTCTACCTGGTGCCGGCCCTGAAAAAAATGGCCGGTTGGCGAGATGCGGCCACGCGCTGGCTACCCGTCACCCTGGCCGACCCCCAGCGCGGCCGCCCCGGCAAGATGTACCTGAACCGTGTGACTCTGCGCCAGGAAGAAGGCCGCTGGCAAGCCCATGATCCCGGTTCGCAGATGTCCAGCCACTTCCTGGATTTTGCCCGCTGCGACGGTCTGCTGCGCATGCCCACGGACGCGCCCGACAGCGGCGCTGACGGCGATGGCGCCTTCACCCTGCCGGTCGGCAGCCGGGCTTTGGCCCTGCACTTCGGCCTGGATCTGTCATGAGCGGCGGGCCCCTGGTGATGGCCTTCGTGGCCTGGTCCGGCACCGGCAAGACCACCCTGGTGGAAAGCCTGGTGCGCCTGGCGACCGCGCGCGGGCTGGCCGTGGGCACCCTCAAGCATGACG
Organism: bacterium DOLZORAL124_64_63; assembly: GCA_002747875.1. Lineage (GTDB taxonomy): Bacteria > Krumholzibacteriota > Krumholzibacteriia > LZORAL124-64-63 > LZORAL124-64-63 > LZORAL124-64-63. The sequence continues at coordinate 4,621 of PDQT01000163.1, forward strand.
CCCATCGCTTCGAGATCGACCGTCCCGGCAAGGACAGCCACCGCCTTTTCGCGGCCGGATCGCGCGCCACCATGATCGTGGCCGAAGACAAGTTGGCCCTGGTGCGACGCCATCGCGCAGCCCCGGCGGTGGACAACCTTATTGCCGATCATTTCCAATCTTGCGATCTTGTGCTGGTGGAGGGGTGGAAGATGAGCGCGCTGCCCCGCATCGAGGTCCATCGGCCCGCGTTGGGCCGCCCTTTGCTCTGCCGCGAAGAGAGGTACGACCCCCATCTGGTGGCCGTGGCCAGCGACGCGCCCCTGAAAGCGGATGTCTCGAATCTGGATGTCCCCGTATTGGACCTGAACGACCCCGCCACCGTGCTGGATTTCATCTTGGAAAGGAGAGGCTGAGGTGGGCCCCATTCTGCTTGACCGACACCAGCGACGCATCAGTTACCTGCGCCTCTCGGTAACGGACCGTTGCAACCTGCGCTGCCGCTACTGCATGCCCGCCGAGGGCCTGCCCCTTTTCGATCGCGCGGAGATGCTGACCCCCGACGAGATGCTGACCATCGCCCGCACCGCCGTGGGCCTGGGTATCCGCAAGATCCGCGTCACCGGCGGCGAGCCCCTTATCCGCTCGGACATCCTGACCTTGCTGGCGCAGATGGGCGCCCTGCCCAACCTGGAGCGCCTGGTGCTGACCACCAACGGCCTGCGCCTGGAGCGCCTGGCCCGCGGGCTGGTGCGTTGCGGCGTCAGCGGGGTGAACATCAGCATCGACAGCCTGCAGCCGGAACGCTATGGCCAGATCACCCGGGGCGGCAACCTGGACCGCTGCCTGGCCGGCATCGCCGCCGCCCTGGAGGCGGGGCTGCGCACCAAACTGAACGTGGTGTTGATGAACGGTGTCAACGATGACGAGATCCTCGACTTCGTGGAACTGGCCCGCACCCGCCCGGTGGCCGTGCGCTTCATCGAGTACATGCCCACCCGGAACCGCCGCGCCGAGCGTCACCTGACCCTGCCCACGGAAGACCTGTTGGCCCGCCTGGCCCGGGCGCACACCCTGCGGGATGCCGACGCGGGCGATGACCTGGCCCTGGCCGGCCCCGCCCGCAACTTCCGGCTGGAGGGTTTCGTCGGCACGGTGGGCGTCATCAGCCCCGTCAGCTGCCACTTCTGCAGCGACTGCAACCGCATCCGGGTGACGGCCACCGGCCTGGCCCGCGGCTGCCTTTTCCACGAGGATGGTCTGGACCTGAAACCCTGGCTGCGCGATGGCGATGAACTGGGTCTGGCCCGCGCCCTGCTGCGGGTGATCCAGGACAAGCCCCAGGGGCACGACCTGGACGGTCAGGACGGCCCCGACCAGGTGCCCATGTCCCGGCTGGGGGGGTAAGTGTGCCGGGACGCGCGGCCACGGCGGCCATCCTCCTGGGTGGGGACAGCAAACGCATGGGGCGCGACAAGGCCACCCTGAACTGGGAGGGCCACTCTCTGCTGGAGCACGTGCACCGGCAGGTGGCGCCGCTGGTGGCGGAGGTTCTGCTGGTCACCCGGCCCGACCGGATCGGCACCACCCGAGCCCTGGCCCCACCGGACGCCCGCGTGATTGCCGATACCGTCGATGCCCGGGGCCCTTTGGCCGGCATCCATGCCGCCTTGCGGGCCGCGACCCATGCGTCGGTCTTGGTGCTGGCCTGCGACATGCCCCGCGTGAGCCCCACCCTGCTGGCCGGTTTGCTGGACGACCCGCGCGGGGATGTGGTCATCCTCCGCCCCGGCACTTTTTTCGAACCCCTGCCGGCCGTGTACCGGCGCTCCTGCCTGCCGGCCATCGAGGCTGTCCTGGAGCAGGGCTCCGCGCGTGTGCCCGCCTTCTTTTCCGCCGTCCAGCTCTCTGTTTGGGATGACGCGCGCCTCAGATCCCTGGATCCGGACCTGGCATCGCTGGCCAACTGGAATCGGCCGGAAGACATTCCTGGAACAGAGACCTCAGGCTGAATTCCCGTTTTCTTCGACAGCGGGGGGATTCCACCCCTCTGCGAGCAATGTTTATAAAAGATCCCAATTGTCTTCTATTCACTCCCCAGGAAGACGTATCAGGCTGAAAATAAAAAACTTGTATTGATTTTGATAATCAAAAAATCATTTTCAACTTTTCTCTTGCCCATGACACCCAAAACCGAGAAACTGGCAACCCAGTGACAGGTCTGTGACAAGCTCTGTCCGGCAAGCCGAGTTCGTGAGTAGGGTGGCCCCGCCATCCGTGAGAAAATGAACCCCTGGCAAGAGAGGTCTGTTTTGAAACGCTTCATCTTCATGGCCGCGCTCTTCATGCTCGCGCTCCTGACGCTGATGGCCCTGGTGGGCGGTTGCGTCGCGAAAAGCGAGGAAAAAGCCGTCGCCACACCCCCATCCCCGCCTCCGGCCGATGGCATTCCCGCCGATCATCCGGACCTGGACGAGCAGGAGATGTACACCGCCTGCAGCGACTGCCACCGCGACGAAACCCCCGACGTCTACGAGCAGTGGTGGAACAGCGCCCACGGCATCGCCACGGTCAAATGCTACCAATGCCATGGCACCTATGAGGACATGATGCGCGTGCCCGCCACCAGCAACTGCATGTTCTGCCATGAGGAACAGACCAGCCAGATGGACGGCACGCTCACTTGCTGGCAGTGCCACTCCGCCCACCATTTCACCGGCCACCATTCCGAAAGGGGTGAAGGATGAGCCTCACCAGACGCCAATTCATCAAGCGTGTGGCGGCCCTGACCGCCGCCGGTTATGTGGGCATGAACCTGCCCTTCGATGAG
>PDQT01000209.1 GCA_002747875.1 bacterium DOLZORAL124_64_63
GCGGACCTCTGGGGAGTATCTTTGTTTTTTTGACATGACTCCATCCTCTCAAATAATGGAGTCTCCGTCAAACCCGGGGCGGTTCAGCGGTACTCTCCTCCATGATCGAGGGGACACAATCGTCGCTTTCCGACCTGCTGCTGTTCGAGCTGGATCAGGAACCCGGCGTCCCACGGGATGACGTGCGGGAGGTCAGCAACTATGTTGCGGCCCTCGACCATGGTCTGCACCTGTTGGAGGAAGGTCTGCCGCTGTCGCTGCGGCTGTTCCGCGAGATTCATGGCGTGCTGCTGGCCAAGGGGCGTGGCAGCAATCAGACCCCGGGGGAGTTTCGTCGCAGCCAGAACTGGATCGGGGGCACCCGGCCGGGCAATGCGGCCTTCGTTCCGCCTCCGGCCGAAGAGGTGCTGGCGTGCATGAGCAAGCTGGAGCTCTTCCTCCATGACCAGCCGGAGCCGACCCCGGTGCTGCTCAAGGCGGCGCTTGCCCATGTGCAGTTCGAGACGATCCACCCATTTCTGGACGGTAACGGCCGTTTGGGGCGTCTGTTGATCGCGCTGCTCCTGTGCGAGCAGAAGGTGCTGCGGGAGCCTATGCTCTACCTCAGCCTCTACTTCAAGACACACCGCCAGTATTACTACGAGTTGCTCAACAACGTGCGCATGACCGGCGACTGGGAAGCCTGGCTCGACTTCTTTGCCGAGGCGGTGATCGTCACTGCCGCCCAGGCGGTCGAGACAGCACAGCAGCTTCTCGCCCTGTCCGACCAGGATCGCGACAAGATCAGCGGCCTCGGACGAGCGACCCCATCCACTCTGCGGGTCCACCGGGCACTCATGGAGCATCCCATCGCCACCTCGGGCTCGCTGGTGGAGAAGACCGGCATCACCCCGGCCACGGTCAACAAGGCGCTCGGCCGCCTGGAGCAGCTTGGCATCGTCAAAGAGCTGACCGCCCAGAAACGCAACCGCCTGTTCAGTTATGCGGGCTATATCGAGATCATGAGTCGCGGCACGGAACTGCCGGGCAGGTAGGCCAGTTCGATCCCGGTTTGGGGAAATGCCGGACCGAGCTTTCTCTTGGCGGCCAGCAGCCGGAGAAGGGTTTGGTTTCATGCAGAATTCTGCATGCCCAAGAGTGTGGCAGAGCTTTGCTTTGCAGGGGAGAGAAGCCGGATCCTGTGGTGCCGTCAAGTAACTCGATATCGCAAAACAATTTTCATCCAGACTTGCCGTTGTGGTGCCAATCTGCAGTTTGCTCGGTCTTTGAAATGACGATTTCTCAACTTTGAAAAAATGCCCCCAAAATTTTGAATAATTGCAAGATGCCCGACCATCCCCATCTCATGAGGGCGGGACCAAAGGCGTTTTGTCTTCGGAGCGGCACCTCCGCACCACAAGGATCGGTTTGTTTGAAAACCTGCGCCGCATTTCCCTTTTTGTCTCTTTTATTTCAATATAAAAAGATGTTGTCGTTTAACTACTTTATCGTATGTCAGTTTTTTAGCCTAACAGAGCGGCATCAAAGCAAAGCCATTCCACGGCCAAGGAACAAGATACCCGCCGGCGGGTACCCGCCACCGCCGCTATCGCCACCTCCCCAGACATCAAACCAAAACCCCCGGTACCCAGTCCTCCAAAAGCCCTCCCCCGCAGAAGAGCAACTTCTTTCCCACGTTTTCCCAAAGCCTTTCTCGTTGTTCGCAATCCCGTGCATTCTCTCAAAAAAATTGTTTTGCCTTCTTGCTTCCCTTCTCCGGATGGGCTACGATTCCGAATGGCTTTAATCAAAAGACTTGGTGGCCCGATCGACTCTATCATGATTCGGTGACCCCATCAGGAACAACAATGATCCGGGAACAGCAATGATCCAGGAGATCTCATGACGACAGCCTCTCCCCGCCTGCAACTCAAAGGCATGACCAAGACCTATCCCACCGTCATCGCTAACGATTCCATCGACATGAGTATCGCCCCCGGCGAAATCCACGCCGTTCTAGGGGAAAATGGTGCCGGCAAGAGCACCCTCATGAAGGTGATTTATGGGGTGGTGAAGCCCGACAAGGGGCAGGTGTTCTGGAATGGCCAGGAAGTGATCATCGACAATCCGGCCTATGCCCGGAAGCTGGGTATCGGCATGGTGTTTCAGCATTTCTCCTTGTTCGAGACGCTGACGGTGACCGAGAACATCGCCCTGGCCATGGATGACTACAAGGATCTCGATTCGCTGGCCGCTCGTATTCGGAAGGTCTCCGAATCTTACGGCCTGCCGCTGGATCCCAACCAGCTGGTGCACTCGCTTCCGGTGGGGTTGCGGCAACGTGTGGAAATCATCCGCTGCCTGTTGCAGGAACCCAGCCTGCTGATCATGGACGAGCCCACCTCGGTGCTGACGCCCCAGGCCGTGCGCAAGATGTTCGAGACGCTGCGCCGTCTGGCTGACGAGGGCTGCTCCATCCTCTACATCAGCCACAAGCTGGACGAGATCTTGGAGCTGTGCCACACCGCGACGATCATGCGCGGGGGCAAGGTCACCGGTTACGCCAAGCCGGCCGAAGAATCGGCTTCCAGCTTGGCGCGCATGATGATCGGCAAAGAACTGCCGGTCTGTTCCCGCGAGCGGCCCAACCTCAATGGGGCCGAGTGCCTCAAGGTCGAAAACCTCTCCATGCCGTCGGACGACCAGTTCGGCACGGATCTGCACAATGTCAATTTCTCGGTGCACCATGGAGAGATCCTGGGGGTGGCCGGCATCAGCGGGAACGGCCAGCAGGAACTGCTGTACGCCCTGAGCGGCGAGCATGAGAGTCCGGACAAGGCGGCGGTGACCCTGGACGGTGAGCCGGTGGGCCACCTGAACCCGGATGAGCGCCGCAACCTGGGCCTGGGCTTCGTGCCCGCCGAGCGGATCGGCCGTGGCGCGGTGCCCGGCATGTCCCTGTCCAAGAACGCGGTGCTGACGGCTCATCGCCACGGCATGGTGGGCCGGGGCTTGCTCAAACTGGACAAGGCCGCGGATTTCGCTCAGAAGTGCATCGCGGAATTTGCCGTGAAGTGCGGTTCCCGGAAGGACCCCATCACCAGCTTGTCGGGCGGCAATATCCAGAAGTACATCACCGGGCGGGAAATCCTGCAGATGCCCAAGATGCTGGTGATGGCCCAGCCCACCTGGGGGGTGGATGTGGGGGCGGCCAACATCATCCGCCAATCCATGATCGACCTGCGCAACGAGGGCTCGGCCATCCTGGTGGTTTCCGAAGAGCTGGACGAGTTGTTCGAGATCTGCGACCGGCTCATCGTCATTGCCAAGGGGCGCGTTTCGCCTCCGGTGCTGGTGGATGAAACCAGCAAGGAGGCCATCGGCCTGTGGATGAGCGGGATGTTCCCCGGCGGCCCGGTGGAAGCCGCGAACCAGAACGATACGAACCAGACCGACACCAAGGAGCTGGGCTAACCATGTTCTTCAAAATAGAAGCGCGTCCCGAACCGTCGAAAGCCATGAAGTTCCTGTCGCCCATGATCGCGGCGGTGCTCATGCTGGTCAGCGGCATCATCATCTTCACGTTGCTGGGCAAGGGGCCGTTGACGGCTTTCCACGCGTTCTTCGTGGAGCCCATCAACGACATGTACGGCATCGGCGAGTTGTTCATCAAGGCCGCGCCTCTCATGCTCATCGGCACGGGGTTGGCCGTGGGTTTCCGGGCCAGCATCTGGAATATCGGCGCGGAAGGGCAGCTGACCATCGGCGCCCTGTTCGGTGGCTACATCGCCATTGTCTTCCATGAGCAGAGCGGGTTCTACATCCTGCCGCTGATGATCTTGGCGGGCGCGTTGGGTGGGGTGATGTGGGCCGCCATCCCCGCCTTCCTGCGCACCGTGTTCAACGCCAACGAGATCCTGGTCTCGCTCATGCTCAACTACGTGGCCATCCTGCTGCTGAGCGTGCTGGTGCATGGGCCGTTGAAGGATCCTTTCGGGTATGGCTTCCCCCAGTCGGTGCTGTTTTCGGAATCGGCCATGCTGCCCATTCTCAAGGATGGGACCCGGCTGCACCTGGGGGTGGTGATCGCCCTGATTGGCGTCATCCTGGGCTACATCCTGTTGCAGAAAAGTTTCACCGGCTACCAGATCCAGGTGGCCGGCTTGGCCGACCGGGCGGCCTTCTACGCCGGTTTCAAGTACAAGAAACTGGTGTGGATCGGGCTGCTGACCGGGGGCGTGGCCGCGGGCGTGGCCGGAGTGCTGGAAATCGCCGGCCCCATCGGGCAGCTGCTGCCGTCGGTGTCCCCGGGCTATGGCTACGCGGCCATCATCGTGGCCTTCGTGGGGCGTCTCAATCCGTTGGGCATTCTGCTGTCCAGCCTGCTCATGGCCTTGCTGTATCTGGGCGGTGAATCGGGGCAGATGAATCTGGATCTGCCCGCCGCCGTCACGGGTGTGTTCCAGGGCTTGCTGCTGTTCTATCTGCTGGCCACCGACTTCCTCATTGAATACCGGATCATTTCGAGCCGTTCCTCCAAGGAGGCCAAGTGATGGACAGTCATCTTCTGATCAACATCTTCATCGCGACCATCGCTTCGGGCACGCCCTTCGTCTTTGCCGCGCTGGGAGAGCTGGTCACGGAAAAGTCGGGCGTGCTGAACCTGGGTGTCGAGGGGATGATGCTGGTGGGCGCCATCTGCGGGTTCATCGGCATGTCCGCCTCCGGCAGCGTGCTGGTGGCCGTGATCTGCGGGATGGCCGCGGGCGCGGGCATGGCCCTGATCTTTGCCATCCTCACGCTGAACCTGATGGCCAACCAGGTGGCCAGCGGCCTGGCCCTGACCATCTTCGGCTTGGGCCTGAGTTCCTTCCTGGGCCTGCCGTACACCAGCGTGGCCCTCGGTGGCGTGCCGGAGGTGCACATCCCCCTGCTGAGCGACATTCCGGTCCTGGGGGAAATGTTCTTCCGTTTCGACCTGCTGATCTACAGCTCCGTCCTGCTGTTCTTCGGGGTGAACTGGTTCCTGTTCAAAACCAAGGCCGGCCTGGTGCTGCGCGGTATCGGCGAAGCGCCCAAGTCGGCCCACGCGCTGGGCTACAACGTGATCGGTATCCGCTATCTGGCGGTTATCTTCGGTGGGGCCATGGCGGGGCTGGGAGGGGTCTATCTTTCCGTCGCCTACACGCCCATGTGGGTCGAGGGCATGGTGGCCGGCCGCGGCTGGGTGTCGCTGGCGCTGGTGGTTTTCGCCACCTGGCGTCCGGCCCGGGTCATGGTGGGGGCTTACCTGTTCGGTGGCATCACCATCGCCCAGTTCCACGTGCAGGGGTTCGGTATCGATTGCCCGGCGCAGCTGCTTTCGATGCTGCCGTATATCGCCACCATCGTGGTCCTGGTGTTCATTTCGCGGAACCCCAACACCATTCGCCTGAATTCGCCGGCTTCGCTGGGTATCACGTACCATCCCAGCCAGCCGCATTCGTAGTGGAGGCCCTTATTTGCTGAGGACCCTTGCTTGCTATTGAAAGCCCGGCCATTCCGGTCTAGGATCTTTCAATAGTTCACCTGAACAAGTCACATTGTTTCACATCGAAGGAGAGCCGCTGATGGGTATCACGCGCAAACAACTGGTCGGTTTCGTTGTTCTTCTGGCCTGCATGGTCGGATTCTCGTTCTCGGCCTTGGCCGGAGATAAGCTCAAGGTCGGATTCGTGTACATCAGCCCCATTGGCGATGCCGGCTGGACCTATCAGCATGAGTTGGGTCGCCAGGCCATCGAGAAGACCTTCGGGGACAAGATCGAGACCAAGTACATCGACAGCGTTCCTGAGGGCCCCGAGGCCGAACGTGTGATCCGCGACCTGGCCCAGAGCGGCCACGAACTGATCTTCACCACCTCTTTCGGTTACATGAACCCCACCCTCAAGGTGGCCAAGATGTTCCCGAAGACCAAGTTCGAGCACTCCACCGGTTACAAGACGGCCAAGAACGTGGGCACCTACATGTGCCGCTTCTACGAGGCTCGCTACCTGTCCGGCATCATCGCCGGCGAGATGACCAAGACCAACACCCTGGGCTACATCGCGGCCTTCCCCATCCCCGAAGTCATCCGCGGCATCAACGCGTTCACCCTGGGCGCCAAGTCCGTGAACCCTGACGTCCAGGTCAAGGTGATCTGGGTGAACTCCTGGTTCGATCCCGGCAAGGAGCGCGAAGCTTCCGAGGCGCTGATCTCCCAGGGCGCCGACGTGCTGTCGCACCACACCGACTCCACCGCCCCGACCATGACCGCCCAGGAGAAGGGCGTGTACGCCGTGGCCTACCACTCGGACATGTCCAAGTACGGCCCCGATGCTCACCTGACGGCCGCCACCCACGTGTATGACAAGTTCTACACCAAGACGGTGCAGTCGGTCCTCGATGGCACCTGGAAGTCCGACAAGGTGTGGAGCGGCCTCAAGGACGGTTCCGTGGAACTGGCTCCCATCAACAAGGTGGTCCCCAAGGATGTGGTGGACCATGTGAAAGAGGTTGAAGCGGCCATCATCGCCGGCACCTTCCATCCCTTCCAGGGGCCCTTCAAGAACCAGGACGGCAAGCTGGTGGTGAAAAAGGGCAAGGCCCTGACGGACAAGGACCTGCTGGGCATGGACTACTACGTCGAGGGCGTGCTGGGCAAGATGCCGAAATAGCCACGGCCGAAGTGAGTCGCAGCCGAAAGAACTTTTCGGTTTGAGATGATGATGGAGGAGGGGCGCTGAGGTGCCCCTCCTTTTTTTAATTGCGTGCCCGGGAGGGTGTGCGCCTGGGAGGTCTGTGATTTCCTCTCTCGCGGCGGTGACGCGCACCCTTGTGAGCTTGTCCCGCGCCGGAAAGACGCAGACCCCAGTTGGCGCTACGTGTTGATCAACCCCTACGGAGAGCCCCCCAGCATCGTGATGGCGCCTCGTGGCGCAAAAATCACCGAGCGGCTTCCGGATTTGCTACTGAATTATGGGGGCACGGTTTCCGTTACTCCGAAATTCTATCAGGATGTTGTTTCCACCTGTGCGCGGGCTTGCCGTGAACCTGCCGCCAACCTGCAGGAGATGAAAGCCTTACTATCGGCCCGCCCCTTCAAACCACCCCCCGCCCCTTCCTCAACAAGGCCGTCACAAAAAACGCCGACCCGGTCAACAGAATGGTCACCGCCCCGCTGGGCAGATCCGGCCCGTAACTGATCACCAAGCCTCCGGTGGTCAGCAACAGACAGAAAACCACGGCCAAACCCATCAACCGCCACAGATTGCGTGCGAAAAGATTGGCCATGGCCGCCGGCAGCGTCAGCAGGGCGATCACCAGAATAATGCCCACCACCGAAACCAGCAGCACCACCGTCAACGCCGTCAGCGCCAGCAGCAGGAAATGGAACGGGGCCACGGATACGCCACGCAGACGGGCGTACTCATCGTCGAAACAGATGGCCAGCAGCTGCCGGTGAAACAGCGCCACCGTGCCCAGCACCACCACATCCAGGGCCAGGATCAGCTTGATGTCCGCCGGCGTGACCATCAGGATGTTGCCGAAGAGGTAGCTCATCAGGTCCGTGCCGTAACCCGGCGTCAGATGGATGAAGACGATGCCGATGGCCATGCCCATGGCCCACACCGCCCCGATCACCGTATCTTCCCGCTGCTTCAGCTTCAGGCTCACCAGTCCCACGATGAACGCCGCCAGGAGGGCGGCCGTCACCGCGCCCATCATGGGCGTCAGCCAGGTCACGTCGTGCACCACCTGCAGGTAATTCACGATGCCCAGCCCGGCCAGGACCGTGTGGGCGATGGCCCCGGCCATGTAGCTGATGCGCCGGATCACCACGAAGCTGCCCACCACCCCGCAGGGCACGCTGGCCAGCAGGCCGGCCATCAGGGCCATCTGCAGGAACTGATGTTGCCCCACGGCCTGCAGGAAGTCGCTCAGGAACATTGGTGGCCCCCGTCGGTGCAGCGGTGGTCATGGCGGACCAGGCGCATGTCGCTGCCGTAAAGATCAGCGATGACCTCGCCGGTGATGGCGCTGGTGGGGTGGATGTGCACCTCGTGGCCCACGCAGATCACGCTTTTGACGAAGCCGGACACGAAACCCAGATCATGGCTGACCATGACGATGGTCAACTTCTTGTTCAGATCCTGCAGCAGACGGTAAAAACCCTCTTCCACGTGGGCGTCCAGGCCGGCGGTGGGCTCGTCCAGCAGCAGCAGTTCCGGCCTGCCGGCCAGGGCGCGGGCAATCAGGGCCCGCTGTTTCTGGCCGCCGCTGAGACTGGCGAAATGGTGATCCCGGCGGTCGGCCAGACCGGAGGCCTCCAGGGCGGCCAGCGCCGCCTGCTTGTCTTCGCGCCGCCAGAAGCCCAGCCGCGGGCCCATGTTCAGACGCCCCATCAGGACCACATCCAGGGTGCTGATGGGGAACAGGGGGTCCAGCTTCGGATGCTGCGGCACGTAGCCGATGCGCGGCACGCTCTGGGCGGGCTCCTTGCCGAAGACCTCGATGCTGCCGGCGGTAGGTTTCAGCAGGCCCAGGGCCAGGCGCAGCAGAGTGGTTTTGCCGCTGCCGTTGGGCCCCACCACGCAAGCGAAATCCCCGGCGGGGATTTCCACATTCACCCGGCTGAGGATGGTGCGCCGGTCGTACCCGAAGCTCATGTCCCGGCAGCGGATGACCGTGGTGGCGCTCATGGCTTTTCTCCCTGCAGGGCGGTGGCCAACTCCGTGGCGATGTGGCGCAGGTTTTCGGTGTACGCCGTCGCGAGGGGATCCAGGGGCAGCAGGACGGCGCCGGTGGCGCGGCTGATGGATTCGGCGCTTTTGCGGCTGAACTGGGGCTGCACCACAATGACTCGGGCCCCCTGCTCCTTGATCCGTTCGATGGTCTGGGCCAACTGCCGCGGACCGGGCTCTCGGCCCCCGACTTCGATGGCCTCTTGCCGCAGCCCGAAGGCCGCCGCGAAATGCCCGTAAGCGGGGTGGTAGACGAAGAAAGAGCGGCCGCGGACCGGTTCCAGGATACCTTCGATTTCCCTCCGCAGGGCGATCATCTCCTGACGCAGTTTATCCGCGCGTTGCCGGTAGTCCGTCGCGTGGGTGGGGTCCAATTCGGCCAGCACATGGGCCATGGTGTCGGCCATGGCGGCGGCCTGCATGGGGTCCAGCCAGAAGTGGGGGTCCAGATCGCCGTGGTGATGGTCGCGCCCATCATGGTTGTGGTGGGCATGCCCTCCCTGAGACCGAGGACCATGGATCGGGAGGGCGTTTTTCAGCCCGGCAATGCGCCGCAGCAATCCGTTCTCAAAGGGCACGCCCGCGCTGAAGAAAACGCTCGACTGCTCCAGGTCCGCCATCTGCCGGCTGGTGGGTTCAAAGGTGGCGGGGCTGTGGCCGGGGCCCACCATGGCCCGGACCTGGATCTGGTCCCCGCCGATCCGCTCGGCAAACCAGACCTGGGGCAAGATGCTGACGGTGACCCGCAAGGGGGCCTTGGCGGCCCATGCGGACCCGGCGAACGTCGGCAGCAGCAGAGCCGTCAGCAGGACGGCCAGGATGGGGGGCAACTTTTTCATGGGAGCCATGATAACCCTTCGGGGGACCGGCGCAATCAGAAACCCCCGGCGCGTTGGGGACGGCGGTATTTTAAACTGGTACCGGAGGCCTCGTTGGCTTAGCTTGGCTGTGTGTGATTAGCCGCCCCCGGCCGCACGCCGGGCCGACTTTTTCCGTCCTTCATCCAAGGAGCCCGTCATGCCCCTGATTCCCATGCGCGTCATGCTCGACCACGCCGCCGAAAACGGTTACGGCGTCGGCGCTTTCAACGTCAACAACATGGAGCAGATCCAGGCCATCATGATGGCGGCCACCGAGACCAACAGTCCGGTTATCGTGCAGGCCAGCCGTGGCGCTCGCGCCTATTCCAACGACAACTACCTGCGGCATCTGATGCTGGCCGCCGCCGAACTGAACCCCAAAATCCCCATCGCCATGCACCAGGATCACGGCAACAGCCCCGAGACCTGCTTCAGCGCCATCGACCAAGGCTTCACCTCCGTGATGATGGACGGCTCTCTGGAAGAGGACGGCAAGACGCCCGCCTCCTACGAGTACAACGTGGACGTGACGCGGCAGGTCGTGAAGAAGGCCCACGCCCTGGGCGTGACCGTGGAAGCGGAGCTGGGCTGCCTGGGCGGCATCGAGGACGGCCACGGCGCCGGCCTGAGCGAGGACGAGGCCGCCGAGCACCTGACCGATCCCGAAGAAGCCGAGCGCTTCGTGGCCGACACCGGCTGCGATGCCCTGGCCGTGGCCATCGGCACCAGCCACGGCGCCTACAAGTTCACCAAGAAGCCCACCGGTGACGTGCTGAAGATGAGCGTCATCGCCGAGATCCACCGCCGCCTGCCCAACACCCACCTGGTGATGCACGGCAGCAGCTCCGTGCCCCGCGAATTGGTGGAAATCATCAACGAGTTCGGCGGCAACCTGAAGGAGAGCTACGGCGTGCCCGTGGAGGCCATCCAGGAAGGCATCAAGCACGGCGTGCGCAAGATCAACGTGGACACGGACAACCGGCTGGCCATCACCGGGGCCATCCGCAAGCTCTTTACCGAGAAGCCCGAGAAGTTCGATCCCCGCGATTACCTGAAGCCCGCCCGCGTGGCCATGGCCGAGGTCGTCAAGGCCCGCATGATCGCCTTCGGGCAGGCCGGCTGGGCGGACAAGGTGCCCGTCGTCACCCTGGACGAGATGGCCAAGCGCTACTAAAGGGGGGCGTCATGTACGGCAAGTTCGGCGAGATGCTGCAGAAGGAACTGGACGGGATCCGCGCGCAGGGCCTTTACAAGGAAGAGCGCCTGCTGGAATCCCCCCAGGGGGCCGAGATCACCGTGGGCGGCAAGAAGGTCCTGAACTTCTGCGCCAACAACTATCTGGGCCTGGCTTCGGATCCGCGCGTGGTGGCCGCCGCCAAGAAGACCCTGGACCAGTGGGCCTACGGTCTGAGTTCGGTGCGCTTCATCTGCGGCACCACCACCCTGCACAAGAAGCTGGAGGAGGAGATCAGCGCCTTCCTCGGCACCGAGGACACCATCCTCTATGCGGCGGCCTTCGATGCCAACGGCGGCGTTTTCGAACCCCTGCTGGCCAAGGACAGCGCCATCATCACCGACGCGCTGAACCACGCCAGCATCATCGACGGCGTGCGCCTGGCCAAGGCCTCGCGCTACATATTCGACCATGCGGACATGGGCAGCCTGGAGGCCAAGCTGCAAGAGGCCCGGGACGCGGAATACCGGCTCATCGTCACCGACGGCGTCTTCAGCATGGACGGGGACCTGGCCAAGCTGCCGGAAATCTGCGACCTGGCCGAGAAGTACGAAGCGATGGTCATGATCGACGAGAGCCACGCGACGGGTTTCGTCGGCCCCACCGGTCGCGGCACCCACGAGGCCTTCGGCGTCATGGATCGGGTGGACATCGTCACCTCGACCCTGGGCAAGGCGTTGGGTGGCGCCCTGGGCGGGTTCACCAGCGGCCGCAAGGAAATCGTGGAATGGCTGCGGCAGAAGAGCCGTCCGTACCTGTTCAGCAACAGCCTGCCCATGATGATCTGCGGCGCGGCCCTGGAAGTCCTGCGTATCCTGCGCGAGGATCCGGGCCCGTTGGAGACCCTCAAGCACAACCAGGTCAAGCTGAGCACGGGGCTGAAGGAGATGGGCTTCGATGTGCCCGATCCCCAGCACGCCATCGTGCCGGTGCACTTCCGCAAGCTGGAGAACGACGCTCTGGTGGCCCAGGGCATGAGCCGGGATCTGCTGGCCGAAGGCATCTACTGCATCGGCTTCAGCTTCCCGGTGGTGCCACGTGGCCAGGCGCGCATCCGTCTGCAGGCTTCCGCGGCGCATACGGACGAGCAGATCGACCGTTGTCTGGCCGCTTTCGAGAAGGTGGGTCGCAAGCACGGGGCCATCTAGCGTTTGCCGCCCCGGGAGCCCCGCGGCCCGGAAAATGGGAATACCCGCCGGTGATACCCGCCGGCGGGTATCTTCTCAGGCATGAACCAAAAAATGCCCAACCGATCCGATCGGCTTTGGCATTTTGGAAAACCTGCATTATATTGCGGCCCGAACGCGCCTGTGAACCGCACCTCGGTGGGTTGGGCAGGCGTGTGCTTTTTTATATGCCGAAAATCGGCTCCCCAGATCGTCGGCGGGTCCGAAATCCCCCGCAAGAAGGAATGAAGTCATGAGTGCAGACCTGAGCATGATCAGGAATATCGGGATCAGTGCCCATATCGATTCGGGCAAGACGACCCTGACCGAACGGATCCTCTATTACACCGGCCGCATCCGCGCCATCCACGAGGTGCGCGGCAAGGACGGCGTGGGCGCCACCATGGATTCCATGGAACTGGAGCGCGAGCGCGGCATCACCATCCAGTCCGCCGCCACCCACACCTCGTGGCAGGACCACGAGATCAACATCATCGACACCCCGGGCCACGTCGACTTCACCATCGAGGTGGAGCGCGCCCTGAAGGTGCTGGACGGCGCCATCCTGGTGCTGTGCTCGGTGGCCGGCGTGCAGAGCCAGTCCATCACCGTGGACCGGCAGATGAAGCGCTACAACGTGCCCCGCATCGCCTTCGTCAACAAGTGCGACCGCAGCGGCGCCAACCCCGCACGGGTCACCGACCAGCTGCGCGAAAAGCTGAAGCACAACGCGGTGATGATGCAGATCCCCATCGGCCTGGAAGATGCTCTGGAGGGCGTGGTGGACCTGGTCAAGATGAAGGCCTACCGCTTCGACGGGGACAACGGCGAGCACATCGTCGAAGGGGACATCCCCGCGCACCTGGAGATCGAGGCCGAGACCCGGCGGGAGATGATGCTGGATGCCGTCAGCATGTTCAGCGACGAGTTGATGGAGGCCATCCTGGAGGAGACCGTCACCGAGGATCTGATCCACGACGCCATCCGCAAGGGCGTGCTGGCCAACGAGCTGACTCCCGTCTACATGGGCAGCGCCTACAAGAACAAGGGGGTGCAGCTGCTGCTGGACGCCGTGACGCGCTACCTGCCCTGCCCCACGGATATCGAGAACACCGCCCTGAAGATGCTGCCCGGCGGCGAGGAGGAGGAGTTCGTCCTGAGCAACAGCGACGAAGAACCTCTGGTGGCCAACGCCTTCAAGCTGGAAGAGGGGCCCTACGGCCAGCTGACCTATGTGCGCATCTACGACGGCACCATGCGCAAGGGTGACGACCTGTACAACAGCCGCACCGGCAAGAAGGTCAAGGTGGGCCGTCTGGGCCGCATGCATGCCGACCAGATGGAGGAGATCGAATCCGCCCACGCCGGCGAGATCGTGGCCCTCTTCGGCATCGACTGCGCCAGCGGCGACACTTTCACCGGCGGCGAGCGCATTTCCGTCTCCAGCATGCACGTGCCCGAGCCCGTGGTCAGCCTGGCCGTCATGCCCGCGGACAACAAGGCCTCCAGCAACATGGCCAAGGCCCTGGGCCGCTTCACCCGCGAGGATCCCACCTTCCGCACCCACATGGACGATGAGACGGGGGACACCATCATCAGCGGCATGGGCGAGCTGCACCTGGAAGTCTACATCGAGCGCATGCGGCGCGAGTTCAAGGCCGAGGTCGAGACCGGCGCGCCCCAGGTGAAATACCGCGAGACCATCACCCAGTGGGTGGACTTCGATTACACGCACAAGAAGCAGACCGGTGGTTCCGGCCAGTACGCCAAGGTGCAGGGCCGCTTCGGTCCCGCCGAAGACGGCGAGTTCCACTTCGAGAACAAGGTGGTCGGCGGCCGTATTCCCAGCGAGTACATCGGCGCCTGCGAGAAGGGGTTTGCCACCAGCCTGGACCAGGGCCAGTACATCGGCCACCCCGTCACCGGCATGACGGTGGAGCTGGTCGATGGCGCCGCCCACGCGGTGGACTCCTCGGACATGGCCTTCACCACCGCCTGCCGCGCGGCCGTGCGCGAGTTCTACAGCCGCGCTAAGCCCGTGGCCCTGGAGCCTCTGATGCTGGTCAGCATCGAGGGCCCCAGCGAGTTCCAGGGCGACATCATCAAGACCCTGATGCAGCGCCGCGGTGTCATCGTCGGTACCACCGAGGACGAGGGCTTCGTGCGGGTGGATGCCAATGTTCCCCTGGCGGAGATGTTCGGTTATGCTGGTGTCCTGCGCTCCAGCACCCAGGGCAAGGCCGAATTCACCATGGAATTCGCCCGTTACGCCCCGGCGCCCAGCGAGGTGGCCGAGGAACTCGTCAAGAAGTACCAGGAGAAAAAGGCTGCGGGCAACAAGTAGCCGCCGCATTCAGGTTCATTCGGCAGGAGCCGAAGCGAAAGAGGAAAGACAATGCCTTTCAAGAACATGATCCACCGCAGCCCGGTTCGGGTCTTCGATAAAGTCATCGGCGGCGGCCTTGGGGCCGGCAATTTGGGCGTGGTGCTCAGCCGCCCCGGCGTGGGCAAGACGGCCTTCCTGATCGGTCTGGCCGTGGACCAGCTGCTGCAGGATAAGCGGGTGCTGTACATCAGCACCAAGGAATCCGTGGAGCACATCAGCGCCTTCTTCGAGGAAGTGTTCCATGCCATGAGCCAGAGCCTGGACATGGACAACGTCCTGCAGCGTCAGCTGGAGATGGAGCGCCACCGCCAGATCCTGGTCTACAACCGCAAGAACTTCAGCCTGGAGAAGCTGGAGCAGAGCGTGGCCTTCCTGAAAGATGCCACCGGCTTCTCGCCGGACATGGTCATTCTGGACGGCACGCCCCGCTTCGAGAACTCCGAGGAGTGGGAGATCGAAGGTGTCCGGAAGCTGGCCGCCGAGTGGAAGGCCGAGATCTGGACCAGCAGCAACACCCATCGTGAGGGTCAGGAGCTGGATGAGCGCGGCGTGCCCTCCACCGTGGCGCGCTTCGATGACTTCCTGAGCGTGATGATCCAGCTGTGCCCCGAAAGCAGCCACATCAAGGTCAACGTGATCAAGGAGCACGAGAATCCGGACATCCCCCAGATCAGCCTGGAACTGGATCCGGCGACGATGCTGCTGCGGTGGCGCTAAGCCACAGACCATCGGTATAGCCCGGATCACTCATAAATAATCCGGGATTGAAAGAGGGACCGTCCTTCCGGGGCGGCCCCTTTTTTCTTGTCTCCTGTGGAGGGGCTTTGTTTTTTGTGTTTCAGAACCCTGCCGGGGTTATGGTTCCGGGTGGAAAGGAGAGGGCCGGTATGCCGACACCCGATACGCGGCAACGATTGGAAGCGGTGCGCGAACGCATGGCCGCCGCCTGCGCTCGTGCCGGCCGTGCTGAAGACGCCGTGCGTCTGGTGGCGGTCAGCAAGCGCATCGACACCGACCTGGTGTTGGCCGCGTGCCGGGCCGGACAGTGGGAGCTGGGGGAGAACCGCCTGCCCGATGCCCTGGACCGCCGCGCGGAACTGGAGGCGCGCCTGCGGGCCGAAGGGCTGGATCCGGCCCGCCTGCGGTGGCATTTCATCGGCCACCTGCAGAGCCGCAAGGCCAGGACCGCCGCGGGGAACTTCCACCTGTTGCACGGAGTGGATTCCTTGAAACTGGCCCGCAAGCTGAGCGAGCTGGCCGTTGCCGCCGGCCGTCGCGAGCCCATTCTGCTGGAGGTCAACGCCGGCCGGGAGGCACAGAAGGACGGCCTGCCGATGACGGGGGCCCTGGACACGGCTCTGGAGGCGGCCGCCCTGCCTGGGCTGGATCTGCGCGGCATGATGACCATGGCCCCGTTTGGCGCGGAATCCCGCGTTCTGCGTGGCGTTTTCGCTTCCCTGCGGGATTTGAACGAGGAAGCCCGCCGGCAAACGGGCCTGCCTTTGCCGGAATTGAGCATGGGCATGAGCGGGGATTTCGAGGAAGCCATCCTGGAAGGCGCCACCCTAGTCCGGGTGGGCAGCGCCATTTTCGGCCCCCGGGGCCGGTGACAGTTTAAGGACCAAGGAAGTCGAAAAATGAGCATTCCCGTTCTGTTGCTGGCCATCCTGCAGGTCTATTCCTGGCTGATCCTGGCCCGCGTGGTCATGAGTTGGGTGAACCCCGATCCGCGTAACGATTTGCTGATCATGGTAATTAAAGTCACCGAGCCGGTCCTTGGTCCTCTGCGCGGTATGGTCAGCTTCGGGGGCATGGACTTCTCGCCCATTTTGGCATATCTCTTGATTCGGATCCTGATGAGAATCGTTTCAGTGACCGGAATCTGACCGCGCCCAACGCGCGGCCCCCTGGACTCCGGTGAAACAGCGACCGGAGGATCCGAGATGAGAATCACCCCCCTGGATGTACGCAAGCAGGATTTCCGCAAGGCCGTGCGCGGCTTCGACTGTGACGAGGTGCGCGCCTTCCTGGGCACCCTGGCCGATGAGTACGAGGCGGTGCTGATGGACAACAAGGTCCTGCGCGAACGCCTGGCCGAGCAAAACGACAAGCTCACCGAATACCAGACCATGGAAAGGACTCTGCGCGACACCCTCATGACCGCCGAGCGCGTCGTGCAGGAGACGCGGGACAACGCCACCCGCGAAGGTGAACTGGTCATCCAGGAGGCTCAACTCCAGGCCAAGGGCATCCTGGAGGAATGCCGCGCCCGCACCGAGGAACTGCGTCGCGAGATGGTTTCTCTGCGTCAGGAGAAGGAGACCTACCTGGCGCGCTTCAAGAGCCTGGCCGAAGCCCAGATCAAGTTCATCGACACCCACCAGGACGATTTCGCCGATCTGGATGCCCGCCTGCTCCAGATGGCCGACACGGTCGCCGAGAAACAAGGCACCAAGGTCAAGATCACTCCCATCAAGACCATGCCCGCCACCGATGAAGAGGACCAGTGGCGGGACTATTCCCCTCTGTCCACCGGCAAGGCCAACGCCGCGGCGCTGGACAAGGAGATCATGGGCGCCGGGACGACCGGCACGCCGATCAATACGATCACCGAGTCCGGCGAGCACGCCGGGCCCGCCGAGATGGCCCGGCACACGGAACATACCGAGCACACGGAGCATACGGAGCATACCGAGAATGCTGACAACTCCGAGATCACGGAGATCACGGAGATCACCGCCGCCGTGGCCGACACCGTCACCGCCGCCGTCCAGAATACGGACGGGAAGGAAAGCATCGGCATCTGAGCCAGGACTCCCTGTGGAGGGAAAAACGGCGGGAATGAGCGGGAATCAGGCGATTCCCGCTTTTTCCTTGGCGCAGATAGGGGGCCATGTTACCTTGTCCGGCGCCTGTCCCAAGTCCTGAAATCCGGGAGGATCTTCTTGAGCGACCTGTATACCCAAATCCAAGAAGCAGCGGGATTTATCCGTTCCCAAACCGATTTTCAGCCGGAAATAGGCCTGATTCTGGGCACCGGTTTGGGGGATCTGGGTGGGGAAATCGACGCCGCCTGCGTCATCCCCTACGGAGATATCCCGCACTTCGTGGAAAGCACGGCCACCAGCCACCAGGGCAACTTGGTGCTGGGCACGCTGGCCGGCCGTCGGGTCATGGCCATGCAGGGGCGGGTCCACTACTACGAGGGCTATTCCATGCAGCAGGTCAGCCTGCCGGTGCGGGTGATGAAGGCCCTTGGGGCCCACAACCTGCTGATCAGCAACGCCGTGGGCGGGCTGAATCCCCATTTCGCGTGCGGGGATATCGTGGTCATCACCGACCACATCAACCTGATGGGGGACAACCCCCTGATCGGCCCCAATGACGAGCGCCTGGGCCCCCGTTTCCCGGACATGAGCCAGCCCTATGACCGCGGCTATGTGGCCACCATGGAGCAGGTGGCCCTGGAAGGGGGCATCCCCCTGAAGAAGGCCGTCTTCGTGGCCGTGGCCGGCCCCAATCTGGAGACGGCGGCGGAGTACCGCATGCTGCGCGTCCTGGGCGCGGACACCGTGGGCATGAGCACCGTGCCGGAGAATCTGGCGGCCATCCACGGCGGCATGAAGGTTGTCGGTCTGCAGGTCATCACGGACATGGGCCTGCCGGACAATCTGCATCCGGCCAATGTCGAAGCTATCATCAAGGTGGCCAACCAGGCTCAGCCCCGGCTGAAGGCCCTGGTCACCGGTTTCCTGGAGAAGGCGGAATTCTGATGACCCTGTATCCCGATCTGTTCAGCAAGTATCACGACTCCGCCAGCGAGGAGCGCATCAGCCGCTTCTGGGAAGAGGACAAGACCTTCGAGCGCAGCATCCGGCAGCGGGAGGGTTGTCCGGACTGGGTTTTCTACGAGGGCCCGCCCACGGCCAACGGCATGCCGGGCGTGCACCACGTCATGGCCCGCCTTTGCAAGGATCTGATGTGCCGCTTCAAGGCCATGACCGGCCACCACGTGGTGCGCAAGGCCGGCTGGGACACCCACGGCCTGCCCGTGGAGCGCGCGGTGGAAAAGGGGCTGGGCATCCAGGGCGCCCAGGCCATCGAGGATTTCGGTCTGGCTCCCTTCAACGACAAGTGCCGCGAAAGTGTCTGGACCTGCAAGCAGGACTGGGACGAGTTCACCCGCCGTCTGGGCTACTGGGTGAACCTGGACGATCCCTACATCACCTACGACAACGACTACATCGAGACCGTGTGGTGGATCCTGGGGCAGTTCCACCAGAAGGGCATGCTCTACAAGGGCCACAAGGTGGTGCCCTACTGCCCGGTCTGCGCCACGCCCCTCAGCAGCAATGAGATCGCCAACGCCTACCGCGAGGTGAACGAGGCCAGCATCTACGTGAAGCTGAAGGCCGTCGATGCGGACGAGAGCTTCGTCACCTGGACCACCACCCCTTGGACCCTACCCTCGAACGTGGCCTTGGCCGTGGGCAGGGACTTCGACTACGTGCGCGTGCGCCACGGCGCCGAGGTCCTGATCCTGGCCGAGGCGCGCCTGGGCATCCTGGATCCCGAGGTGGAAACGGAAGTGCTGGAGAAGCTGAAGGGTGCCGACCTGCTGGGCCGGCGCTACCAGCAGCTGCTGCCCTTCGTCGCCCCGGAGGAGGACAAGAACGCCTTCGTGGTGGTGGAGGCGGATTTCGTCACCCTGGACAGCGGTACGGGCATCGTGCACATGGCTCCGGCCTTCGGTGAAGACGATTACCAGGTGGGGCGCGCCAACAACCTGGCCTTCTTCAAACCCGTGGACGGCAACGGCCGTTTCACCGCCGAGGTCACGCCCTGGCACGGCACCCGGGTCAAGGAGGCGGACCCGGCCATCATCCGGCACCTGAAGGAACAGGGGTGCGTGCTGAAGGTGGAAAGCTACAGCCACGACTATCCCTTCCACGACCGCTGCGACAACCCGCTGATCTATTTCGCCACGCCCAGCTGGTTCATCAAGACCAGCGAGATGCGCGATCAGCTGGTCCGGGCCAACGAGGACATCACCTGGGCCCCGCCCGAGGTGGGCGCCGGCCGTTTCGGCAACTGGCTGGCCGGCAACATCGACTGGTCCCTGAGCCGGAATCGTTTCTGGGGCACGCCCCTGAACGTGTGGGTGTGCGACACCTGCGACCACAAGCACGTGCCTGTCAGTCGGGCCGAATTGACGGAACTGACGGGGCGCGATCAGTCCGCGCTGGACCTGCACCGGCCCCACGTGGACACCCTGGAATTCGGTTGCACCGCCGAGGGTTGCGCGGGCACCATGAAGCGCACCCCCGAGGTCATCGACTGCTGGTTCGACAGCGGCAGCATGCCCTTCGCCCAGTACCACTATCCCTTCGAGAACAAAGAGCTGTTCGCCAGTCAGTACCCCGCCGACTTCATCAGTGAGGGCATTGACCAGACCCGCGGCTGGTTCTACACCCTGCTGGTCATCAGCACCTTCCTGACGGGCCGCAGCAGCTACAAGAGCTGCCTGGTGAACGAGCTCATCCTGGACGCCAAGGGCAAGAAGATGTCCAAGTCCGTGGGCAACACCGTCGACCCCATGGACATCATGCGCACCGAGGGGGCCGACCCCTTGCGCTGGTACATGCTGACCTGCAGCCCGGTGTGGGGCACCACCCGCTTCGATCGCGACGGTGTCAAGGAAGCCAGCCGCAAGCTGCTGGCCACCCTGGAGAACACCTACAACTTCTTCGCCCTGTACGCCAACCTGGATGAATTCCAGCCCGATCCCACCGCCGAGCTGAAACCCGGCCTGCTGGATCGTTGGATCCTCAGCCGTCTGCAAAGCGTCACCCTGTCGGTGACCAAGGACCTGGATGCCCTGAATCTGACCCGCGCGGCCAAGACCCTGGGCGCCTTCGTCATGGACGATGTCAGCAACTGGTACGTGCGCCTCAGCCGCCGCCGGTTCTGGAAGGGCGAGATGACCGTGGACAAGCGCACCGCCTTCCAGACCTTGTATACGGTTCTGGAGAGCAGCCTGCGCCTGCTGGCCCCGTTCATCCCCTTCACCACCGAGGAAATTTTCCGCAACCTGACGACAGGTGGCGCGGCGGGCGGTTCGGTCCACCTGCGGGACTTCCCCGTGGCGGACCAGGCTCTGGTGGATGCGGAGCTGGAGCGCATGATGGGGGTTTGCCAGAACGTGGTGGGTATCGGGCGCAGCCTGCGGCAGAACTCGGGCATCAAGACGCGTCAACCCCTGGGGCGTTTGGTGGTGCACTCGGTGGATGATCGGGCGGCCAAGCTTCTGGCCGACGCGCAACTGACCGGTTACGTCTTGGAAGAATTGAATGTCAAGGCCCTGGAGACAGTGGACGATCCTCGTAGTGTCGCCACCCTCTCGGCCAAGGCCAACTTCCGGGCTCTGGGGCCGCGCTTCGGCAAGGGGGCGCCGGTGGCGGCCAAGGCCATCACTTCCATGACGCCCGACCAGATCATGGAACTCAAGGAGAAGGGGACGGTTGACCTGATCTTCGAAGACCAAGCCACGGCCTTCACCTTCGAAGAGATCCAGGTGCTGGAAGAGGGTACCGGTAGCTTCGTGGCCGGCAGCGGGCAGGGTCTGACCTTGGCTTTGGACACGGCGCTGGACGATGCGTTGCGCGCCGAGGGGCTGTGCCGGGAGATCATCAACAAGGTGCAGAACCTGCGCAAGAAGAGCGGCCTGGAGGTTTCGGACCGTATCCGGTTGGCCATTTCCGGTAACGAGACGGTTCTGGCCGCCGTGCAGCGACACGCGGAGCGGATCCGGACCGAAACCCTGGCTCTGAGCATTGCCGCGGACGGTGAGTTGCCTTATAAAGACTCTTTCCGTATCGATGAAAACGAGGTCGGGATCGCTTTGGACAAGAGCGTCAACGGAC
>PDQT01000048.1 GCA_002747875.1 bacterium DOLZORAL124_64_63
TCCTCGTTGCGGTCGAAATTGTCGGGCGCGGTCTGACGGCACAGATCGCAGTCGATGCACTCCGTGTCCACGTAGAACGCCCCGTTGGTGCTGCCTTCAACCTTGCTGCTGGGATCGGCCATGAGTCATCCTTTCGGGAAAGTCCAGGGCGGGATCGGCGGCCGCCCGGATCATCGTCTCACGTATCTATTTAAATCACAAACTCCACCGCGCCAAAAAAAATCGGGGCTACCGCAGCCGATTCTTGAAGGGCAGGAAGGTCATGAAGTCCGCATGGTGCACAATATATGCCTCGGTGCTGCGGGTCACCATGTTGCCTTCGCCGGCATGGGCGGCAATGATGTGGCACACCTGGGGCGGCACCCCGGCCTCCATGGCCAGACCGACACCGCTGAAGGGGTGACGCACGTACTTGCCCATGTCACTTTTGCAGCTTTCGCCGTTCTCGTCCAGGTCATATTCCAGCAGCTTACCCACATCCGCCAGGATGGCCCCGGCAATGAGCACGTCCATGTCCACGGGCAGGTCCGTGGTGAAAAATTTGTTCATCTGCTCGCCGGAATCACGGGCCACATGCACCACGCAGCGTTTGTGGGCCATAAAAGAAACCTTCAAGTCCGGTACCAGCAGGGTGAACGGGATGGTGTTCAGATCTTCGGCCGTCAGCGCGCTGCGCTCGAGGGCCATCTCCCAGGTCTTGGCCGTGGCTTCGCGCAGCTTCTCGTCCTGGATCCACTCGAGTTCAGGCCATAGGGCCAGCACTTCCTGATTCATGTCATCTCCTTGAAGGTTGGTCTCAGTCCCCCTGTGCCGGGTAGATCAGCAGCCGTCCGCTCGGATCGTCCAGCGCGGCCAGGCTGCCGTCTGGCAACACCTGCAGCTCTTTAATCTGGTTTTTCCAGGGCCCCGCCACAAGTTCCCGTTGGGCCCGAGCGCCGGAGACCGTGATCCCCAGCACCAGATGCGAGTCATAGGCGAGGCAGACCCCACCGGTGTCCGTCTCCACGAAGGAACGGGCGTGCACCCCGTCGCCGCTGGGCAGGAGGTTGCCCTCCAGCTCGAGGCTTATCCCGGTGCCCGACCAGTACAGGCATGATTCCAGATTAGAGGAATAGAACACCAGCAAGCCGGGCTCCGGTTCGCTGGCCCCGATGGCGTGAAACGGTAGCAGGACGCGGACCAGCCCATTCGGCCCTAGGTATACCGCATCACGATCCATGCCCAAAGCCACCAGGGTCTGCTGCCGAGTGGTCAAAGCCCGATTGTCCGAGAAACGACTATTCGGCAGGCAGGTCCACTGGACACCATCCCAGATGCAAACATCCCCACCATGGCTGACCATGACACGGCCCGCCGCGTCGACCGCCAGGCCTCCCTCCCCGACGCCCTCGGGTAGGGGCATTTCCTGCGGTTCTTGCCCATCCACATAATGGAAGAGGCCGCCAGCCAGGAAGTAGAAATCCTGCAGGGAAGCCCCCGCAATGCGGGTGAGAGGGCCCGCTGTGACCAGGCTCAGCACCGGTCGGGAGCCCGTGGCTTCAATGGTGTGGATCTGCTCCCCGGCAGAGGCCACCACGGTGCCGTCCAGGAGGCTGTACAGTCTGCGGAAAGTCATGGCAAAGGCGGGATCTCTTAACTTGAAAATCTCCCCCTCGGCGTCCTCGCCGGCCCAGAAAAAAGCACCGGTCCAGCCCCACACGATCGTGCCGTCAGGGCCGAACCCCACGAAATCTATCCCGCCCCTGGGATAGAGCAGGGATGTCCAGCTTTCCCCACGAACATCCCAACGCCACCACCGGTAGGAGCTCCAAACCCAGAGATAGCCGTCTTCATAATGGCAGATGATGGATCCGTTCTCCGGATTGATTTCCGGATGCGGGACCCAGCCGTGGGCCTCCCGCACATAGACCGTGTCCATCTCCTGCCGCACCACCATCAGCAGACGGCCGTCGTCCAGTCGGAAAATACTCTTGGCGTAGCCTTCCTCAGGTACGGGAACATCCAGAGTCGACCAGACACCCCCCACCCGCACCTGGCAGCCGATCCCCTCTCCTGTGACGAACAAGGAGTCGGTCTCGGCCAGAACGGCTCTCAGGCGGGTCTCCGGCAGCCCGGGCACCTCGCTGACTGCGCCGTCCCCATCGATCCGGATCAGTTCCCCGGGTAACCCGATCATCCAGTAGGCGCCCGCCCCATGAACCAGACCGGCCGCGCCGGAGGGCAACCCGTTCATGGGCTGCCAGGTCCCATCCGGTTGTCGCAACGCTCCCCCATCCAGACCGACGGCCAGCAGGCCCCCCGCGCCATCGCCCACCACCCGTGCCAGATCGCACGACACGCCCGAATCCTCCAGACGCCAGTGTCCCGGCTCCAGGTTCTCCGCGACGAATCCCTTGGCTCCCACCACCACCGGACGACCGCCGGCAGGCCAGGTCGCGCCCAGGAGGGGGGCATCGTCAAGCAAACCGGTCTGCATTTGCCAGCGTGGATCCGTGGCGAAATCCGCATCTCCCGCCGGGGCCACCAGGGGCACTATCTCGCCTCCGCCGCACCCCCCAAGCAGCAGCAGGCCCGCCAGAAAGCCTACCGGAAGGCCGAACCGGAAATTTCTCATGGCCTTCCCTCCTGGAACAAGCCCAACCCCTCGTCCCCATAGAAGAAAACGGTCCCCTCCACAGAGCGCCCCAGAAACGGCTGACGGCCCAGGTTGTTCCAGACCGTGTCATCCACCAGGTTCCAGTGGCCGGCCGCCAACCGCAGGACCTTGCCTCGCATAGACTCCAGGGCCCAAACACCGCCCTCAGCATCGGCCACCGCGCTCACCAGGTAGACTTCAGAGGGCTCATCGTCTTGACCCCAGACCGGTGTCCAATCCCGGTAGGGATCCGCGCCCACGCTGACGAACCGGTCCCCACCGTAGAGGAAAAGTCCTTCCTGCGGCCAAGTCATCAAACCTCGAACCCCGCCGTCGATATAATGCTCGATGACAGCGATGTCCCCGTTGTCCATGGCCACGAGGGCCTCGCGACAGGCCACGAGAATACGGTTATCCGCGGCCAAAGCCACACCGACCACCTCTCCATGACTGCCCGGAGTGGGCCCCAGATCCGTCATGCCCGCCGCCGTGTAATGCCACAACCTGTCCCGGCCCCGGATCACGATGCTGCCATCCGCCTGGGGGAAGGCCTGATAGAAGTCATCGCTCTGAGGTAGGAGGGTATAG
Source organism: bacterium DOLZORAL124_64_63 (assembly GCA_002747875.1). Classification (GTDB taxonomy): domain Bacteria; phylum Krumholzibacteriota; class Krumholzibacteriia; order LZORAL124-64-63; family LZORAL124-64-63; genus LZORAL124-64-63. Next base: position 3,224 of record PDQT01000048.1, read on the forward strand.
CCGCCGGCGGGATCCCAGAGGAAAGAACTGTCGCGCCCCATGAGGAACAAGCCTTCCCCGGGGGCCGGATGCAGACAGGGGTTGAGCGCGGCCAAGTCTCCGGTGCCGACGAACGGATTGCCCAGGATTTGCCAGACACCGTCCACAAAGGACAGGTGGTAGCCCTGCCGGGTCAGCATGTGCGGTTGCCCGGCGAAGTAGGTCCCCCCTTCCTGGCGGCCTAAATCGGGCGAGATCCTTTCGCAGGTGGTGCCGTCGAAGAACACGCTTCCTCCGTTGGAGAAAAGCAGCAGCCGTCCGTCCGCCCGGGGCAGGATCCGCGGCATCCCCTCGATCCCCGCCATGGCGGACAGGTCCTGAACAACCGACCAGGCATTCCCGTCCCAGCACCGGATCACATGAGCATAAAAATTGTAGCCATGCAACCGGCCGTCCCACCAGAAGAGGCAACGCGCCGCCCGGACAAAGGGGATCGTTTCCTCGCCTTGCCCGCCGTCAAGCATCACCCGGCCGTTACCGTCTTCCTTGTAACAAACGGCCCAGCGCCCCTGCTCATCGATGGCCAAACGGGAAAACCCGACCAACGGCCCTTCAAGGCGAGGTTCCCCGATATCCCAGCCCTCATGCCCTGGTCGAACAAGTTCCAGGCGGGATCCCAGGAACGCCAACTGCCCACCGGCCGTGCGAGCGGAAGCGACCAGATCCACAGCCACCGCGGGCAGGTCCAGGTGCCAGGTTTCATCATCCTGCAGGACGTAAACGCCGTGGTCGCGTTGCCACAGATAAATTCTTCCCCACGAGTCGCAGAACAGGCCATCGCAATCCTCGGTACCTGACGGGGTGACGATGGAATCCCATTGCAGCCCATCCCAACGCCAGATCTTGCGTCTATAGAACGGCTTCACCCAGAGAGCATCATCCGGGCCGGTCATCATGAACTCGATTCTTTCTGCTCTTTCGGAAAAAGCGGGCAAAGGCGCGTACCCATCTTCCAGGAGTCGGAAAATCATGCCGTTTCCATCGCTCAGCAACCACTGCCCGTCGCGATAGACGGCCAGAGGATCGCTATAATCGAAAGAAGGCCAGCGGAAGACGGAAACGGGACGCAGGGGCCCGTCCGTGTCGATGACCAACGGCGATGGCGAGGTGATTTCGTACCGATCCTGCCGTCCGCAGCCAGGCCCCGCCAGCAGGGCCAGCACCACCATCAAAACCAGGAATCCCCCGAACAAACGCGACGTCATGCTTTCCACTTCCCGTACAGCCGGGCCAAGACCACACCGGCCAGTATACCGACCAGCCCCACCGCCGCCATCATGATAAAGGGCAGAAAGTATCCCGCGCTGCCATCGCGCAGAAAACCCGCCAGCGGCGGCAGCAAGAAGAAACCGCCATTGGCGCTGGTATTCAGTATACCGAATCCCCGCCCATGATGGGAAGGCGGTAATAGCTCTCCGGGCATGGAAAGCAACGGTGTGACCAGCAGAGCCATGGCCAGGCCCAACCCCATCCCCACCAGCAGCGGGGCGGCCTGGTTGTAGGCCACCAGCAGCAGGGTGGCGGTCATCACGCCCATGCCGACGGTGACATACTGGGCCTTGCCCCCGAACCGATCCGCCATCAGCCCCACCGGCGGCCCCATGGAAGCCGAGATCCACAGCGGCATGCTGGTGACCAGGCCACGGTCTCTGACGCCCAGCCCCATGGTCAGGAAGTGGTCCGGCACAAAGGTCAGGAACGCGGTCATGGCCCCGTTGGCCAGGAACCAGACCAAGCCGGCCGCCCAGACCACGGCCCAGACCGAGGTGGTTTTCTCATCGGTTCCCGCTGCCGGCCGCCCCGCCACGGCTTTTTCCGTAGCCGCGCGGGGCCCCATACCCGCGGTCCGGTGTTCCCGGCGTTCCCGCAAAAGGACATGGCCCAGAACCAGCAGCAGGGCGCCCGTCAACAGAGCCGCCAGCCCCAACTGCCAGGGCACCGCACGCCAACCCGAGCGTCGGCTCAGCGGCCCGGCCAAGTTATAGATGATGATGATCCCGCAGGGAATGGCGCTACCCGCCACCCCCATGGGCAAACCCAGAGGGCGCCCACCGAACAACAAGGTGACCATGCGCTGCGCCCCCAGCATGGCCAGCACCGAGCCCACCCCGCTGACCAGACGCGCGACCAGGATGATCGGGAACCCCACGGCCCGAGCCAGGCCCAAAGAAGCCAGGCCCATGACCAGCAACCCCGCGGCCCCGACCCGATAGGCCCCGAACCGATCCACCAGCCAGCCGCCGTACAGGGAAAGCAGCAGCCCCGGCAGGGCAAAGGTGGACATGAGGACGCCACCCTGGCCGTGATTCAGCCCCAGATCGCGCAACACCTCCGGTAAAAGGGGCGGCACCATATGGAACATGGCCCCCACAGCCATGAGGCCCAGATACGCCACGCCCAGCCCCAGCCAGGCCGTTTTTGCCGGATATGTCGGTGCGTTCATCTCTTCCATGCTCGGGTTGGGGTACGGGGACGGCAAAAGGCCCGGTGGCGGTCATGCAAAATGCCCTCTCGGAAAGCCTTTCGCGGCATCTCGCACCCTTGCGGGACCTTTTGCGGAACCCCGTAAATATCCACTGTCCCAAGGGTTTTTTCCAGAGCGGAGAACATGATGCGCGGGTGGCATCCCCTTTGCGCTTTTTCCGCCGAAACAGTCCATTCCTTTGACCCCTTTTGGCACAGGTCGCGCCGGAAAAGAGATCGAACCATGACACCGTTCTCCCGAACTCTCCTGATGACCGCTCTGGGTCTGGCCGTTCTCGTCCTTGGGCAGGATGCCGCCCAGGCCCAGACCACCATGGATATCAGCTATTCCTGGACCGCCCCGACCAGCGGCAGTCCGGTGGACCACTACATCGTGGAGCACCGTATGGACGGGGGCAGTTGGACCGAGATCGCCAACGTCGGCAGCAGCACCTACACCCTGGCCGCCACCATGGGCCACAGCCACCAGATCCGCGTGGCCGGCGTGGACGCGCAAGGCCGCCAGGGCCCTTATTCCGTGGCCAGCGATCCCTACACCCCCGATCCTGGGCCGCCGGGACAGCCCGGCAAACCGATCATCTTCTAGCCGATCATCTGCTGGTTGATCACTTCGCTCTCAACACAGAACCGCCGGCTGTGTCATGTGGCCGGCGGTTCGGTTTTTCCTCTGGTCGGGGAAACTCTCAATCCCCGAAGGGCAGGATCCATCCGGCCCGCACATCCAAGCTGTCCCAGTTGTAGCGTTCCCGGTAATTCGAATAGTAGAACTGCCAGGTATTGAAACGGTTGATGTGGTATGCCGCGCTGAACTCCAGACTGTTCCACTGGAATCCAGCGCGCAGGGTGTACCCCAGCGTGTTGATGGATTGATCCCTGAAGGCCGTGGGGTCCTGATAATTGCCCACCAGGCGGTTGCGGTCCAACCCCATGGCCACCGCCAGCAAGGGCTTCACCCGAGAGGGCGGGCCGTCGGCGCGCACCATCAGTTCCAAGCCATAGCGGTAGCTGGAGGATTCGATACTGATCTCCGCCACTTCCGCCGTGCTGCCGTTGAAGTCCCCATAATCCACGAAAGCGAAACTGGGCGTCAGAAAAACCGTGCGCGAGAGAGGGAGGCGCAGGCCGAAGGCCAGACGCAAACCATCCCGAGCCCCCTGCCCCAGACGGGAATGGTCCGCATCGCCGCCTAGAATTCCGTAGGGGTGGGAGACACCGGATTCCAGAATGACGCGGGGCGTCATCCCGTCGGCACCCAGGGCGGGAGGGCAAGCCCCTACCAGCAAAGCCGCGCCCAAACAGAAGATCTGAATGAATTTCACAATTCGCTCCTGAAGGATGAGGAAGGTTCGACGGCAGATCATAGTACGTCCGCCCCCGGAGCGCAACGGCCGCGATAACCCATAATCCGCCACCAAACGGTGCAATCTTGCCTTTCGTGGCGGATCTTCCCCGTTCCCCGACATTCACTTCCCCCCACCGGTCGATCAAAAGCCCATTTCACATCCCCCCGGGGGGAGAGCGCCGATTCACCCGCCGATCCGCGCAGACGACCACAACCAGCATCGCCTAGAGCTCCGTGATCACGCTGTTCTTTCATGCATAGAGCGGTGCTACACTGGTGGCCCCGTCGCCAGAGCCAAGATCCTCTTACGCGCACGCAGCAACAGATCCAGAGATCCACACTTGTCGGTGACGTGCAAAAACAAACGGTTGGCATGTACTATTACTCGACCCGGCAAATTGATCACGTGATACCGGATCGCTTTCATGCGTCGGGGTTCCCAAGACCTACCCAATACCAAGCGCTTGAACACCGCGTTGAAGTTCAAGGCGATGATCATGATCTGCCACCAGGCGGCGTTAGCGCCGAACAGACCGGACGGCAACTGGCCGCCGGACA
>PDQT01000099.1 GCA_002747875.1 bacterium DOLZORAL124_64_63
CCGTCCTCGTACAGCTCCAGATCAGGCGCGAAACCGAAGGTGGTCTGGAAGTTGTCGCTGCCCCGGATGGCGATGGTGATGGTCGCCCCCGCGGGGATGACGTAACCGTCGGGGAAGCGGGCGGTGAAGTCGTTGTAGAAACCGCCCCCCACGGCCGACCGGTCCACCTCGGCCCAGGCGATCTGCCAGTACAGCTGGTTGCCGTAGCTGGAATAGTAGATGGCGTCCGTCAGGTAGTAGTCGCTGAGGTTCACCTCGAAGTTCTGGGGATTGTGGATCTCGATGAACTCGGCCTCGACGGGATCCACGCTCACCTCGGTGATCAGCAGCTTGACGGCCCCGGATCCCGGCGGGGGCACCGCGCCCACGGTGTAGCTGTTCACCTGGACCGGAGCGTTGGCGGGATACAGGGTCTCGCCGCCGGCGACGTTCTGCACCGTGGCGTACCAATTGACGACGGCGCCTTCGCTCTGGGCGGGCAGGGTGGCCACGTAGTCGTCGCCATCGACGGAGCCGCTCACATCGGTGTAGCCGCCGCCGTCCACGCTATAGAAGAAGGTGACGCCGCTGATGGCGCTGTGGCTGAGGGCCGTGATCCGCACCACGGTTTCCTGGCCGTCGTAGGGCTCGGAGGGAGTTTGGCCGGATTGCGTCACAATGGGAGCGGAGGGGTGGAAGGTGGCCGGGGCGGCCGGCACCTGGTGGCCGTCGACGCCCACATCCACCACGCTCCAGGTGGTGCCCATGTTCTCGCTGGTCTCGTCATGGCCGGTGACGCCGTTGCCGCCGGTGAGGGCCTCGGTACCCTCATCCAGGCTGACGCGCCGCAAGGCCCGCCGGAAGTTCGGGACGGCGGCAACGTCCTGGTCCGCGGTGGGCGTGTCGTTCAGGTAGGTGCCGGTGCCGATGGTCACGCCGGACTTGTCCACCAGAGAGGCGGCGTAGTCGCCCCAGGCGATGTAGTCCAGATCCTGCACCAGATCGCTGCTGCCGTCCCAGGTGTACAGCACCAGGCTTTCGCCCACGTCCGACAGGGCGGGCGTGTTGCCGCCGCCCACCAGGTTGCCCGCATCGATGGAGCCGGGGAAGGCTTCCAGCATCTCCGGCACTTCGTCACAGGCGTTGCCGTCCTCGTACAGCTCCAGATCGGGCTGGCGGCCGTAGGCCTCCTGGTATTCGGTGCTGCCGTTGATGGCGATGGCCAGAGTGTCCCCCGCGGCCAGCACATAACCCGCCGGGAAGCGGGCGTTGAAGTCCCCGCCGTTGCCTCCGCCGGGATTGGCCACCGCGGGCGTCCCCAAGGGCAGATTGTAATAGAAGGCGGCGGGAGCGGTGGTTCCGTCCGTCAGGTAGACCCGGCTCAGATCCAGATCACCGGCCGTGGGGTTGACGATCAGGATGTGGGGGCTGCCGAAGGTGCTCAGCGGGGTCCGGGTTTTGATCAGCACATCGGAGATGATGAGATGATCCGCCGGATCGGCGAAGGCCGACGGCACCGACCCCGCAACGGCAATCAGGCCGATGGGCAAGGCCAGCAGGAAAAGCCGAGCCAACGTCTTGCGGACGCTCGCGGTTTTACCGGTCATGGAGAGAACTCCCTTCCAGGGGACTATTGGCGGTTCCTTGCATGATTTTGGGTCGAAAGGGAAAAATAATAGGGCCGGCGAAGGGATTCAAGCCGGGATCGCGAGGCCGGGATTGCAGGGTAAGGATTGCAGAGTAGGGATTACCGGGCCGGCCGGCAGAGCGGAAGATCAGGCATCCAGGAAGAGTTGCCGCATGGCGGGACCGTCCGCGGCGACGCGCAGATCGTCCAGGAAAGAATCCCCCTTGACCAAACGGGCCAAACGGGCCAGCACGCGCAGCATCTCCCGCGGGTCGCCCTGAGGGCCCACCAGCATGATGACCACATCGACGGGACGCCCGTCGGGCGCCTCCAGATCCAGGGGCTCGGCCAGGGTGGCGACCGCCAGATGCACGCTCTTGAGATCCCGACAGCGGGCATGGGGCAGCACCAGCCCCGCGCCGATGGCCGTGCTGTCGGCGGCCTCGCGACGCAGGACTTCCCGGGTCAGGCTCTCACCGTCCTGCACCACGCCCTCGGCCTGCAGGGTTTCCACCAGAGCGGCAACCACTTCCCGCAATTCCCGGCACTTGATTTGGGGCAGAAAGCCCTTGACTGTTGTATAATCCAGAAACTTCATGCCCGGTATCATAATGATCACCCGCGGCGGTGTCCAGAAAGAGCCCCCACGCGCCTGCCGCCAGGGCGGAAAGAGAATCCATGCCCAGCCGTCCATTTGCCCGTCTGACCCGCAAAACCCGTCTACAGGCCGGGATTCTGAAGTTGCGCCGCGCCCTGGGTCGGCCTTTCCGCCCGGACCGCCTGCGGGCCCGGCGCACCGGTCCGGCCAACCTGCTGCTCATCGGCATCGACACCCTGCGTGCCGACCATCTGGGCTGTTACGGCTATGGCGGCGGCCCCGTCAGCCCGCATCTGGATCGCCTGGTCCAAGGCGGCACCCTTTTTCAAGATGTTACGGCCCCCGCGCCCTGGACCCTGCCCTCGTTCAGCAGCGCCCTGACAGGAGTGATGCCCGGGCTCCACGGGGCCTACCTGACGGGCAAGACCCGGAACATGGACACCCAGCCCCCGCGGCGGTTGAACACCGATACCGTCACCCTGGCGGCCCACCTGCGGCGGCAGGGTTACCGCACGGCGGCCTTCTACAGCAACCAGTTCTTCGCCTTCGGCCTGGCCGAAAGTTTTGACGAGCACCACTACCACAACCTGGCCGCCGAAGATCTGGCCGCCGTGGCGCGCGAATGGATCCGTACCCACGCCGACGGGCCCTTCTTCTGTTTCATCCTTTTCAACGACCCGCACGAGCCCACCACGCCGTCCCGGCAGGATCTGGCTCCCTTCTGGCCCCGCGCCCTGGCCGCGGGAGCGCCCGACCGGACGGATTTTCTGGAAGGCGTGGCGCGCTGGGGCGCGGGCCCGCAGCTGGGGCGCATGGAGGATCCGCGGCTGCCGGCCAACCAGGCCGTGCTGGCGGCCAAGCTGGCCGTCTACGACGCGACCATCCGCCAGGTGGACCGCGCCATAGGCGGGCTGCAGGCGCAGCTGGACACCTGGGGCCTGGGCCCCGGCACCCTGGTCTCGGTCTTCAGCGACCATGGCGAGGAATTCCTGGACCACGCGGAATTTTCGCGGCTGTGGAACCATGACCCGCGCCCCATCCACGGCATCGGGCATGGCCACACCCTTTTCCAAGAGCTGCTGCATGTGCCCTGGCTGGCCTGGGGCCCCGGGGTGCCGGCCGGTTCGCGGCACCGCGGCCCCGTCAGCCTGTGCGACCTGTCCCCCACCCTGTTGCGGTGGCTGGGACTGCCTCAGATGGAGCAACCCGCTCTGGTCGGCCGCCTATCTGTGCCGACACCGGCCTCTTTGCCGACAGAGCTGAGCCGGCTTCTGACCGGCCACCCGGTGGATCCGGCCTCGGAACCGACCTCGCGTCCGGACCATGACAAAGAGCCGTTCATCCTGGCCGAGGC
>PDQT01000136.1 GCA_002747875.1 bacterium DOLZORAL124_64_63
GCAATTATTTCAAGGTCCAAACCCACAAATCAGCCCCCGCCCCACCCCAAAACTACCCGCCGGCCGGCACCCCATATATCAAAAAACCAACAAGCCTCACGCCAACCCAACAGCCCACCTCAGCACTCATCACCCCATCACTCATCACCCCAGCCCTCAGTCCAGATGCCCCTCCGAAAACTTACGTCTCTTGGCGGCCTGCTTGCGGGCGTTCTCATCCAGCAGGCTTTTGCGCAGACGCAGGCTTTGGGGTGTGATCTCCAGGTATTCGTCGTGGTTGAGGTACTCCAGGCACTCCTCCAGGCTCATCTTCAAGGGTGGCGCGATCTTCATCTTCCGGTCCGAACCGGAGGCGCGCATGTTCGAAAGCTGCTTGGCTTTCTGGGCGTTGACCACCAGATCCTCGTCCCGCGTGTACTCGCCGATGATCTGCCCGGTATACAGTTCCTCGCCCGGCTCCACGAAGAAAATGCCGCGATCCTGCAGCGCGTCCAGGGCAAAGGCCACGGCCTTGCCCTTGCCCATGCTGATGATGCTGCCGTTGGTGCGCTCGGGAATGCTGCCCTTGAAGAACTCGTACTGGTGGAAGCGGTGGTGCATGACGATTTCCCCGGCGGTGGCCCGCAGCATGCGCGAGCGGAAGCCGATCAGGCCCCGGCTGGGGATGCGGAACTCCAGATGGGTGCGCCCCTCGCGCTGCTCCATGGAGACCATCTCGCCCTTGCGGGTGGCGGCATGTTCGATGACGGTGCCGGCCATGTCCTGGGGCACGTCCACGTTCAGGACCTCCACCGGTTCGGCCTTCTTGCCGTCAATTTCCCGGTAGATGACCTGGGGCTGGCCCACCATGAATTCGTACCCCTCGCGGCGCATGTTCTCCATCAGGATGCTCAGGTGCAGGATACCCCGCCCGCTGACCTTGAAGGTGTCCGCGCTGGCGGTGTCCTCCACCCGCAGGGCCACATCCCGTTCCGCGGCCTTGAAGAGGCGTTCGCGCACCTGGCGGCTGGTGACGTATTTGCCTTCCTGGCCGTAGCCCGGGCTGTCGTTGGGCATGAAGCTCATACTCAGGGTGGGATCGTCCACGGAGATGATCTCCAGAGGCTCGGGATGCTCCGCGTCGGCCAGGGTGTCGCCGATGTCCGGGGAATCCAGCCCCACCACGGCGCAGATATCGCCGCACTGCACCTCCTGCACCTCGGCCCGGCCCAGGTTGTCGAAGACGTACAGGCGTTTGACCTGGGTCTTGTGCTCGCTTCCGTCCCGCTTGATCAGCACCACCGGCTGTCTGGCCTTGAGGCTGCCGCGCACGATACGCCCCACGCCGATGCGGCCCACATAGTCGCTGTGATCCATGGCCGCGATCAGCATCTGCGTGGGCCCGGTCGCGGTCCGGGGGGCGGGCACATGCTCGATGATCATGTCCAGCAAGGGGAAAAGATTGACCCGCTCATCCTCCAGTTCCCCCACGGCCCAGCCATCCCGACCGGCCGCGTACACGCCGCGGAAGTCCAGTTGCTCGTCGCTGGCATCCAGTTCCACGAAGAGGTTGAAGATCTCGTCAAGGACCTCGTCCGGGCGCGCCCCCTTGCGGTCCACCTTGTTGATGACCACCACGGGCTTGAGGTTCAGTTGCATGGCCTTCTGCAGGACGAAACGTGTCTGGGGCATGGGACCCTCGAAGGCATCCACCAGCAGCAGCACGCCGTCGGCCATCTTCAGGACCCGTTCCACCTCACCGCCGAAGTCGGCATGGCCCGGCGTGTCGATCAGGTTGATGCGGGTGTCCTTGTAGGTGACGGCGAAGTTCTTGGAAGTGATGGTGATGCCGCGCTCGCGTTCGAGGTCGCCCGAGTCCATGACCCGTTCCTGCACCTCCTGCCCTTCGCGAAACACGTCGCACTGACGAAGAATCTGGTCCACCAGCGTGGTTTTGCCGTGATCCACGTGGGCGATGATCGCCACGTTCCTGATCTGCATGAATGAGGCCTGCCTTTGTTTTGGGGAATGCGGAAGAAGAAAATTCGGGATGGAGACGCCGAGCCCAATAGTCAACGGGTAGGATAGTCAACTTGGGCCCACTCTGCCAACTCTCTCCGCCCGATCTCTCGCCTTTTTTCCGTAAAACGACGGACAAAAACTTGACCTTGCCCCGGAAAGAAGAATGTGGTAAATAAACAACAACGACCGAGCCCGGAAAATCAGGGAAAACCATGGGGATCAGTGAGGAGTGGCGGAGCGTGGGCAACGAGAACATTGTAGTCAAAGATCTACAACAACTGGGCTTGACCCGCGCCGAGGCCGAAGCCTACCTGGCGCTGATCCTGGACAGCGCCTCCGAACCTGTCAGCGCCTACCATGTGGCGCAGATCATGGGGAAGGATCCGGCCAATCTTTCCAAAACCCTGGTCGCCCTCGAAAGAGCGGGCGCGGTGCGCGCCATCCAGGAGAAGCCGCGCCTTTATGTGCCCATCTACCCCCAGCAATTCACCGAGAACCTGATGGTCTCCATGAAGGAGCAAAGCCGCCGGGTGATGGACCAATTCCAGGAGTTGCGACCGGCGTTGCCCCGCGGGGTGCCCATGGCCCTGGGCAGCCGGCGGCAGGCCCTGGAAAAAAGTGCCGAACTGCTCACCCATTGCCGTGGCGAGCTGCTGATCTTTGCCGACCCCCAATTGCTGACCCAACTGGGCACGGCCCTCGAGGCCCTGGCGGCCAGCTCCGAAGTCACGGTGCGGCTGATAAGCCATAAACCATTTTCAATGAATGGCTTGGAAAACCACATATTACCCGCTGCCGCCACCTTTGGCACCGAAGATGTGCCCTCCTGGTTGCAGTTGGTCATCGACCGGACGACATGGCTGACCGCGAGCTTCCCTCCCCAGGACGTCGGTAACGGGCCGGTGGGCTGGTGGTGCACCGACCCTCAGGTGGCCTCGGTGTTGGGGGCATCTTTGGCGGCCGCTTTCCATGCCGGGGACAAGGCGGAAACCGGGGCCGAGGATGAAAGCAGGAGCCAGGTCGAAGCCGACGCCGAGACCGAAAAAGAGACCGAAACCGAAGCCGAAATCCGGATTCTCACCCAGGTTCCAGCCGAGACCGAAGCTGAGGAAACCACCCCTGTACCCGGTGGGGAAGAGCCCGGAAAAATGACGCCACCCGCCCCGACACCGGCACAAGAAAGCCCGCAACCGGTGCCGGAAGAAGAAGACGAGGATGACGGTTTCACCTTCCTTATCCGGCATGATGATGATGACGAGGCCCCCAATCTCTGAGAAGCCCCACGGCCCCATGCCAAGCACCTACAGAGCCCTGGACCCGACCCATAGTCGATAATTGTTGTCTATAGACAACACGATGAACCTCGCACCACCCCACTGTTGACGCGTTCAGAATTTGAATATACATTAATTCAGTGAATATACATTCAAAAGGAGACAGACATGGAAGGCCAACGCCAGCCCATCGCCAGAGCCCGCCAACGCAGTCAAGAAGCCACCAGAATCGCCTTGATCGAGGCGGCCACCGGCCTCTTCGCGGCCCATGGTATCGCCGGCACCAGAACTGCGGACATCGCCCGGGCGGCCGGAGTGGCCGTAGGCACCGTCTACCTCCATTTCAAAGACAAGGATGCCCTGCTCAAGGCCGTACTCAAGCTGGCCCTGGGGCGCCTGAAGCAGGAATTGATCCGCTTCCCTCCCAGCTCAGCCACGCCCGTCCAGGATAAAATGGTTGCCCTGGCGTCATTTACAGAAAATTTCCCGGATCTGGCCAGCGTGCTCTTTGATGGTGGTAATTTGTCCACAATACCGGGCCAAGAGGCCCTGGACTTCCTGACCCAGAGCCAGGAAAGGGGACTGCAGGAAGGCGTGACCAAAGGCTACTACCGCGGCGACCTGAACCGCGCCCTGGCCGCCCGAGCCATGGTGGGCTCCCTGGTGCAGGTGCTGCGCTGGTGGGCCAAGCATCCGGAAATGGCTACCCGCCAAGAAGTTATCAAAGCCCTAACGGTATTGCGGCTGGAGGGATTGGGCGTTCGGTAGCCTATTTTGCCCAAATAGGCTAGGGGGAAAGTCCAAATCAGGGCCTCAAAACGGCCCTCGGAAGGCCATAACCAGGGCCATCAGGAGGTCATCTGCTCACCCACCTGGTCCTTGTATCGGGGCCCCACAATGACCTTCACACCCCGCGGCACCACCCGCGCCCGTAACGGGGTGTGGCCGATATTCTCCCCATCGATCTGCACCTCCACCGGGGGCTCGGTGCGGACGACAACCTCCGGCGCCTGGAAGTTCTGCATGGCCGGCGCCGCCCGGTAGCGCCAGGTCAGCATGCGGAACAGCACCGTCACCAGTTCCCACAGGGAGCGGCTGCTGATGATCGTCACATCGAATTTCCCGTCGTGCGCGCTGGTGTCCGGGTTCACCTTCAGGTTGATTTCCCTGATCTTGCCGATGTTGGCCAGCAGGATGGTGTTGCCCCGGAAAAAACGGCGGACCCCATCCCCATCCTCGATGGCGATATCCACCTCATCTAGCCGGAACGCGTTGCGCAACCCCGACCACGCGTAGCTGAACACACCGAAAAGATTCTTCAGCCGCCGGGGCGCGTCCCGCGTCACCTTGGCGGGATAGCCGATGGCGGCCATGAGCAGGAAATGACGATCCAGATCGGGCAGATACCCCACATCGAAATCCATCACCCGGCCATCCAGAACACCGGCGCGGATCATGGCGGGGATCAGAGGCAGGGTCAGCGCGATGGCCACCACATTGGCCGTGCCGACGGGCACGATGGCCACCGGCACCTTGTTGCTGGTCCGGGCTTGGCCGGCCACCACCTCGCCCACGGTGCCGTCCCCGCCGATGACAACGATGACCTCGAAGCCCGCCTCCGCCGCGGAATGGCTCCAGCGTTCGGCATCCCCGGCGGCGCTGGTCACACGCACGCTGCAAACCACGCCCTTCTCCTCGAGAGACTGGCGCAACTGCTGCCCCAGGCGCAGGCCACGGGCCTGCCCCGAGACGGGGTTGACGATCAGCAGGGCACGTTGGTAGGCGGCCATATCATCCTGTTGGCCGCATG
>PDQT01000137.1 GCA_002747875.1 bacterium DOLZORAL124_64_63
TGGCCGCATGTCTGCCGGCCGGTCGCGCGTGATGCAAGGTGTGGAAGTGCCGTCGATTAGGCCTGGTACTCCCGGTCGTAGGTGCCGAGCCAACTGCGGATCCGCAGGTGTACCCCCGGTTCCACAGCGACATCGTCCAGGTTTTCCCGGTGCCGGTCAATCTTCCATCCCCCCAGCCATTCGCCGTTCTCACTGGCGGTGGCGATGACCACGTCTTCATTCACGAAGTCATTCAGGAAATGGAGGGCTTCGTCCATGAAATTCCCCTCGTCCGGGTCACCACTGCTGCCGAAGCGGCTGTGGAAATTTTCCCCGAATCCGATGGAGACCTCCCACTCGCTCGTGGTGATGAACAGTCCGTGGGACGAACCGTCCACCGGCCGCGGGACCTCGACCAGCAGCGCCTCCTTCTCGAAATCCTCGTAGGGATCAAAGCGAGCATGCTGCAGCCATTCGGGCCAGCGCTTGAAGAGCATGTCGGCAAAGAGCCGGGAATGGGCATTCAACCTGTCCAGATCCAGCATCGGACCTCCCCGTCCCGAGGGACGTGATCCAGAGTAAGCGGAGCCATGGGAACCGTCAATATAATCGCCCAACAGCGGAAGTACGAGTCTGCCGCCCCGAAGTTCCGGCCGCCCCAAAAGTTCCGGGCATCCCAAAAGTTCCGGCCGCCCCAAAAACAGAAGGGACTCCAAGCTGAAGTCCCTTCTCGACAAGATCAGCACGGTCCTGCCGACCCGTTCCTATTCCACATGCTCGATGATCACGGCCACCGACCCGTCCATCTCCGCCCGCAGGTCCGGTTTGACAACCGTAGCCGTCTCCACCTGTTCCAAAGGCAGGATCAAGCTGTCCGCCAGATAGGCGGCCACCTCGGCGGCCCGCTTCTCGGCCAGAGGCTCCGATTCGGCCGTGATAACCACCCGCAGGGGCGAGTACGGATGGCGCCGGATCTCGTCGCTGCCGCGGGTCAGCCACAATTCACCCTGGTCGCTGAGATGGCTTTCCCGGCGTTGGAAAACCTCCTCGCCGGCAATTTCCAGAACCCGGTCTCCGTCCCGTTGGTAATCCAGGGCGGGGATGCGGAAGCTGACACCCGCGTGATTGTAGGTGTTGGTGCCCTTATCCGTCAGGCTGAAGACGTAGCTGTAGGGGTAGCCCACCTGCAGCATCTCCCCGCTGTCGCCCTCTCCGTCCCAGTCCAGCCCCTTGGGCGGGTTGCCCTTGCCGCTGTAGGTACGGAAAGGAGCCCCCTTGAAGTCCGTCACGGCCAGGGTCCAGCGCTTGATCTTGTGCCCTTCCGGATCCTGAGGGTAGAAGCGGGCCACCGGCGTGCGGGCCATCTCCGGAATCCAGAAATGCGGCGGCTGATCGCTGCTCAGCATCTCCAGGTTGTTCAGGTGAGGCTGCAGCCCACTGACGGGACTGACGCCCAAGGCGGTCTCGTCCATGCCCGTGAAGAAGGAATCCACGGCCGCGGCATCCAGTTCGAAGGTGAAGCCGCTTTTCTCGATTTTCTGCTCCACCTCATTGGTGGCCTCGACCACCATTTCCGGCAACGCGGCGCCATCCTGGCCGTCCTGGGTCCAGTCCTGCCCCTCCGGCTCGGCCTGCTCCTGGGCTGGGGCCTGCTGGGCCGCGACCGGGCCGCAAGCCAGGCAAAGGCTGATGATGGTGATGATGGTCCTGTTGATGCGCATGTCTTTCCCCTAGTTCAATCGGAAGACGATGGTGATCACACCCCATTGCTCCACCGCGGCCTGATCCGCGGGCAAGGGGGCGAAACGGAACTTGCGGATGGCCGCCATGGCGGCCTGGTTCAGATCGCGGTGCACGCTGGTTTGCTCGAAGTACATGTTGTCCTTCACCCGGCCGTCGGCCAGCACCGTGAAGTGCACGGCCACGACGCCTTCCCAGCCCTTGCGGCGCGCCTGATCGGAATACTCCGCGGGCACACTGCGCAGGATCTGGCGACCCTGGATCTGACCGGTGATGGTCATGTTCCCATCCAGCTTGTCCATACCCGCTTCGGCGACCTGCTGACCGGCGGAGGAATCGGTTGCCGGGGCGGCTTCCACGGGTGTGGCCGTCGGCTCCGCCAACCGGCCCTTACCCTTGAGGGCGCCGCCACGACCGCCACCGCCGCTGCCGTAATCCAGGATGGTGCGCCGGCCCTTGCCCGAACCGCCACGACCGGTGCTTGCGGTCGCGGGACCAGCCACATCCGCCACACCGCCGCCACCGCGGCCGCGGGAAGACTGGAGCGAGGCCCCCGCCATGGCGAAGGTGCTCTGCTTCCTGTTCTCACGTCCCTGCAGGCCACCGGCCGCCAGGGTGGCCGAAGCCTCGGCCAAACCGGCCTCCCGGCGCCCGCCCGTGTCCGCCGCGATGACATCGGCACCGGCGGCGATGGTCCCGGTTCGGCGCTTGAGGCCGGCTTCCTTGGGCTGGAAGGTCTGGGTGCTGGTCTGGCGCGGGGCCGAAACCAGCGTGGCCCCTTCGGCCACGACCTGGGTCGCGGCCCGGGTGGCGGCGTCCGGAGCGGAGATTCTCCGGCTGGCCGGGCGCGGCGTGGCCTGCGCCAGCATCTTGGCCTCAGGTACCTGAGCCATCGGTTTCTTGGCCGAAGGCGCGGGCGCGGCCACGGCGGCGATATCCGCCTTGGGTTCGGACCGCCGCACGGGCTCCGGAACCTGGGGCAACTCCGCCTTGACCGGCGCCGGCGTCTCCACCTTCGGCGCGGGCGCGGGCGCGGGCGCCTCCTGGGGCTTCATGGCACTGCGGGTTTCGATGCCGGTTCCCGGAAGCTCAGGCTTCTCCACCTTGGTGGAACCCACCTCTTCCTTCACCTTCGTCGTCACATCCTCGCCCGGCAGGGTCTCCAAGTAGGAGATTTCCGTCAGCTCCGGGGCGGTGTTCTGCTGGATGGCCTGGCGTCCCGCCAGCAGACTCAGCAGCAGCAGCACGGTGGCGTGCAGGACCAGGCTGGCCCCCATGCCTCCGCCGGTGCTGCGGCTGCGGTCGATGCTGTGCTGGATCATGGGGCGGCCTCCTCGTTCTCCCGCTCGCGGGTGGCCAGCGCGATGCGCGGCGCGTCGGCGGCCTTGATTTCGGCCACCAGGGCCTCCACCTCGCCGTAGGGCAGTCCCTGGTCGGCCTTCACCAGCGCCACGCAGTTGGGCGTGGACTCGAAGAAGGTCCCCAGGTAGGTCGCCATGCCGTCACGGTCCATGGGCTCACCCGCCACCAGGACCTGGCGATCCAGGGTGAAGGTGATCTCCACGTTGTCGGTGTCATCCACCTCGGCGGCCCGCGCGGTGGGCAAGTTCACGTCCGTGTCCTCTTCGCTCAGGAAGGGCGAGATCATCATCAGCGTCAGCACCACAACCAGGCTGACGTTGATGATGGGCACCACGGTCGTGCGGCTCTCGGTGTTGTAGGTCTTCTTTTTCACGCTATCTCCCGATCTCGTTCAGCATGGCCAGGTTCTCGGCCCCGCTGGCCTTGGCGATGTCCAGGACCTCCACCACACGGCCCAGCAAGACCTCATCCTGCGGCGCGATGACCACGGTGCGGTCCACGCGGCCGTCCAGCTTACCACTCAACTCCATCTGCAGATCATCCAGGGGGATCATGGCACCGTTGAGGGTCACCCTTTCCGGCTCGATGCGGATGGTCAGCAGGTCTTCCTCCACCACCTCGGTGGGCGTGACCACCGCCGACTCGCTGCCGGCGTCCGCCGGATCCACCCGGATGCCGTTCCACATCAAAGTCGGCATGGTGATCAGGAAAACGACGATCAGGGTCGTGGTCACATCGGCGAGGGGCGTGATGTTCGCCTCGTTCTGCCCCGAGAGGGACCCGCCCTTGTTGCGCAATGCCATCTCTGCTCTCCTAGCTCAGCACCGAGGCCAGGGGATCTTCCTGACGGGTGGATTTGGGTTGGGCAACCGCACGCCCGCCGGCGGCAGGAGCCGTGCCGGTGGCCTGGCGGGCCCGCTTGTTGAACTGGTGCCAAAGGGTGAAGTACGCCTCGCGGGCATCTTCCAGTTGGGCGGTTCGCTTACGGATCTGGCGCACGAAGAAGTTGAAGGCCACCGTCGCGATCACGGCCACGACGATGCCGGCGGCGGTAGTCAGCAAGGCCTCCGAAACACCCATGGCCACGACGGCGCCGCCGCCGCTGCCGGTACGCGCGATGTCGGCAAAGGCGCGAATGATACCGACCACCGTACCGAACAGGCCCAGCAGAGGCGCGATGTTGCTCATGGTGCCGAGCACGCCCAGATGACGCTCCATCTCCACCGTCTCCAGATCGATGGCCGTGTCCAGCCGCTGCTGCAGCTCTTCATGGGTGCGTCCGATGTGGATGATGCCCTGCGCCATCACACGGGCCACCGGGCTCTTCTTGCTGTTGCAAAAGTCCAGGGCGGCGCGAGGATTGCCGTTCTTCAACTTGTTGCTCAGTTCGTTCATGAAACGCTGGCTGTCGCCACCGGAGGTCTGGAAGTAGAGCAGACGCTCCACGGTGTAGCCCACGGTGATGATGGAACAGAGCGCCAGAACAATCATCGTCGGGGAGGCCAAGAGCAGGCCGATAAGTGACATTTCGCCTAACATGATTTCCCTTCCTGGGTCGAGGATTCCTTATCCTCTTTTGGAATGCTTTCCGGTTCCCGATGATTGCGTTTTGCGAGTCCCGGATCCCTCTTTCCCCCTCATAAGGCACGATGAGAACGGGTGAGGAGCTTCTATGCCCCTTAAGGGCAAGGCGTATGCCACGCTCCCCATTCGGTGCGGGAGAAATTCGGAAGACGAGTATTTTCCCGCGGCCGGCATCGCTGCCGAACGGCAGGGCCCGGCCAACACCGGCCGGGCCCGCACAAAAACAATGCCCGAACGCCGTAAGACGTTCGGGCATATCGGCTGATCGATGGGGATGCGCGTCAACCACCAACCACGCCGCTGCTGCGGATGGCTTCCATTCTTTCGGCGGCCAAAGCCTTCCACTCGGCCTTGCCGCCCGCATCGTGGATCTGCCCCCAGGCCGCCAGGGCCTCGGCCCAGTCGCCGCGTTCCTCGGCAATTTCCGCTTGCCGGGCCAGGCTGGCGATACGGAAGGGATCGGCCGTGGGGCCGTTGGCCGCTGCATCGGCGTAGCGGGCCAGGGCGCCGTCCATATCCCCATCCTTTTCCAGACACTGGCCCTGGCGGTAGCGCACCTCGGCCAAAGGAGCTTCGCCGTTTTCTTGGGCGTGCTCGTAGGCTTCCTCCGCCTGGCGGTAGTCCCCCAGCTCCTCCTGGTAAAGGGTGGCCACCTGCAACCACAGCCCCTCAGCGTTCTCGCCTTCGGGGTAGTCGGCCAGGTAGCGCACGTAACCGCCGATGGCGGCGTGCCAGTCTTCCACTTCCTGGTAACAGACGGCGGCGTTGTACATGGCCAGGCTGGTGTACTGCCCCTGCGGGAAAAGGTCCACCAGGGTTTCGTAGCCCATGGCCGCCTCCAGGAATTGTTCCTGCTTGAACAGGACGGTGCTGCCGCGCAGGTGGGCCAGTTCGGCCAGGTCGTGTTCCGGATGGGTGATGGTGAAGTTGCGGTAACCGGCCAGGGCCTGGTCCATGTCCTCGGCCCGGTAGTAGCTTTCGGCCAGATAGAAGAGGGCGCCCGGGCCGGACTCGCTGTCCGGGTAGTCCAGGGTCACGCGCTCGAAGGCCCGCGCGGCGGCGCTGTAGTCACCGGCGGCAAAGGCGTCCTGGCCCTTGTTCCAGTAGACATCCGCGGCCAAGGGGCTGTCCGGATGGCCTTCCAGGTACTCCTCCATGTCCCGGCCGCTGCGATAGTAGCTGCTCTGGATGCCCAGCTCCGCATCCTGGACCCGGGTATCCTCGGGATAACCGCTGACGAAGGCGCCGAAGTAACTGATGGCCTGTTCGTCCTGCCCCAGGTTGTAGGCGCAGTTCGCCCGACCGAAAGCGGCGTCCGCGGCGTGCTTGCCGTCGGGGTATTTCCGCTGCAGGCTTTCAAAGGAAGCCGCGGCTTCGGCGAACTGGCCCAGACCGAAGCGGGTGTCGGCAATGCGGTACATGGCCTCCTCCGCCTCGGAAGCATCCGGGAAACGGGTCAACAGATCCTGCCAGTTCTCGATGGCCTGGTCGTAGTATTGCAGGCGGTAGTAGCAATCCGCCCGGTTCGCCAGGGCGTTGGACGCCTGCGGATCGTCCGGGTTCTTGGCCAGGAAGTCGTCGAACTGCCGCAGGGCTTCCTCGTACTTGTGCTGGTTGAAATAGATGCTGCCCACGGCCAGGCTGTTGGTGCCGTTCTCGCTCTCGGCGTTGGCCAGGGCCAGCAGGAATTTCTCTTGCTCCTCCAGGGCCAGGTCGTACTCGCCCATGCGGCTCAGGCCGGCCACCAGCCCCTGCAGGGAAGCGGCGGCCACATTGCTGTGCGGGTAGCCCGTCAGGACCAGCCGATACATGCCGGAGGCCTCGCGATACAGGCCCTGCTCGTAGTAGGCTTCGCCCAGGTTGTAGTAGGTGCGGGCGCGCCACTCGCAGGGGGTGGGCAGCAGGCGGCTGGCCAGGTAGTTGTAGTTCGTCACCAGACGATCCAGGTCACCGGTCTCGCGGTAGGCCAGGGTGCTCAAGAAGAGCGCGCGTTCGGCCACGTCGGTGTTGACGTGCTTGTCCACCACGTTCTGGAAGCAGCGGATGGCCTGCTTGTAATCTTCCTGGCGGTAGTGGCTGTAGCCCTGCAACACGCGCACGCGGGGAGCCAACTCGTCGCCGGGGAAGCGATCCAGGAACTCGCCGGCCAGCACGATGGCTTGGCCGAAGTTCTCCTCATCCGTGTAGGCGTAAATGATCTTGTGCATGGCGGCGCTGGCCACCTTGGAGTCGGGATAGCCGCGAACCACATCGGTCCAGGCGAAGATGGCCTCGGAGCTGTGGCCCAGAGCCATGTGGCAATCACCGATGAGGTAACCGGCGTAGGCGGACACCATCTCGCCGGGGAACAG
>PDQT01000252.1 GCA_002747875.1 bacterium DOLZORAL124_64_63
TGGAAGAGGCCCGCAGCCGGGCCGAGGCCGCCAACCGGGCCAAATCCGCCTTTCTGGCCAATATGTCCCACGAAATCCGCACGCCCATGAACGGGGTGGTGGGCATCGCGGACCTGCTGGCCGAAAGCCCTCTGGACGATGAACAACGCCTCTATGTGAACACGATCCGCAGTTCGGGCAACGCTTTGCTGGGCATTATCAACGACGTGCTGGATTTCTCGAAAATCGAAGCGGCCAAGATGGTGCTGCACCCCGAACCCTTCGATCTGGAACGCACGATCATGGACATCGTCACCCTGCTGGGGCCGTCGATTCAGGAAAAGGGGTTGCAGGTCTCGATCGACTACGACCTGTTCCTGCCCACCCAGTACGAGGGCGACCCGGTGCGCATCCGGCAGGTGCTGACCAACCTGATCGGCAATGCGGTGAAGTTCACTTCCAAGGGACATGTGCTGGTCCGGGTCGTCGGGCTGCCGGTCGAACCCGGCCCGCTTCAACGGGTCCATATCACGGTCGAGGACAGCGGTCTCGGCATCCCCAAGGAGATGCAGGCGCATATCTTTGGCGAGTTCAATCAGGTCGAGGATGACCGAAACCGGCAGTTCGAGGGCACCGGCCTGGGTCTGGCCATCACCAAACAGCTGGTCGAACTGATGGGTGGCGAGATCTGGGTGGAAAGCGAGGTCGGCAAGGGCTCGTGTTTCGGCCTGCATGTCACCCTTCCGGTGGTGGAAGACGGGGCCGACCCCGTGTTGCCCGCCGGGCTGAAACATGTGCTGGTGGTCATGAACGACACGTTGCACCGCTCGATTCTGGAAAAGCGCCTGATTGCCCTGGGCCTGTCCGTGACCATAACCGACAGCGTGACCACCGCCAGGGCGGAAAGCACCCGGGCAGATGCCCTGTTCATCGACCAGGAGCTTGCGGAAATGAGCGGCACCAGCCTGGCCGCCGCGCTGAAAGCCGAAGGGGTGCAGGCACCGATCCTGATGCTGGCACCGCTCTCTGGCGGGCATGAGGGGATGCGCGGCGATCTGGCCGCCGGAGTCCTGTCCAAACCGATCACGCGCCCCGCCCTGATCTCGGCGCTGAGCGCGCTGGACCTGCCCGAACCGGCACCTGCCACGCCCCCCGTCTCAACCGACACGGACGCCAAGGCCGTGGAACCGGCCCCGCCGCCCCCTGCCCTGCCGCGCCCGATGCGGGTTCTGGCCGCCGAGGACAACAAGACCAACCAGCTGGTTTTCTCCAAACTGGTCAAGGCGCTGGACATGGAGCTGCGCTTTGCCAACAACGGCCACGAAGCCGTTGCCGCCTGGGAAGAGATGCAGCCGGACCTGATCTTCATGGACATCTCCATGCCCGGCATGGACGGCAAGGAGGCAACCCGCACGATCCGCGCCGCGGAACAGGCCCGGGGGCTGGCGCATACCCGCATTGTCGCCCTGACCGCCCATGCGCTGCCCGGCGACAAGGAAGAGATCATGTCGCACGGGCTGGACGGGCACCTGACCAAACCGCTGCGCAAACCGGCGATCCTGGCCGAGATCAAAGCCTCCTGCCCTCAGGACGCGCGCCCGCCGCTGCCCGAAGACGCGCCGGTCGCGGTATGACCGCCCGCTCAGCCCTCGTCGCGCAGAAACACCGGGCGGTCCGCCTCGGACATGTCCGGTTGGAACCGGTATCCGCCAAGGTCGAACTCCGTCAGGGCCTCGGGGTCGCGCAACCGGTTCTGGATCATGAATCGCGCCATCGCCCCGCGCGCCTTCTTGGCAAAGAAGCTGACCACCTTGGGCTGACCCGCACGCATCTCCAGAAACGCAGGCGTGACCACCCGCAGCGCCAGCGCCTTGGTGTCCGCGGCCGAGAAATACTCGACCGACGCACAGTTCACCAACACATCCGTGCCCGCCTCAGCCGCGCGCGCATTCAGGGCCTCGGCAATCTGGTCGCCCCAGAACTGATACAGGTTCCG
>PDQT01000124.1 GCA_002747875.1 bacterium DOLZORAL124_64_63
AGAACAAGGTGAGCACGGATTTCCCCTTCAGCGCCGGGACTTTTTTCACCGACCGGGTAAATAGCTCCTTAAACGGCCCTGCCTGGTCCAGCAGATGCTCGATTTCCTCCCGGCTGAGGGACTCAATGTCCAGTAGATCTTTGCGTGTCATTGTCCGTTTGCTCGTTTTGTTCAAAGTGATACACGGTTCCGAACACAAGCACAAGCAATGAAACAATTGCCATGATGCTCGCATGGTGCCGGGACCTTGGTTTTCTCCAGAAAATAAAAACGGAAACCAGCAGCCCGCACGCAGCGCACCCCACCCCGGGCAGGAACATTTTTCCTATCGCCAGCCCCGCGCCAGCCAGACACACCAGATACGCCGCCGTCAGCAGCACCGGGTGCAGTGCCTGTTTCTTGATCTGTGCAACCGGAGGCCTGACGGCAAAAGCATTCCGCATCCGCAGCTCGTTAAGCTCGCTGTCGCTATGCTTGTGCTCGGGGATCTCCGTCATTTCTGGTCGCCATTTTCTGTCACCGACACCGAGTCCTCGCCGTCCGTCTGCCGCAGTTTCACCTCCACGTAATCAAGCCGCTCGGTCTCAAGGCGAATGCCCACGTAGTCCGGCGCAAAAGGAAGCTCGCGGTGACCACGGTCAATCAGCACCGCCAGCTCGACCTTCGCAGGCCGGCCGTAATCCGTCAGCGCGTCAATCGCCGCACGGATCGTCCGCCCGGTAAACAACACATCATCCACCAAGACGATATGCGCCCCGTCGATGGGAAACGGAATCTCGCTGCCCTTTAGCTTCGGGTTGGCGCTCAGGTGCGCGAGATCGTCGCGGTAAAGCGAGATATCGAGCACCCCCATCGGCACCTCCACCCCGCTCTCCGCCAGCTTGCCCAGAATACGCTCCGCCACCTCATCACCCCGGCTACGGATACCCACAAGGGCAAAATCCCCGTCCGGCCGACCCTCGCGAACCAGCCGGGCGAGTTTTTCCACCCCAGCGGCAATGTCAGCCTCGGTCAGATGTCTGGACATGGCTCAGTGGCAAAAAACGTCGCGGCGGGAAATGCCTAACCGGCAAACTGGATAATGCGGTGCGCCGCCATGGCAGCATTCATCGGTGCCTTGCTGTGCAGACCCACCGTTGTGGCAGGCACGCCGCCAGGCAGTTGGCTGATCGAGAGCAGCGCATCCACCCCATTCAGCGGACCACCGGGAACCGGCACACCGATCACAGGCAGGGAAGTCTTCATCACCACAACACCCGGCAGGGCAGCCGCAAGTCCTGCAATCGCAAGGATTACCGCCTTCTCGCCAGACTCCTCAAGCTTCGCAAGATACTCGATCAGCTCACTCAAATTCCGGTGGGCAGAGAGCACCGTCTCCTCATAACTCACTTCATTTTCCTTCAAATACGCCCTCGCAGGCTCCATAAAAGGGACATCGTTGGCACTGCCGTAAATCATAATTACTTTCATCGCGCCCATTGCTACCCGCAGCATCACCCATTGGCAAGCACATTGGCCACATCCGCCAGAAATCCCCCCCCGGACATCCTCTCCCTCCCGCCCTTGCCCTGGCAAAAGATTTTCCCCTGCTTCGGTTGAGTTATTCCTTTTCTAAGAGGCATGTCCTCCGGCTAGTCCGGCTCTATTTTTTCCAAAAAATACCTTTTCCTGAGATTCGGATTTGGTTTTTGCAGATTGGGGGCTAAAAGCAGCCCATGCCTGACGAGAGCAGAATACTGGACATTGAGCACCTAGG
>PDQT01000033.1 GCA_002747875.1 bacterium DOLZORAL124_64_63
TGCCTAACAAATCGCTTGAGTGGTTGTCCGCCCCTGCCACCCAGATGACGAGATCCGGGCTGAAGACATCCAGCGCGCTGGCCAGTGTGATAAAAAGCTGCCGGAGATACATGTCACCCTCGACGTAGCGGACGGTTTCCACGTCCATGGAGCCATTGACCGGGGTGGTGGCGCAGGCGGACGTGCCGACGTGGATCGAGTAGGTGAACACACGGGGGTCGGACTGCAGCAGGCTGTTGGTGCCGTTGCCTTGGTGAGCATCGGTATCGACGATCATGATGCGGATGCCGGGTCGTTTTTCCTGCAGGTCACGCACGGCGATGGCGACGTCGTTAAACACGCAGAATGCCTCGCCGCGACCTTTGAAGGCATGGTGGGTGCCGCCAGCGAGGCAGACGGCGACACCTTCCGCGAGTGCCGCATGGCAGGTCAGGCGGGTGGCCTCCGCCTCGGTGGCGCAGCGCGCGAACAGGCCGGGGGTGGCGGGCAGGCCGAGCGAGAGCTGCTCGCGGCGG
Organism: bacterium DOLZORAL124_64_63; assembly: GCA_002747875.1. Taxonomy (GTDB): domain Bacteria; phylum Krumholzibacteriota; class Krumholzibacteriia; order LZORAL124-64-63; family LZORAL124-64-63; genus LZORAL124-64-63. The sequence goes on from PDQT01000033.1 coordinate 516, forward strand.
TCGAGCGCACCGTGGTAAATTTTTGACAGGTATTCGCCGTCGTGGACGCGCCGCAGCACGTGCAGGTCAGTCTGGGAAACGTCGATGATTTCCTCTGGTTTCAGGATGCCGTGGTGCAGCAGCATATCCCGGCTGGCCGAATACTTGTCACCGGGGAATGGGTGGCTCTCCGGGAGGTCCAGGTTGAAGTCGAGATCCGATGAGTAGAAGCAGCGCATGGCGGGTTACAGTGCATTTCCTTGCATCTCGGCTTTGCGGGCCATGAGCTTTTTCTGGTAGCGGCTCTGGATGACGTCCACCATCACCAGAACGAAGATCACGAAGTAGAAGGTGGTTTTGCTCATCGCCTCGACCGGGTGGCCGTTGAGAACGATGTGGGCTTTTTCGCCGCCCTCGGAGACGAGCAGGATACCCACGATCAGCAGGATAAACAGGCCAAGCACCTCGTAGAGGCGGTTTTTCTGCAGAAAATCAGAGACCTTGTCCGCAAGCACAATCATCAGCACGCCGCTGATCAGGATGGCCGTGACCATCACCCAGGCGACCTTGGTGATCGCCATGGCACTGAGGATGGAATCAAAGGAAAAGATCACATTCATCATCACGATCAGGGCGACGATTTTATGGACGGACCCCGCGCTCCGCTCGTCCGCCTCCTTGTGGACCTCCTCAAGGCTGACCATGTGGATCACTTCCTTGATCGCCGTGTAGATGATAAAGGCACCGCCAAATAGGGTGATGGCCGCCGCAAGGTTCATTTCCATATCACACCAGCCGTTGTGGATGCTGAACCACGGTGCCTTGAAGGAATCCAGCATAAACAGCAGCAGGAACAGCAGGCAAATACGCAGAACTACCGCGAGCCCGATGCCCCAGATGCGCACGGCTTTCTGTTTTTCCAGCGGGGCGCGTTTCGACTCAAGCGAGATGTAGAGCAGGTTGTCAAATCCAAGCACCGCTTGGAGCGCGATCAACATGGCAAGATCAAGTAAGTTCTGCATACCCAGAGTTCATACCATCCCCGCGAAGACTTGCCAAGCCCGGCAAGTCAGATACATTGCCCGCTATGAAACAAAACCGTCTAGGCACCAGCGCCATCGTGGTTAGTGACATCTGCATGGGAACGATGACCTTTGGCGAGCAGTGTGACAAGCAGCAGAGCTTCCGCATCCTCGATAAGGCTGCGGACGCCGGGATTGATTTTTTTGACACTGCGGAAATCTATCCCGTGCCGCCCAGCAGAAAAACGGCGGGCATCACAGAGCAGTGGCTTGGCGAGTGGATGAAAACAAGAGACCGCGATAGCCTCATCATCGCCTCGAAGGTGGCCGGCCCCGCCCACGGGTGGTTTGTGCCCCCGGTGCGCG
>PDQT01000211.1 GCA_002747875.1 bacterium DOLZORAL124_64_63
TTCCGCCAAGTGCGTGGACATCGCCACCCGCGCCGCCACCAAACGCATGATCATTCCCGCCATACTTGCCGTCGGCACGCCACTCGCCGTCGGCTTCGGCTTCAAAACCGCCGGAGTCGGTGCCATCGCCCTGACCGGAACCCTCTGCGGTGCCCTGCTCGGCTGCATTCTCATGGCCCTCTTCATGTCCAACGCCGGGGGCGCATGGGACAACGCAAAAAAATACGTCGAGGACGGCCACCACGGCGGCAAAAACTCAGAAACCCACAAAGGCTGCGTCGTCGGCGACACCGTCGGTGACCCCTTCAAGGACACCTCAGGCCCCTCCATGAACATCCTCATCAACGTAATGTCGATTGTTAGCCTTGTCATCGCTCCGCTTTTGTAGGATGCTCGGCTGCAGCATCCACCCCATGAGCAACGTCCACGAGAAACGCCAAAAGCTGCCCCTGGGTCAGCGTGCGCGCTCAGTCCCCTGCAAGCGGCCATTTGTTGTGGCCGTGCTGGCGACCGTTGTCTTTTACCTCGGCTTGGTTTGTTTTCTTACCTGTGCGGTAGTTTTTGCCATCTCACCGCCGGAGCAGGTGCGGAGTCCGGCTTACGCCATGATTGGCATGCTTCCCGTCTGCGCCTTGCTCTGGGCGATCGCCTATTTCAAACTCCGCAAGGCGACCTGCCCGCTATGCAAGAGCACCCCGTTCCTTGATAACCTCGCGTGCAAGCACCAGAAATCCTTCCGTGTGAAGCCCTTCAACTACGGCACCACCGCAATCCTCAACGTCGTCTGCTGCCAACGCTGGCGCTGCATGTACTGCGGCACCCCCTTTGACCTCCTCAAGCCGAAAAAAGAGTCCGGCTACGTCGCATACCGGGATCACAGGGGGCTGGTGGAAGCAAAAAAATAACCCGCCGCCCCACGCCATCCCCAGACCATGCGCATCCTGATCGTCGATAACTCGAACACACGCACCAAGTTCGCCCTCGCCACCCCGGAGGCACTGCTCGACTGGCGCGCCGTCATCCCCACCGCAGAAATCTCCCCCGCCACCCTCGGCAAGGCACTGGACGGCACCGATTGGGACGTGTCCATCACCAGCTCCGTAGTCCCGGAAAAAGCCGCCATCCTCGACTCTTTCCTCAGCCACAAACCCAGCCACCGGCTCAGCCATCTCAGCAAGCTCCCCATCGGTATCAGCTACCCGCACCCGGCGCAAATCGGCGCAGACCGCCTCGCCAACAGCGTCGGCGCCCACCACCTCTACGGCAGCCCGTGCATCGTTCTCGACTTCGGCACCGCCGTCACCTTCGATGTCATTGCCAAAAAAAATGACACCGACCCGCAAGCCGCCTACCAGGGTGGTGTCATCGCCCCCGGACTGGCCTCCATGACCGAGGGGCTGGCGCGCCGCACCGCCCTCCTGCCCCACATCCAGCTTGAAGAGCCACACCGCGCCATCGGCAAGTCCACAGAGGAAGCCATGCTCGCCGGAGCCGTCTACGGATACCGGGGCCTCGTCAGGGAAATCCTCGCCGAACTCCGCAAGGAACTCCCCGCCAAGCCCGTAGTGGTCGCCACCGGAGGCGACGCCCCCCTGATTACCAAAGGACTGCCGGAAATCAGCGAACTCGCCCCAGCCCTCACCCTCGACGGACTGAGGATCATCGCTTGCCACAACTTCCAAAAAGAGCCAACATAACCCGAACCC
>PDQT01000202.1 GCA_002747875.1 bacterium DOLZORAL124_64_63
CCCGGCGGGTGGGGCCGGCGGCTGATGGTCTTGCCAGACAGGCCGGGCAGGTCCAATCCAAGGGCTCGCATTTTCTTGACTCGAGAACCGGTATATCGGGACATGTCACTCCTCAACTTTGTTCCTGGGCTGTTGCCCCATTATCCATCCAGCGAGCGGAAGAGCTCGGCAAGCTTGGGATCCGTCGTTTCAGGATCCTGGTCCCGCTGGAGAAGCTCAAGTTCATCGTGCGCGCAGTAAAAGAGATCAGCCATTTGATCCAGGCAACACGAACAAAGACTTATGGTAGTTCCGGCAATGCGGAACAGCACCCTCCTGGACTCAAGGTCGTATTCCAGGATGGCGTTTTCCTTCTCGGCAAGGGTGATCAAAGGCTCCATCGTCGGCTCCATGAAGGGAATCGTTGGGCATGGCGTGTTCGCAACGGAACAAGAAGACACAATGGTGTCCATCGCGCCTGCCGTGCTTGCGAGAGAGCCCAACTTATAGGACAGACCTCCTCCTGTAAAGAAAAAGTTTTGATAACGAAACTTCAAATTTCAAGGAGCTATGGACTCCACCCGCGGCGCGCCCCGGGCAATCCAATCCACGATGGCCTGGATGTCAGCATCAGACAAAGGATCCATGCTGACGGGGGGCATCTGGGGAGCGCCGTGCTCCCCTCGCAGAGACATCACCAAGCCGCTGGAATCCGGTTGTGAGGGCACCACCAGAACAACCTGGGTGTCGAAAACAGCCGGCACGCCAATCAGGGCGTCATAGCTGATACCCTCCGTCAAATCCAGCCCTCCCAAGTGCACAAAAGAGTCGTGGCAGGTCAGGACACAGGAAGTGTTCAGGATCTGTTCCTGGATTTCGTCATAGTCCAGAGGGGTGGCCGGTGGATCGGCCACTCCCCCCTTGTCGCTGGAACATCCCGTCAAGCCGTAGCTGAAAACCAGCAGGCTGACCATCAAGAGCAACGGAGCCATGCGTAGATGTTTTGTGGGCATGACCATCATCCTACAGGGACTTGAGGAACGCGATCAGGGCATCCCGATCTTCCTTGGACGCATTCAGCATGTACTGGCGGGAGAACTCGCCCTCCCCGTAATGCCACATCACGGCCTCCATGAAGTTCCGGGCCCGGCCATCGTGCAGGAAATAGGAATGGCCATCCACGACTTCCTGCAAGCCCACGCCCCACAGGGGAGCCGTGCGCCACTCGCTCGGGGAAGCGTCGCCCGCCCCCAGGCCGGAAGCCAGTTCCTCACCCATGTCATGCAGGAGGAAATCCGTGTAGGGATGGATCTCCTGGTCCACCACCTCGCTGACCTCCGTGCCACCGATCGTGTAGACCATGTCGGTGGTGGTGTGCATGGTCGGCGTATGGCAAACGCTGCACTTGGCTTCTTCGAAAATCTGCTCACCACGCTGGATCTGGGGGTCGTCCATGTGCCGGCGAGCCGGGATCCCGATGGTGTGCAGGTAATAATCCACCGCATTCATGTCCTCATCCGAAATCTCCGGCCCATGCACCAGGATATCATCCCCGGCATTGGGGTCCTGGTCGGCGTAGGGCTCATGCGGGAACATGCTGTTGGTGGTCCCGGTGTCCGACATGAAGGAAACCTCCACCGTCAGATCCGCGCTCTGAGCCTTGTGATCGATGCGGCCGACAACGGTCTCCCCGTGCCGATTGGTCACGTAATTGGGCCGTCCGCTGATATCCGGGTCGGATTCCTGAGCCGCCGCCAGGTCCAGGATGGTCTGCTCCTCCACGGCCATCATCAGGCCCAAGCCGATGTGGCGCAGCGGAATGAGCATGGACATCTCGTAATCGGGCGCGCTGCCGGTGTGCCAGTCGGTGATGGTGTAGGAAGGGGTGGCCAGTTCGTAGGTTTCGCCATCGGCAAAACTATGCGTGCTGATGTCGTACTGGACCGACACCCGGGCTTCCGGCTGGTATCCGAAAATGGCCTGATCATGCAGGATGCCGCCATAACCGGGCAGCGGGTCCCCCTCCGGGGTCCCCACGATGGCCAGGAAAACCGAATAGCCGGGGCCCGTCCCGCCGTGCGACCAGAGGGTCGGCATGGTGCGCCCGTTGTTCATGTGGCAATGGTTGCAACTGAAGTTGTTGTACGTCGGGCCAAGGCCGCCAAAGATCATGTTCGGATCGGATTGGCGACCTGTCTCATAAACCAGATCCCCATCCAGGTGCAGATCCAGGTCGACGACATTGGCGGCAGGGTAACCGTAGGCCTGGCTGGTCCCATCATAAACCGTCAGGTCACCGCCCAGAGCCGCGGCGGTATCCTCCGGCTCCGGCTGGGCCGGGTCATCGTCACTGCACCCGGACAACCCGATCCCCAATCCCAGGATCAACATGGTGATGAGAAGGGCATTCCAGCAGTCCCGTTTCATGGCACTCTCCTTTTCCGACATACCAAAGCACTCCGTTAAATAAATAGGGCACCCGCACCCTACTTAGACTCTTCTAACACGCATCCGCCCATAGTGGCTCGCCGCCGAAGAAAAAACAAGGGAAAACAGCCTTTGCCCACCGGATGTGGTATGCTCCGAAAAACAAACACCCTCAGAAAGGACACATCATCATGAGCAGATTCATTATACGGGTTCTCGTGGCATTGGTTTGTGCCGCCCCGGCATGGGCCGATTACACCACCCCCAACATCGGTATGGTCTACAGCATGGATGATCTGGTGACTCAGAGCGGCGGCGCCGTCACCGGCAACGCCGGCAGCTACCAGGTGCACGAATCGGTCATCCTATCCCCCAACGACGCGTTGGAGCTTGCTCCCGGTGAGCAGATCACCTTCATGGGGACCGATGGGGACGTCGGCCTGGAGGTCAACGGCCGGCTGGCGGCCCTGGGCAGCGAGGAAGCCCCGATCATCCTGACCGGTGATGCCGCCACACCCGGTTGCTGGCGCGGGCTGGATTACCGGAATCAGGGACCCGCCAGCGGATTTCACCTGTCCCACGTGACCATCGCCTACGCCGAAATAGCCGTGGACGTTTACGGTGGCGAGATCACCCTGGAGAACAGCGACATCCGCCACTGCCTGAAAAAGGCCCTGGATTTTTCGCAGGCCGGCGGTCTGGTCTCCGATTGCCACATCCACCACAATCAGCAGCGCACCATCACCATCACCCTGGACAGCTCGCCCACCATCCGCCGCTGCGTCCTGGACAACAACAATCTGGAGAACAGCTCACCCTATCCGTACATCAATGTGGGCCTGCAGGGCAACAACTCCCCCATCATCGAGGGCTGCACCATCACCGGTGACGGAAACGAGATGAGCGGCGGCATGGCCTTCTGGGCTCTGTCCCAGGCCCAGGTCATCGACAACAGCATCAGCGGCTGCGGGTTCGGTATTCTCTGTTACGACACCGGGGCCAACCCCCTCATCCAGGGGAACCGGATCTTCGACAACACCATCCACCCGGACACCGTGAACTGGGGCTTCGGGGTGGCCTGCAACGGCAATAACGCCCCCACACTGGTGCGGAACCAGATCCATGGGCACTGGTACGGGGTGGCGGCCATCAATGGCGGGCGGCCTAACCTGGGCAATCTGGACAACGACGATCCCGGGGACGATGGCGGCAACCGCCTGGCTGACAACGGCATCAATGGCCAGCTGTACGCCTTCTACAACAACACGCCTCTGCCCCAGATGGCCCAGGGCAACGCTTGGGGTACAGACACCCCCGCCGACGTGATCTGGGACCAGGCCGACAACCCCAATCTGGGCCCCGTGAACTGGGATTATCCCATTCTGGCGACTCCCGCGCACGACACCCCCGCGGCCGACCACCTGGCCCGGCTGCAGGCCTATCCCAACCCCTTCAACCCCATGGTGCAAATCAAACTGGAAATGAACCAGCCGGCCGTCGCCCGCGTGGTGGTCATGGACGCGGCCGGGCATGTGGTGCGGCGCCTGCACGACGGGCTGCTGCCTGCCGGCGCGACCGTGCTGCCCTGGAACGGCTACGACAGCCAAGGGCGCGCCGCGGCCAGCGGTGTCTACTGGTTCCGGGCGGAAACGCCCACGGGCCGGCGGACGGCGAAGGCCGTGTTGGTCCGTTAGCGGCCGATACCCGCCGGCGGGTAGGAAAACGGCGCCGCCCCATTGGAGGCGGCGCCGTTTCTTTTGAAGTTGTGGCCGGGCTTTATTCTCCGGTCAGAACCACGCGGAACCCGATGGCGCCGGAGGCATTGGCCGGGTCGACCCCGAGACGCGCGGCGCTGCGCACATCCTGACAGGGGCTGTAGTAGAACCCCCCGCGGCACACCCGCTTGTCACCCTCCAGAGGACCGGGCGGGTTGGTGTCGGGGGCATACAGCTCATCGTAATAGAGATCGAACATGTAATCGTTCACCCACTCGGCAACATTGCCGTGCATGTCATGCAGCCCCCAACTGTTGGCCACCAACAACCCCACCTCATGGGTCGAGGCGTCGGAGTTGATGCCGTACCAGGCAATGGTCTCCAGGGAGCTCGAACTGCAGGAATCATATGTGTAGTTGTAGCTGATACCGATGCCGTTGGCATAAGCCGCCGACGACCCCGCCCGGGCGGCGTACTCCCACTCCGCCTCGGTGGGCAGACGGAAGCCGGTGGCGTCGGACGGATGGTTGGAGCCACACTGCCAGGAATCGTGATCATAAGCCCGCTGCCGGCCCCGATACATGCTCAGCCAATCGCAGAAGGCCGCGGCGCCGTACCAGGTGACCTCTCCCACGGGATGATGCGGGTCGACGCAACTGAAGACACCGTCCGCAAAGTGGATGCGAGAATCCCCATCGTCCAGATCCAGCAGCAATCTGGTGGAGCCGTCCAGGTTGTCAAAGACGCCGAAACGATCAGCCGTGACATAGCCACGATCATACGCCCACTGGACCAGCCCCATGAACTGGTAGTTGGTGACTTCCAGGGTCTGGACCAGGAAGGGGATGGTCATCTCCACGCTGTGCTCGGTCTCCAGGGAGGCATTCCGGCAAGACTCGGTGGCGGGACTTCCCTGATCGAAGGTTCCGGCCGGGACAGCCGAGAACCCGATGGTCTCCAGGTAGAAGGTGGGAATGGTCATGCCCCCCTCGCCGTCGTAAACGAAGACCTCGGGCGCGGGCTGCAGGTAGCCGTCCACCGAGCCCCAGGTGACGGCGTATTCCCCCGGAGCGCCGGCGTTCAAGGCGGCCTGGCCGGTGCCGGTGGCGGTGAAGCCGTCCGGACCGTTGATGGTCCAGTCCACGTCCAGACCGGCAGGCTGCACGTTCACGAAGAAGGTGCCCGCGGCGCGGGTGTACTCGCCGTTGATGACGCCGCCGCTGGCAGCGTCGATGCAGAGGTTGCTGACATCGGCCGGAGCCGTCCAACCGCTGAGATCATCCCAGCTCAGGCTGTAGCAACCCGCCGACAGATTCTCCACCAGCATGGAGCCCACGCCCTCGAGGCTGTAATTATCCGGTCCGGTCAGATGCCAGCCGGCATCCACGCCCAGCGGCGCGACTTCGATCAAGATGGCGGGCTGAATGGTCACGGCCAAGTTGATCGCCCCGTTGGAAGGCAGCTCCTCAGAAACGGGCCCCATGGGCGTGAAACCGTCCACAGGCAACCCCTGGATGGTGTAAAGCCCTGGGGGCACATCGCTCAGCACCTGGGTGCCCGCACCGTGGATCACGGCACCGGAAGGCATGGTCAAAGCCCAGGGCAGATCCACCCCGGACTGGGTGCCGGCCACGTTGACGGTGCCATTCATGGCCCCGTAATGGGCCGCGAAAAGCATGTCGTCGTCGTCATGGACCAGGGTCACGGCCTCGGGCGTCAGGTAATCCGCGACATCACCCCAGGTGACGGTGTACTCGCCCGGCACCGTGACGGTGACCGTGTCCATGATGGTCGTGTCTCCGGAAGCGACTTCCTGCTCCCGTTGCACGGTGGGGAGGTCGATGATGGTGCGGCCCTGCCCGCTGGCCGTGAAGACCTCCCCGCTGGTTTCACCCAAAGGGATGATTTCGGGCCCCACCATGCTCCAATCGGCAGCAAGGCTCTCCGGTTCCGGCGCCACCACCAGGAACTGGGCCTGGGCCGTGACCACCGGCCGCAAAGTCATGATGCCGTTGGCCACCTGGGTACCGATGACATCGTCCGCAGCCATGCCCTCGGGCGGGGTAACGGTCAGCCGGTAGTTTCCAGGGGGCAGGTCCGCCAGGACGGTAGATCCGGTTCCTTCCACGGTGTAATGCACGGCGGAGCGCAGATTCAGAGACCATTCCGCCTGGATGCCCGGGGGATCGAAGAGAATGCGCGCGCTACCCGGGCGAACATCATACCAACCTGTGAAGACAATGTTGTTGGCGCCATCCAGGGTGCCGCTGACAACGGAGGGCGACGGGCCCTGGTAACCATCCTTCTCTCCCCAGACCAGGGTGTACTCACCCTCGGCTTGGTCCTGGAGGAGTTCGGAATTGGTGCCGGCCAGACTGGTGCCGTCCGGTTTGTACAGGACCCAGTTGATGTCTTCGCTTTTGGGGAAGGTCTGGATGTAGATCTCACCAGAGGTGCTGGGTTCGATGTCTGAAATCCCTCCGCCCCCATCATTGTCCTTGTCGTCGGAACAACTGACCCAAAAGAGAGCGAACACCAGAATGAGAAGAAGTGTGATGTAACGCGTAAAGTGCCATTTCGGCATCGTTTTGCCTCCACATGCCCGGTTTATTGAGGGGTACGATCCAGCTAAGTAAAAATACCGGTTCCCGCTGAGCCAAGCAAGAATATTCATTCAGTCTAGATTGAGGGCATCCTGGCATTGCAGCGAGCTGCCACACCCTTCATTGGTTTTCCCTCATACAACACAAAACCGGGAGAGGGTTCCGAAAGCCGCTTCAATAGCGCGTTTTCAGCGAGAATACGGCTCTTCTGATGCAAGAGCTTAACTGCCAGTACACGATCAGCGTCCCGTTTAAGCGGTTGCCTGAGTTGAAAGGCATGATCGAGAATCGAGAGCACTGGACTCTCCGAATCGATGATACGTGGCCCTACTTCGAGGCTCGTTGGAAATCGCAGAAGTGGCTGCACCCGGTGCGGTTCGTGTTCTTACGGCAGCGCGCGCCGAAGCGCCGCCGGGGCCCTGTGCAGTTGGACTTGTTTGAGCCGCTGAGCCTGGATGCAGCTATGCGGTGATCATGACCAACAAGGAGGTCACGGCGAAGTCCGTGATGCTTTTCCATCATGGTCGGGGCAGTCAGGAAGGCATCATCGGTGAGGCGAAAGAGTCGGCGCAGATGGATTACGTGCCCACGCGCAGTTGGTTGGGCAGTCTGGAAGACGGCGCTGAATGATCGGTTACGGTACGTGAACCGTATGCCCGGTGGTGTGGGAGGGTGAGATTGTAAGACCTCACCCTACCCGATCGTGTTGAGCGTGTTGAGAATAACAAACTAAAAAATGCTATTTTGCACTATAAGTGGTTTTACCATTCATAATTGTCATATCAACTTTAACATTATGAATATCAGTCGGCTTAATTTTGAATAAGTTTTTATCCAGAACTACAATATCAGCAGCTTTACCAACCGTTAATGAACCGATTTCTCTTTCCATTCCCAACTGATAAGCGGCGTTAATAGTGTAGCCTTTAATCATACTTTCTAGCGACATTTTTTCGCATTCTTCTCCTAGGCTTCGGGCATCTTCATCAAAGCCTTTGCGTGTCATACCCACTTCGATATTGTTTAATGGAACAAGCCCATATTTACCACCAACAGGGAAATCGCTACCAAAAGTCACTTTAGCACCGCCATCTTCCATTGACTTAATACGGTAACGCTGTTTCGAACGAGCTTCGCCCAAGTTTGGATTAACCTCATCTTCTTGCGACATCCACGCAGGAGTGGTTTGAGCGACAATATCAAGCTCGCCAAAACGTGGTACGTCTTTATCTTGTGTTAATATAACGTGTGCCATCGCAAAACGACTTTTGGTGTTTGGCACTTGTTTTCTGGCATATTCTACGGCATCAAGTCCTTCCGATACGGTTTTATCTCCGATAGCGTGAATATGAACATTCAAGTCTTCCCTAGCAATATCGGCAACAAAGTTTTTCAATACATCGCCTGACAGCAAAATACCACCTTTATTACCTTTATCGCCCGTGTAATCTGCCAACAAGGCAGCCGTTTTCGCCTCCATCGTGCCGTCATTATGAATTTTAATGGTATTCGGACGGATTAAAGCGGATTGATATTTTGCTTTATAGCCTTTGATTTTTTCAATCGCTGTCGGTATTTGGCTAGGTGATTGAATAATATATGAACTAGTCACCTTTACAGGTAATTTGCCTGCTTTTTCTAAACTGGCAAGGGCAGGATAGACCATATCTTCCATTTGCATCATGCCTGCATCATAGTAAGCAGTTAAGCCCATTGACGGCAACATAGGGAACAATTGTTCGCCCCCTTTGATAATCAATTCCGGTGGCAATAATTTTAATCTGCTCATCAATGGATAAATGGTCATCGCCTCCATATTGTAGCCTGACGGCTCGCCTTTGGCATTGCGTTTGTACATATGCACCCCTGGGACGGGGTCTGGCGTGTCTTTAGTAATACCTGCCATTTCAAGGGCTTTGGAGTTAAACCAAGCCGAGTGACCGCCTTCGTCAATAATGACCGCAGGGCGATTGGGTACAACTTTATCAAGCATCTCTTTAGTAGGACCGTCTTTACCAAAAGCGGCTGCCGCAAAACCTAAGCCCAAAATAGCAGGGGCATCAGGGTTAGCATCAGCAAATTTTTTGATTTCTGCCGTCCAACTTTCAGGCGTGCCTGATTCATCTAATTTAATAGCACTGGCAATCGCCGCACCAAGGGCAAAGTGAGCGTGAGTATCAATAAAACCGGGGAGAACAAATTTGCCTTTTAAGTCATCAACTTTGGTGTCTTTGTCGATGTATTCAGCAACTTTGTCATTGCTACCAACAAAAACGATTTTGCCGTCATCAATAGCGATAGCTTGAGCGTTAGGGTTTTCCGCATCAACGGTGTAGACATCAGCATTTTTTAACACACGGTCGGCTGGGTCGACTGCAAGAGCCATTTGTGTTGTCAAACTGGCAACTACAACTAATAGAATAATAGGGATTTTTTTCATAGTGATTACCTCAGTGGTTCAGGTTAGGTTTAAGCGCTTTCTCAAGTTGAAAGGTTCCATCTGCCAAGTAAGGCGTTTGTTAGCAGACAGGATAACGCAACTGCAAACGGGTTGCAATCCCATAATCCGCCACCCCATAATCCGCCACCAAACGGTGCAATCTTGCCTTTCGTAGCGGATCTTCCCCGTTCCCCGACATTCACTTCCCCCCATCGGTCGATCAAAAGCCCATTTCACCTCCCCCTGGGGGGAGAGTGCCGATTCACCCGCCGATCCGCGCAGGCGACTACAACCAGCATCGCCTGAAGCTCCGTGAGCACGCTGTTTTTTCATGCATAGAGCGGTGCTACACTGGTGGCCCCGTCGCCAGAGCCAAGATCCTCTTACGCGCACGCAGCAACAGATCCAGAGATCCACACTTGTCGGTGACGTGCAAAAACAAACGGTTGGCATGTACTATTACTCGACCCGGCAAATTGATCACGTGATACCGGATCGCTTTCATGCGTCGGGGTTCCCAAGACCTACCCAATACCAAGCGCTTGAACACGGCGTTAAAGTTCAAGGCGATGCTCATGATCTGCCACCAGGCGGCGTTGGCGCCGAACAGACCGGACGGCAACAAGCCGGTGCCACTGGCTGTCCGGAACCTCGGCCGCAGCCTTCTTGAACTCAGGCGTAACGTCGCATGAGACAGCAAATTGGATGACGCCGTACTTCTTGTTCTCTCCTGTGGCGCAATACCGAAGAAGATCCCATTGGTA
>PDQT01000143.1 GCA_002747875.1 bacterium DOLZORAL124_64_63
TCTCATGATCTCGCTGAGTTCCTGGCTGTTCTTGCCCAAAACCGTGCCTGCCGTCCGTGGGCCTCCGGCCCGGCTCCCCGATGGAGAGGATCGGATGTTGCCCGTTCCCGCACCCTATCGGCAGCCGGAAAGACGGCTTTCGGATTTTTTGCGGCCCGGAAAAAGCCATGCGGGCTGTTCTTGAAGGAGCGGCTAAGGCCCGTCCTTGGGCCGCCGGATCCTCTCCACGCTGGTCTCCGGCATCCAGCCCAGACTTTCGGCTCCCAGATCAATGCGCACCCAGCCCCGGCGTTCCTCGGCAATGCGGATGGTCAGGCCGTCATGGACCTGGAATTGCACCGGGAAAGAATCGTCCGGGCCACTGCGCACCGCTTCTTCTCCCACCACCACCACCGCTGTCTGACGTACTTCCTCGCTGCGCCAGCGCCAGAACACGATGACCGCCACCAGCAGCGTCAAGGCCCCCAGCGCCAGGACCAGACGCCGCAGATTGTCCGCCCAGGAGCCACGCCAGGCCTGCCAGGCCAGCACCCCCGCCAGCCCCCAGACCAGAAGGACCAGCAGCACGGCCCATTGCCCCAGGGTGAAGGCCTTGATCACGGCCACGAACTGGGCGATGAAAAGGGGCATCTCCTGCTCGCTCAATTCCAGATCCTGGATGCTGCCCCGCACCCAAGCCAGGTTCTCGCGAATATCCCGGTCCCGAGGCGCCAACCGCTGGGCGCGCAAATAGCAGGCCACAGCATGGCCCAGCTCACCGAGGCGCGCGTGGGCGTTGCCCAAGTTGTAGTACAGATCGGGATCCTCGGCCCCCAACGCGATGGCCTGCCGATACAGATCCCGCGCCGCTTCCACCTGCCCTTCGGTGTAGACCTGGTTGCCCTCGGCCATCAGGCGGGCGGGGTCGGTCTCGGCCAGAACCTGGGGCGCTCCCGCGCCCAGGCTCAAGAGCAGGAAGGCCAGGACGGTCAAAGGCCCTTGAGCGCCGCGGTTCTTGCCACCACGCTCCAGCTTAGGCAGCAACGTTTCCACCTCTCGGGCCAGGGCTCCGGGGCCCTCCGCCAGACTTTCCCCGCCGTAACGAGCCAGGTCGCAGATCTCCAGGATCCGGGCCAGACGTCGGCCCGTATCCGGGCATCCCTGGGCGCCGGCATGGGCCTGCACTTCGGCCGCGGCGATGGAGGCGACAGGGCGATTGGTACGATCCGCCACATACCCGGTAATGGCCCGAGCCACCGCGTGCCCATCTTCCTGGGCCGCCGCCTCCTTGAGCCGCCCCAAGGCCCGGCCCAAAGCGGCCCGGCGGCGCAGAACCACTGGGTCGGAAAGCCGGCGGGCCAGGTAAAGACGCCAGCCGGCCAGCAACAGAACAGGCAGCAGCAGCGCCGCCCACCACAGAGGCTGGTGGACCAGAACCGCGGATCGGCGGCGCAAATGATCCGGAACATTGTGGATGAAGACCAGATCCTGCCCCAGACGGGATATCTGGCTCCGCAGGAAACCGGAATCCTCCTGGTCGGGATAGGGATTGTCGCTGGGCGTGACCATGACCGGCGGCACCCCGGCGGTGGCGGTGCGGAAACGTCCGCTGCCGCTGTCGAACCAGACGAGGGAAACCACCGGCAGTTCCGTCGGCCCCTCCTTCTGCGGGACCAGCACCTTCTCCACCGTCACCTGGCCCAGCAGACGCTCATTTTCGAGGGCCGTACGGAAGTCATCTCCCGCGTCATGCACCCGCACATCCGCCACGGCGGGCACCTGCAGGCCATCAAAGGTTTTGAGGAAGGCATCCGAGACCAGCCGCACCTGATAATCCACCGGCTCGCCGCGCGGCACGGTGTCCCGATTCGTCTGGGCGGCCAACTGGACACGGGAAGCCACCAAGCCGCTGAAGTCGGCGGGGCGATCCGCAGGCAAATCCTTCACCGTCACGGTGATCGGGTCGGTGCGCAGGACACGCGGCCCCCGGCGGCGGCGGGTGCTGAAATAGCGGTCCAGACCAGAGTTCGGGAAACTCAGTTCTGCGGGTTCGATGACCAATTCCCCGGCACGGGTGGGAAACAGGGCGTACCTGATCTCCGCCACATCGTAGCTGCGGCCACGCACGGTGGTGCGGAAATCGCGCTGCCCCCCCAGTTCTTCCCGCCAGAAACCCGCCGTCCGGGGCGCCTGGAACTGGGGATTGTTCCAGGGGCTGATACGATGGAAATAGCGGAAGGTCAGGATGAGTTGCTGCCCCACCCAGGCCTCGTCACGGTCCACTTCCAGGGTGATGAAGATGTCGTCCCCGGGGCGGCCACCCAACTGCTCCGCCCCCGCGCCGGACTGCCGTCTGCTGTTGCCGGGAGGCACGGCGGCGGAAGCCTGGGTGACGGTGATGGTCAGGCTGTCAGTCCGGCACCGGCTATTGGCGTCGCTGACGACAATGGGGCCGATCTCCAGCTTCCCCTCCCGCCGTGGAGTGATGAAAAAACTTCTGGAAATGATGATGCGGCTCTGCCCGCCCGTGGCGATCCGGCTGCGGCTATCGCTCGTGCCGGCCACCAGCGGTTCGATGGCCGAGGGCAGACGGAAATCCACCGAACCCGCGATGCTCCCCTGGGCCTTCACCGTCAACACGACGGTCCCGCCCACCACGGTGGTGGTCCGATCCACATCCGCCCGGCAAGAGAACTGGGCCAGGGCCGGCAACGCCCCAACCATGACCGTGAGCACCGTCAGCAACCCCAAAGCACAGGATTTCCACCACGAAACCGGGACACGCATGGATCCGTCACCATTTCTTTCCGCTGCGCGGCCGTCCGCCCCGCAGGCGTTTCTGTACTGATCGCTTGAGTTCTTCTTCATCCTTATCCAGGGCATTGAGCAGTTGGAGAGCCTGCTCTTTGGTCATTTCCTGGTTCTGCTCGCTTTCGGGATTCTGTTGTGGTTCCTGTTGCTGGTCTTGCTGGTCCTGCTGGTCTTCCTGATCCTGTTGATCCTGTTGGTCTTCCTGATCCTGTTGGTCCTGCTGATCTTCCTGATCCTGCTGGTCCTGCTGATCTTCCTGATCTTCCTGATCTTCCTGGTCCTGTTGATCTTCCTGGTCCTGCTGATCTTCCTGATCCTGCTGATCCTGCTGGTCTTCCTGGTCCTGCTGATCCTGATTTTGATCCTGATCTTGTTTCTGATCCTGTTGTTGCTGCTGATTCTGCTGCCGGGCGCGCAGGGCCATCTCCAGGTTGTGCCGGGCGTCGGGCTGGTCCGGATCCAAAGCCAGGCTCGCCAGCAGATCCTCCACCGCGGGCTCCGGCTCCCCGGCAACCAGTCGCGTGGTACCCCGATTATAAAGCGCCTCGGCCTGCAGGGCGGCATCCTGAGCCAGATTCCGGGCCCGCTCGAATTCCGCCCCGGCCTCCTCGTAGCGCTCCAGTTGGAAAAGGGTCTCGCCAAGGGCCAGGCTGATGCGCGGATCTTCGGGAGCCTCGATGAGGGCCGATTGGAATTTCTGCAGGGCTTCTTCGAACTGGCCGGCCAGATAAAGCTGCCGCCCTTCACTGGCGGCTTGCCCGCCGGCGGGTTTCAGCAGGGCCTGCGCCGGGTTGGCCGTCCCCAGAGCCAGCAATAGAGCCAGCCCGGTCAGCCCCCCGGCCATCCGGCCCATGGCACCGCGGTTGGGGCGTCGGGCGTGCAGCAGCAGGCGCGCGCCAAAGCTGAGAAAAGCCAGCAGCAGAGCCCACTGGTAGCGTTCCTGGAAAGAGGAGATGCGTCTTTCCTCCAGATCCCGGCGGCCCAGGCGCTGCAACTCGGCAAAGAGGCGGTCGCCGGCCAGACCGTCCACGCCGATCAGAAAGGAACTGCCCCCGCTGATGCCCGCCATCTTCTCCAAGGAGGCCAAATCCAGACGGGTCATCACCACCTGGCCCTTCTCATCCTTGAGAAAGCCGTCCGGGCGACCCTGCCGATCAAAGGCGGGGATCAGCCCGCCCCCTTCGTCGCCCACGCCCACGGGCAACAGCTTGATGCCCTCGGCCTGGCACTTCTGGGCTTCGTCTTCCCACTGCCCCTCCAGGTCCTCCCCGTCGGTGACCAACAGGATGGCCTGGAAGTTGTTGTGCTCCGCGGCATCGCGCCCCTTGTCCAGCAGCCGGCGGCTGGTTTCCAGGGCGGCGCCCAGAGCCGTGCCTTGTTCGGAAATCATGTCCGGACCCGCCATCTTCAGGAAGATTTCCGCCGTGCCGTAATCAATGGTCAGGGGGCACTGCACGAAGGCGCTGCCCGCGAAGAACACCAGCCCCACCCGGCTGTCCTCCAGCCGACTGAGAAAACTGCTCAGTTCCGTGACGGCACGCCCCAGACGGTTGGGCACCACGTCTTCGGCCAGCATGGAGTTGCTGATGTCCAGGGCGATGACGATATCGCTGCCGCGCTGGGTGACGGAGACCTCGTTGGCCCCCCACTGGGGCCGAGCCAGGGCCAGCAGCAACCAGAACAGCCCCATCAGCAGCAGAAAACGCCGCCAACCGTGCAGGCGCGGGTTCACACCCTCGGCATGGGAATCGGCATCGGGGCCCAGCAGACGCTCCAGGCGCGCTCTGGCCCGGCGGTCGGCCGCGCGCAGCACCAGCCACAGCAGCGGTACCAGGGGGATCACGTACAGCCAGAACTCCTGGGCGAAACGCATCAGGGCAACCTCCTGAGCCAGGTGGCCGTCAGCAACCCCTCGGCCAGCAGCAGCAGCAGGGCGGGCACGGCAAACAAGGGCATCAGTTCACGATACCAGGTGCTGACCACGGTCTTGTAGCGCGCCGTCTCCAGCTCGTCGATGGTCTCGAAGATCTTTTCCAGGGCCTCGGGGTCCGTGGCCTGGAACATCTGCCCGCCGGTGTCGGCGGCAATTTTGCGCAACAGATCCGTGTCCAGCTTGTTTTCCACCTGCCGGACGCGACGGCCGAAGATGGGGTCGTCCACCGGATACGGCACCAGCCCCTCCTTGCCGATGGCCACGGTGTAGACGCGGATATCCAGGCTCTTGGCCATTTCCACAGCCGTTTCGGGCTCCAGGGTGGGCACGTTGTTGGCCCCATCGGTCAGCAGGATGATGGTCCGGCTGGGCGAATCGCTATGGCGCAGACGCGCCACCCCCGTGGCCAGCCCCAGGCCGATGGCCGTGCCGTCCTCGATCAAACCGATCTGCACCTCATCCAGGAAGCCCGTCAGGACCTGATGATCCAAGGTCAGGGGGCACTGGGTGAAGGCTTTCTGGGCAAAGACCACCAGCCCGATGCGGTCGTGGGAACGGCCCTCCACGAAACCACGGATCACCTTCTTGGCCGCACCCAGGCGGTCATCCGGCTCGAAATCCAGACTGCGCATGGAGCCGCTGATATCCAGGCTCAGCACGATGTCGATGCCCTCCCCTTCGACCTCTTCGCTGCGGTGGGCTATACGTGGCCCGGCCAGGGCAACCAGCAACAACAGAACCGCCAGGGCGCTCAGCCAGGGCATGAGCCGCGCCAGGGCCAGCCGCCCGCCCCCATCGCCCACGGGCATGAGAGCCAGATGAGCGTGGCGCAGGGCACCGGGCTCCCGGCCCGCCCGCAGACGCCAGATGAGCAGCGCCGCCACGGGCAGGATCAGCAGCAAATACAAGGGACGCGCGAATTCCATTATTCCGTCCCCTCCGTATCCGTCGTGCCCATCGTGCCCGCCTCAGAAATCGGCGCCAGATGGGACGGGTCCGCCAGCCAGTCCCAGGCCTGTTCCCCGGCCCGCAGAATCTCCGGATCCACCCGGGTGTAGCGCGGCATGATCCGTGTTGCGGCCATGCCGGCAAAGAACGCCGCGGCCTGCTGCCGGACCCAGTCCCCGGACGGCGCTTCCGGCGCGTAACGATGATTGTCCAGTTCCTTCACCAGGCGGATCAGCCCCTGGGCCTCCCGATGGGCGTAACCACGCCGCTGCAGACCGGAAGGAATTTCGGAGGCGGTCATTTCCGTGGCCGGCACCAGATAACGCCCCGCCAGGAAACGCCGGATCTGCCCTGCCAAGCGATCGCAAAAAAGATGGGTGTCGGCCGCGGCCTGGGGATCGTCGGTCAACAGGTGGCGCAGCCGCGGGGCGGCCTGGAGCCAGGCCGGCGGCGCGCATTCCCATGGTTGCAGAGGCTCCAGCCGGCGACGTCGCCGCCACAGCTTCACCAGAACCCAAACGACGGCAGCCAGGAAAACCGTCGCCGCCAGCAGCAACCACCAGCGGGTTTGCCACAAATGGGGTACGGTCACGGGCGCCGGTTCGGAAAGGTCGGCGCCGCTGCCGCTCATGGCCAGGATCGGCCCCAGGGCCTCACCGGCCCGCACCTGGAAAAAGTCCAGGGCGTAGGGACGCGCCCTGAGGATCAGGCTGCCGGGCTTTTCCCCGGGCGACCAGCCGCCCAGATGCAACCAGGCCGCCTCGGTGGTGGCGGGCTGGGCGGGCGGGGCCACCGTGGCGTCATCGAACCAGAAGATCAAGGCCAGAGGATCCCCGAAAGCCACCGAATCGGCCGGGGCTTCGATCCCCACGCAGGTGGGCAGCCCCCCCGGCAGCACGATTTCCGCCCGCAGCGTTTCCGGCGGTGCCGGTTGCATCGGTGCCGGCCGCATCGGTGCCGGCTGCATGGAAATGGGCGTCGCGTTCCCGGGCGCCCCCACAGGCGGTGGCGGGGCCAGGGAACCGCACAGACCGGGCAACCCCAGCAGAAGCAAAAAAAGGCTCCACAGCAACCGGGTCATCAGCGCCTCCCCCGCCGGCCGCGCCGACCGTCCCGGGCCAGAAAGAACTGCCGCAAGGGTTCCACGTAGGAGCGGTCCGTGCGCACGTCCACCAGATCCACGCCCCGGCTGGCCAGCAGTTTCTCGAGGGCCTCGTCATGCCGCGCCGCGCGGGCGCTCAGGCCGTGCCGCGTGCCCGCGTGGGAGGTATCCACCAGGATCTCTTGGCCCGATTCGGCATCGATCCAGCGCACCAGCCCCACGGCCGGCAGCTGGGTTTCCCGCGGATCCCGTACGCGCACAGCCACCAGATCGTGCTTGCGGGCCAGGGCGGACAGGCGGTTGTCGAAGCCGCGGGTCCAGAAGTCGGAAACCAGAAAGACGGTGGCCTTGCGTTTGAGGACGGACCCCAGCAATTCCAGAGGAGCGCTGATGCTGGTGCCCCGGCCCTCGGGAGTGAAGGTCAGCAGTTCCCGGATGATGCGCAGCACATGGCTCTTGCCCTTGGCCGGCGGGATGAATTTCTCCACCCGATCGCTGAACAGGACCAACCCCACCCGGTCCTTGTTGGCGATGGCGCTGAAGGCCAGCACCCCGCACAGTTCCGCGGCAATATCCACCTTGGTGCGTCCCGTGGTGCCGAACCAGCCGCTGCGGCTCATGTCCACCGCCAGCATCACCGTCAGTTCCCGCTCCTCTTCGAAGAGCTTGACGAACGGGTCGCCCGTGCGGGCCGTCACGTTCCAGTCGATGGTGCGCACGTCGTCGCCGGGGACGTACTCGCGCACCTCCCGGAACTCCATGCCGGTGCCCTTGAAGACGGAGTGATACTCTCCGGAAAAGACTTCCTGCACCAGACGCCGCGTGCGGATCTCGATGCGGCGCACCGCGTCCAGAATTTCCGCCGGGATGCCGTTGCCGGCCGGGGACCTTGTTTCGCGTGCCATGCGCGGCCTTAGGGTACTTCGATGTTGTCCAGCAACGAGGTGACGACATCGTCGCTGGTCAGGTTTTCGGCCTCGGCCTCGTAGGTCACCAGGATGCGGTGCCTGAGCACCTCCATCCCCACGGACTTGACATCCTCGGGGATGACGAAGGCGCGCCCCCGCAAAAGCGCCCGGGCCCGCGCCAGCTGGGTCAGCGCCAGGGTGGCCCGCGGCGAAGCGCCCCAGGCGATCAGCGGGGCCAGATCCAGGCCGGCGGCTTCGGGATCGCGGCTGGCGAAGACGATGTCCAGGATGTAGGCCTTGATCTTCTCATCCACGAAAACCCGGCTGACGGCCGCGCGCACCTGGCGCACATCCTCCGGTCCGATGACTTTCCGCACCGCAGGCACCGCCTTGCCGGCCATGCGCTCCAGGATGAGGGCCTCTTCCGCCCGGGTGGGGTAGCCGATCTTCAGCTTCAGCAGGAAACGGTCCACCTGGGCTTCGGGCAGCGGGTAGGTGCCCTCCTGCTCGATGGGGTTCTGGGTGGCCAGGACCAGGAAAGGATCGGCCATGGGAAAGGTCTCCCCGCCGATGGTCACCTGGCGTTCCTGCATGGCCTCCAGCAGGGCGCTCTGCACCTTGGCCGGGGCGCGGTTGATCTCGTCGGCCAGGATGATATTGCTGAAGACAGGGCCCTTCTTCACGGTGAACTCGCCCGTCTCGCGGTTGTAGATGGTGGTGCCGGTGATATCGGCCGGCAACAGATCCGGGGTGAACTGGATCCGCTTGAAGCCGGTGTCCACGGTGGCGGCCAGGGTGCTGACGGCCAGGGTCTTGGCCAGACCGGGCACGCCCTCGAGCAGGATATGCCCGCCTGTGACCAGTCCCAGCAGCAGCCCCTCCAGCATGGGGCGTTGCCCCACGATGACCTTCTCGGCTTCCTGCAGCACACCGGCCAGGCGGCCGGACATTTCTTCGGCGGTGATCTTGTCCAAAGGTTGGCTTTCGCTCATGGTTTCCTCGCGAGTCCACGGGTTCAGGGGTTCGGATCGACAGGACCGGGATGATACGCGCCGCCACACGGCGGGTTCCCGATTTCACGGGGCTTTCCAGGCGCCCCGCGGCTGGAAAAATAGCCAAACCCTTTTTTCTTGCCAACCTCTTCGAAAAGTCTTTCAATGAGCCAGAACACCTTGGACTGGAATATACACCTGTGGAGGCGGGCCGTGAGGCTGAGCAAGAACAAGATCGAACATCTGAGCGACAAGATTCTCAAGATGATCCAGGACCACCCCGGTATCCACATCACGTCCAACGAAGACTTGGTGGTGCGTTCCATCGACGACGCCATCTGGGAGAATATGAAGGAAGAGGACGAAATAGACACCGAGGTGGACGAAATCATGCGCCAGAACATCCACGAGATCAAAGCTGAAGAGATGGATGTGGGCGCCCTGCGCAACAAGATCAAGCGGGAAATGTGCCGCAAGCGCCATTTCATCATCTGACGGAAACCGGGAGGAACGAGCATGCGCCTGTCCGAAGAACGCGTGGCCGTGCTGGCCCGCCTCATCACGGACAATCTGCTGGATGAGGAACTCATCGATCTGGAGATCGACGAGGACGGTTTCAAGAGCCTGGTCGAGCGGCTGATCCTGCAGGACCTGATGGTCGAGGACCAGATCGACGAGGAAGCCACCGCCTTCCTGTTGAAGAACAAGCCCAACCTGGAAGAAGGCTCCACGGCCTGGGAAGTGGAGTTGGAGCGCAAGAAGGAAGAGCTTTCCATCGCCAAGGGATATGTGTCCTACTGATCCCGCCGCGCCCGGCACCCTGGCCACCATGATCGAGGAAAATCCCAAGGGGTCCGCGTCATGAAGATCATGGTGCTGACCCCTTATCTGCCCCATCGCCAGGTGGGGCACGGCGGCGGCACGGCCGTGCGGGATCTGGTCACCCAACTGGCTCGCCGGCATCAGGTGCTGGTGGCCTCCTTCCTACGTCCCGGAGAAGAAGAACGGGTGGCCGACGTCCAGGCGCTGGGTGCCCAGGTAGCCTCTTTACCCTTTGCCGACCACAGCGCCCGTGGCCTGGCCCGGCTGGGGCTCTGGCGTTCCCGCCTGGGCAGCGGACTGCGCAGCCTGCGCACCGGTTTCCCCCCCTATGTGGAAAAATACTGGTCCCCCGCCCTGCGCGACCGGTTCCTGCGTCTGGTCCAGGAGTTCCAGCCCGACGCCGTCCAGATCGAATACCTGCAGCTTTCCCTCTACGCCCGGGACCTGCGGCGCCGGCGGCGCGCCCAGGGCCGATCGTCACCCCGCATCATCCTCAACACCCATGAGCTGGGCTCGGTGCCCCGCCTGCGGCGCGCCCGACGCGCCGGCCACCCCCTGAGCCGGCAACTCCACCTGGCCGAGGCCCGCCGCTGGCGACATCTGCAACAAGAGGCCTGCCGCTGGGCCGACCGCACCCTGTGCGTCACCGACGAGGATCGCGCCCTGTACGAACAGCAAGGAGGGCGCAACCTGCTGACCGTGCCCCTGGGCATGGATCTGGAGGCCATCCGGCCCGACCGCGCTCCCCAGGGCCGGGACTGCCTGTTCGTGGGCTCCTTCGGTCATCGGCCCAACGTGCTGGCGGCGCGTTTGCTGACGCGTGAGATATGGCCTCTGGTGCTGCGGCGATGCCCGGCCGCACGGCTCATCCTGGCCGGCCGCGGAAGCCGGGAATTCCTGGCGGCGGAAAGCGCGCCCGCCCACGGCATCGAGGCCCGGGGATTCGTGGAAGATCTGGGCCCCCTGTTCCGAACCAGCCGTCTTTTCGTGGCCCCCCTGCCGGAGGGCGGCGGCATCAAGATCAAGATCCTGGAGGCCCTGGCCCGCGGCATTCCCGTGCTGACCACCCCGGTGGGGGCCGAAGGCATCGCCGGCGCGGCGGACGGGGTCATGACCATCACCGCGGCGGACCGCACCTTTGCCGATGCCATCCTGGACGCCCTGGATGATCCGCAGGCCGAAGAGCGGGCGGCGCGGGCCCGGCGGCACATGGAAGAGAAATTCGGGTGGGAGGCCATCGCCAACCGACTGGCCGGCATTTACGCGGGACAGGAATGACGGGTCAAAGAGAACCCTTCACCAGCCGCAGCAGCATTTCCCAATCCAGGCCGTTTTGCGCAAGAAGACCTTGGTCCAGCTTATCGTGGCCCGCCGCCAGTTCCGCCAGCTGAGTCAGCAGCGTCACCTGGGCCAGGCGCTCCACCGTCTGCATCATATCGTAGGCTTCCCGCAGGCTTCCCCCCACGCAGACCGCCCCATGGTTGGCCAGCAGCACCGCATCATGGTCCTTGATGAAGGGCCGGATGGAGGCGGGCACCTCTTCGGTGCCGGGTAGCGAGCGGGGCGCCACCGGAACACGGGGTAGCAGGGCCGCGGTTTCGGTCAGCAGGTTACCGTCCAGATCCCGCCCCGCGGTGGCGAAAGCCGTGGCCCAGGGCGGGTGCGCATGGCAGATGGCCCCGATATCCGGCCGCAGGCTGTAGATTTCCCGGTGCAGGGGCCATTCGCTGGTGGGCCGCTTCTGGATTCTCCGCCCTGGGACTCTACATCCCTGGATTCCGCGCCTCTGGATTCCGCGTCCCTGCAGATCCACCTCCACCAGATCCCGCGCCTTCAAGGCCCCCTTGTGGCCACCGGCCGGCGTGACCAAAAAGGTGTGGCCGCCGAGGCGAACGGAAAGGTTGCCTTCGGCGGCCACGATCAGGCCTTTGATTTCCAGCAGACGGCCCACCTCGACCATTTCCCGACGCAGCACGACCAGGTTGGGCAAGGCAGCGTCTCCTAGGGTGTGAAGATGTACAGGTGCGACATCACGCCCTCGAAGTACTCCAACTGCTTCCGCGCTTCGGCGGCGGCCGCGCGCATTTCCACTTCCGTCAGACCGTTCTGCTCATTGTCCTGCAGCAGGCGCTGGTACGCTTCTTCTTCCAGCTGATCCATGATCTCGGTGGGATAGCCCAGTTGGCTGCTCAGCAGGACGCTGCCATCGAGCAGGACTTCGGGATCCACGTCATCGGACCGGGTGAAGAAGAAGAGCTCCGGATCCAGACGTCCATCGCTGGGGATCATCCACAGATTGCGATCATGCAGGGTGATGGAGGGCGCTCGCCGGGTGGAGACGAAGACGATCTGGTCTCCGCCCGGGGTGTAGCTGGGCGAGGAATTCAGAACGCCGGCGATGGGATCCCCGTCCGCGTAGCTGGTATAAGTCAGGCGGGTCAGGTTGTTGTCCAGAGCCATGGCCCCGGCGCTGAAGCCGGTGGTGTCGAAGTCGATGGTGTAGAGTTCGGTGCCGGCGCCCGTCAGGCCGCCCACATCCATGCCACCGCTGAACGCCAGACGAGTGCCGTCGGGAGACCAGGTGGGGCCCTCGATGTAGCTGTACTCGTTGGTCAGCGGCAGCACGCGGCAATCGTACCCGTTGTTCTGGGCCATGCTGGCCGTTTCCATCAGCATCAACGAGGTGCCGGTGCAGGTTTCAAAGGAATCCGGCAGAGCGCAACCGCTCCGGATGAAGGCCACCCAGTTCCCGTCCGGGCTGACCGTTGCCCCGAGATGCTGCCACAGACCGCCGCTGACGGTGTTGTCGTCCGGCTCCATATACGCCACGGTGGGGACCACCTTGCAATCCTCGTTGTTGCAGATACCGGTGATGTCCGCGGAGAACAGGCGATAGCCGCGGGGCGTGTAGAGGGAGAAGATGATGTTGGAGTCATCCAGCCAGTCGGGATCCGCCTTGCGGCGTTCACTCTCGATGTCGCTGAGCGACACCGAAGCGTTGTTGATCCACAGGGAGCTGAAGTTTCCGTCGAAACGGACCAGAACGCCCCCTTGGTCGGACAAGTTGAAGGCCGGATCCACCGATTCACGCCGGGGAATCACGATCAACTGCCGATAGCTGACATACAGTTCATTTTCATCGTAGGTGCGCTCGGCCGGGATGGCCTTCCAGTCCGCGGTGAAAATGATCCGGGTTCCGTCGGGCGACATCCTGGGGTCCAGATAATGGAACCCGTCGCTGGCGGTATCGGTGGTCACCATGGCCAGATGGCCACAGGTGTGGTTGCCGCACAGAGGCAAGACTTCACTGGGGTCTTCCTTGCTGGTGCAACCGACCAGAGCCAGCCCGACCAGAACGATGGCGTACGACAGATAGAGGAAGCGCTTGTCCAGCCACTTCATGAAGATACTGACCTCCGGCGGCAGGGTGAATAAGTGGATTCGGGGCTGAAAACCCCACAAACCCTTGCTGCCAAAAAATAAGGTATGGGGCCAATCAAATCAACCCCAACTCTGCCGATAAAATCCCCGGGACGCGCGGTGTTCCCCACCGCGGCCCTCAGGGCTCCAACTGAAATCAGGGCTCCAACTGAAAGCTGGTCTTGACCCGCAGCCAGGACCAGATGGGATACTTGCCGATGGTCGCCGGCTCCCAGTAGCCCTCCACCAGGCTGGCCGCCGCGGCCCGGGCCAGGTCTTCGGCCGGGCCGGCCACCACCACCGCTTGCCGTACCTCACCCAGGGGGCTGATCAGCAGGTCCAGGACCACATCCCCGGTCAGACCTCGCCCGAGAGCATCAGCCGGATATTCCGGGCCGGGTCCGCCCTGATATTTCCCCGGATGGCGGTACAATTGCTGATACAGCACCAACAGCGCAAAGCCGCGGCCGCTGGTACTCTTGGCGGCTCCCTGGAAAACGAAGGCCTCGGCACGCGGGAAATTTTCCCGCGCCCGCCAGACATCCGCCAGAAGATAATCCACGGCGGCGTCCCAGGGGCGCTGTTCTCCGGCTTCGGTCAGCAATTCCTCGGCGCGCCCCAGCAGCCGTTGCCGGTTGCGGGACCAGTCCCCCACATCGGCCACCGGGCCCTCCAGGGGCAGCAGGTCCGGATCACCCTGGCCGGCCATGAGATAGAGTTGGCCCAGGGTCATCAACAGCAGGGGGTGGCGCGATCCCGCCTCCAGCGCCATCTCCAGTTCCAGTATGCTGTCCACTCCAGAGCCCTCGCGGAAGTAGGTGGAGCACAGTTCCAGCAACGCCTCCACCGAAGCCGGCACCGGGGGCTCGGCCGGGCACCAGGAAACAATATGCGGGCGCCACGGCCCATCAGGTGGAGGGGTTTCGTCCAGGCTGCCGTACACCCTCAGCCCCGTCAGGTCCGGTGCCTCCTGCCGCGCGGGATGAGGAGCCGCGCAACCGGCCAGCAAACCGGCGACAAGAATCAGGACGACGCAAGGCCCAATCCGCCCCCGCAGCGGACAGGCGATTCTCGAGGATGACGGCATGCGCTTCATGGCTTCTCCAGGGAAGGGTCCAGAGCAACGGCCCGCCGCCACTCGGCCCGGGCCTCCTGCAGGCGGCCCAGCTTCTGCAACAGGACCACGCGATTGTTGCGCAGCAGCGCGGATTTCGGATCCAGGGCGATGGCCCGTTCGATGGCCGCCAAGGCGACCGGTTCATCTCCCGCCTGCTGCAGATTAAGGGACACACAGGCCCAGAGCAGCGGGTCCCGGTCCCAGTCCGGCCCCAGCTTCAGATCGCAGTCCTCCGCCTCCGTGGCCTGGCGGGCCAAAACCCGGCTCCAGACGGCCCGTCCCAGACGCCCCTCGGCCTCCACGAGAAGGCGAACATCTTGCGGGCCGAGAGGTTGCGCTGAAGATCCAAGATATTCGATCATCTCTTCATCCGCCCCGCTCGTCAGCAGGGCCTGCAGGTAATGGCGATGAAATTCCTCCCGCCGGGGCCCGGCCACCAGACGGCGCAAAGGGACCAGAGCCTGGTCGGGCCGCCCTTCTCCCAGCAGGGCCGCCATCAGGGCCGGATCCACCTCGGGACACTCCCCACACAGAGCGGAGGCGGTGCGCAGGGCCGTTTCCGCCTGGGCATACAGGCGCAATGCCAGCAGGGCCTGCCCGTATTCCCACTGGGCCAGGTAATTCCGGGGTTCCAAATCCACAAATTCCTGGTATTCGGAAAGGGCCCGGCCAGAGCGCCCCATGGCCTGCAAACAGGCCCCCAGATTGCGGTGGGCCGGACCGTGGTTCGGCCGCCGCAGAATGGCTTTTTCCAGTAGAGGCAGGGCCTCCGCATGCCGCTCCAGCCGCATCAGGGCCAGGGCCTGGCGATTTTCCAGAGGATCCAGCAGACGGGGATCCTCGGCGAACCGCTCGGCGGCATGGGCCGCCATGCGGGCCCCTTCTTCCCACCGTCCCAGGGCCAGGACACTGTCCACCCGGGCCAGCGCCCGGGTCATCTCCTGGGCCGGATCCGGCCTGGGCGCGGCCACGATCGGGCCAGGCAGCCCAACCACCAACCCCAGGCACAGCAAAACCCCAAGCCTGATTCCCGCCCCAGCCTCAAGCCCGGTCTTTACCGAAATTCTTCCATTCTCAGGCACCAAAGCAGAAAAAACCTCACAAAAAATATACTATTGCTCTCATTCTTTCGGTATGTTAAAATAAGTGATACTTGGGAACAACACAGTCTTTGAATCTTGGTCACTTCCAGAAGAACAGATTTCCAAAGGAACAGACTTCCAAAGAAACAGACTTCCAAAGAAACAGACTTCCAGGAGAAAAACGTGCGCTTCTCACCCTCTTTCCGCCGTCTTCGGATCCCAATGTCGTCCAGCACCGCCCTGCTGGTCGGGCTGCTGATAGGGCTGCTGGGCGCGGGGCAGGCCCAGGCCCTGCTGCGTCTGGATTTCGAACAAAAATACTTCCAGCACCCCCAACGCCAGGTTTGGGATTTCAGCATGGTGCGGCCGGACTCCGTCTATCACATCTTCTACCACACCATCCATGAGCAAACCCCCAACGCCGTCCACGGAGACACCATCTGGCACGCCACCAGCGAGGATCTGCGCCACTGGCAGATCGAGGGCCCCATCCTCACCGTGGGCCCCGAACCCCACGACAGCGGCGCCATCTGGGCCCCGGACGTTTTCTTCGATCCGGAGGCCGAGAACTGGAAGATCCTGTACACGGGCAACGACGACCAGATGAACCAGAGCATCTGCCTGGCGGAGTCCCCGGACCTCTATGCCTGGACCAAGTCCCCCCACAATCCCGTCATCGAGCCGGATCCCGCGCAGTATGTCTGGAGCCGGGAAGGGTCGTGGAGCAATTTCCGAGATCCCTTCGTCTGGCGCGAGGCTGACCAGTGGCACGTGCTGGTCACCGCATTGCAGAATCTGGGGCAGAACACGGGCGTGCTTTACCATGGCGTGTCCGAAGACCTGATCAACTGGACGGACGTGGGGATTTTTTTCGCCAATGACGGCGAGGATCCCTGGCGTGTTCTGGAGAGCCCGCAATACCACCAGATCGATGACTACCACTGGCTGTTTTTCGGGGAGTTCGACACCGGCGGTCTGAGCGGCATCAGCAGTTCCCAACCGGATCAGTTTTCCATGGACAGCCGCGTTGTCTTCGACTACGGCTACGCTCCGGAAATCGACGAGTTCGACCCCGGGGTGCGCCTCGTCTCGCGCCTGGCCCCCTACCACAACGCCACCGACGGGATCAGCTACGCCGTGCGAATCGACACGGTGCAATTCAACGTTGACGGCACCCTGGATGTGCTGAAGCCCCATCCCCTGGACAACAACTGGCCCCTGCGTCAGGGGATCGCCTGCCTGGCCGCCCCCACCTTCGGGGACAATCCCACTGTCCGGGGCGACGACCCCGTGGGGATGGTGGGCAACAGTTATTTCGGCAGCGCGGAGTATTACCAGGGTCCCCTGGCCGGTCGGGGCGCCCCGGGCGCGCAGCTTGGTGATGGGACCCGGGGGCATTTGCACAGCCACCCCTTCGTCCTCACCGGTGATCGCATCGAACTGCTGGTCGGCGGCGGCGACTATCCCCAGACCTGTTACGTGGCCCTGGTGGACGCGGCCACCGACACGATCCTCCTGAGTGAGTCCGGCGGCGGGGAAAGCACCATGACCCCGCGGGTGTGGGACGTGCGGCCCTATCAGGGACAGACCTGCTACATCCTCATCATGGACGATGAAACCGGCGAGATGGGACACATCAACGTGGATGAGATCATCGAGATCGTCGATCCCCTGACGGCCGCTCCGCTGCCTGACGCGCGGCTTGCCCTGCGCGATGCCCAGGCGGCTCCCAACCCCTTCAACCCCAGCACCCGGATCCGGTTCACCCTGGAGGAGCCCATGACCCTGCAACTGCGCGTCCACGACCTGCGGGGCCGCGTGATCTGGACCAGCGCCCGGCAGAATCTGGAGGCGGGCGACCAGAGCATCGCCTGGCAGGGGCGCGATTCCCGGGGCCACGCCGTGCCCGCGGGGCAGTACCTCTTCAGCTTGGAGGCGGAAGGACAGGTGGCCGCCAGCGGCAAACTGAGTCTGGTGAAATAACGCTACACAACCCGGCCTGCGGGTCGATCATCCGGGCATGGATACCCGGAGCGAAAGAACCTACATCACCACTCTGGTGGAAGAACTGGGCAGCCTGCCTTCAGTGGCTGCCCAGATCGTCAACATGACCGCCGACCCCGGCTGCGACATGGGGCAACTTTCCCGCGTCATCATCAGCGACAACGTCATGACCATGCGTTTTCTGGCCCTGGCCAACAGCGCCTCCATCGGGCGCGGGAACGAGGTGCGCAACCTGCGCCAGGCCCTGGTGCGCCTGGGGCTGCGGCGCGTGCGCAACGTGGCCCTGTGCATGGGCATGCATGACATGATGCCCGCCGAAAGCTCCTCCGACAACCTGGACATGAAAGAGTTCTGGCAATTCCAGTTGGCCACAGCCAGCTGCGCCCAAGGCCTGGCCTGGCAGCGCGGCAATGCCTCGGACGACGACGCGTGGCTGGTGGGTATCCTGCACAACATCGGTCTGGGCTCTCTGGCCCAGAAGGCGCCCACGGAACTCCAGCGGGCCCTGGAAACGGCGCGCGTGAAACGCCTACCCCTGATCGACGCGGAGATGCTGACCCTGGACTATCACCATGGGGAAATGGGCGGCCGCCTGCTCGCCCAGTGGAATCTGCCGCGGATCTTCTGCGACGTGGTGGAGTTCTTCGGCGAGGACTACGAACCTTTCGAGATTTCCGAGGAAGCCCACACCCTGGTGGGCATCCTGCGGGACGCGGCCACCCTGGTGCGTTCGGTGGGATATGGCGACAGCGGGGACGGGCACGAGGCTGTTCCCTTGGACCAGATCGCCGACACCCTGAATCTGCCCCAACCCATTCTGGAGGCCGTGCTGAGCAAGGTGGACCGCGAGGTCGCCGACTTCTCCAGCCTGCTGGGCATCCATCTGCCGGCGGGGCAATTCCTGGCCACCCTGGAAGAATCCCGCCGCCAGGTGGTGCGTCTGGGCGTGGAAGGCTTCACCGACAGCCTGGTCCGGGAAAACCTGGAAGAAGAGATGGCCATGGCGCGCAACATCCAGCAGCGCCTGCTGCCCGGCGAAGTCCCCCAGGCCCCCGGCTGGCTCCTGGCCGGGGCCAACCACCCCAGCCTGCACGTCAGCGGCGACTATTTCGATTACCTCAAGTTGAAGGGTGGGCAGCATGGTTTTGTCATCGCCGATGTCTCGGGCAAGGGCATGCCCGCGTCCCTGCTGGCCAGCAACGTGCAGGCCAGCCTGCGGGCTCTGGCCGGTGTCATGGATGATCCCGGACAACTTCTGAGCGCGGTGAACGAGGCTCTGCACGCCAGCACCGACGACGAGAAATTCGCCACCGCGTTTCTGGCCGTACTGGCCCCGGACGGACGCGGCCTGCGTTACGCCAGCGCCGGGCACAACCCGCCCCTGGTCCTGCGCACCGACGGCAGCGCCGAATGGCTGAAGCCGGCCGGTACCCCTCTGGGCATGTTCCCCGGCATGGAGTACCCCGTGACCGAGGTGCCGTTCAACCGGGGCGATCTGCTCATCAGCTACACCGACGGCATCACCGAAGCCGTGGACACCCGCGAGATCGAGTTCGAGGAACGCGGTCTGGAAGAGGTGGCGCGTCGCTTCGCCGACGAACCGGTGGACGTCATCATCGACGAGGTGATCGCGGCCGTGCTGCGCCACGTGGACACCGGCCGCGCCGGCACCCCGGGCCATGTGGGAGGAAACTGGGACGAGCCGGCAAAGCCCAACGCGGGCGATGATCTGACCATGGTGGTGGCCCGCTCCCATTGCTGATCAACGGATTCCAGGCACCAACAATCTTCGCGGCACAACCCATTTTTTCAGTAACTCAGGCGTAGGAATGTGTCTTTCCCTGTGTTATATTGGGCGTGCTGTGGCCGCCTGCGGACGTATATCCGGCGGTATGTGCTGATATCCTGCTGATATCCCAAGCGGCTGAAAACCGTAACTCTCTCGCGAACGGAACCGGACTCATGACCATCGATCCCAACGAGAACGTGAACCCCTCCCCCGAAAATCCCGCAACCGAAGAAACGCAGGAGGACTTCGCCGCCATGCTGGAGGCGCACGAAGCCGACAAAGGCGGGGAAGAAGGCGGCGAAGTGAAGATCGGCGCCAAGGTGGAAGGAACCATCATCCAGATCGGAGACCACGATGCCTTCGTGGATTGTGGTTTCCGCAACGAGTTGCCCCTGTCCGTGGAGGAGCTCAAGGATGCGGACGGTCAACTCAAGCACCAAGTGGGGGACCGGATCACGGCCCATGTCCAGAAGGGCCAGGACGGTCCCAAGCTGACCATGGCCATCAACGTCCGGGAGGCGGGCCGCAAAGCTCTGCAGGATGCCTTCCAGCACGGTACTCCGGTGGAAGGCAAGGTCGGCGACACCAACAAGGGCGGCTTCAGCATCGATTTGGGGGGCGTGCGCGCCTTCTGCCCCTTCAGCCAGATCGACCTGCGCCGGGCCGATGACCCCACCGTCTTCGTCGGGAACACCTACCAGTTCAAGATCCTCGAGATCAGCGACGACATGCGTAACGTGGTGGTCAGCCGGCGCGCCCTGCTGCAGGCCAACCGCGAGGAACAGGCCGAGAGCACCCGCGCCAACCTGGAACTGGGCGCCGCCCTGGACGGCACCGTCACCCGGCTGGTTCCCTTCGGGGCCTTCGTGGATATCGGGGGCATCGAAGGTCTGGTGCACATCAGCCAGATCAGCTTCCAACGCGTGGGCGATCCCTCCGAGGTGCTCAAGGAAGGCCAGCAGGTGCGTGTGCAGGTCATGCAGATCCAGAACCTGGGTCAGGGCCGCAGCGAGCGCATCAGCCTGTCCATCAAAGCCCTGGCCAGCGACCCCTGGCCCACCAACGCCGGTGAGCTGACCCCGGGTACGGATGTGGAAGGCAAGGTCACCCGGCTGGTGGACTTCGGTGTCTTCGTGGAATTGCTGCCCGGCATCGAGGGCCTGATCCACATCTCGGAACTGGCCAACCGCCGCATCATCCATCCCCGTGAGGTCCTCAACGAGGAAGAACCCATCACCGTGCGGATTCTGGATGTGGACCTGGACCGGCGCCGGATCAGCCTGTCCCGCCGGCAGGCTGCGGACTACGACGAGGACTGAGCCGCCCACCACAAGCAGGATCGGGTAGGGTGAGGCCTCGGAACCTCACCCTCCCACACCACCGGGCATACGGTTCACCAAGGGCCGCGACCACAGGTCACCGGAACATGGCCTTGAGGCCGCCCAGGGACTTCTTCTCTGTCGGCAAGGGTGCACTGGCAAATGGCTCGAAAGCCACCGTACACTCCACGGGGGGGAAAACCGCATCGTTTCCGTCATAAATCCAGGCGGCGATACTGTCACGCTCCGTCGTCCCCCACCAGTTGTCCCGCATATCCAATACATAGCCCGGGGCACCATGGTGGCCCACCACTCGAACGGCCGGGCCCGTACCACGCAAAATATGGTTATTCCGGATTGTATGGGGGATCCCTCTTGTGTAGAGGCGAATGGGAGCGACAAAACCGGTTGATTCGAAAATGTTATCCTCGGCAACAAACCATTCTGAATCACTGTAAATACAATAACCAGGAGAAACTATGCGATTTCTTTCCAAAATTACGTTCAAGTGACTGCCCAAAGCGATAGAATAGGCCACTCCTGTGATTTGACTGTCATACACTCCCCCTCCAGCCCCATAAAATTTCACACCCCCACCATAAATCCCCTCGGAAACCGATATTTCACAACGCCTTACCGTTCCATTGTCCAAAAATTGAAAGCTTATGCTGTTACGGCAATCGGAAAACACACAATTGAGTATTGTGGCTGATTCAGCAGGGCCTGCCCAAACACCTTTTTTGAGTCCCGAGAAGCTGCACCGTTGGACAATGACATCTTCCTCACATAGGATCCCATTTCTCCCTCCGAAAAACCGGCAATCATCAACTGTCAGACCGACAGCATTTTCCACATAAATGCCCGACACCGTGTTTTCGAAAGAGATCCCTGAAAACCTCAAACCGCCCGGAGGTTCCTGGGCAATACAGATGACGCCCTCCGGGATGGGTTCTTCACCGTCCCAAGTGTATTCGCTGGGTCCAATGATCGTTTGTTCTTTTCCTGCTCCTATAAAGGTCATCTCAGGAACCTGGATCATGGCTCGTGGCTGTATGAGCCCACCATTGGTCTGGTATTCACGGAAATCATCGAACCGGCCTGCTCCGATTCGCAAAGTATCCCCAGAGGTAGCAGCATCCAGGGCATCCTGGATTATCGTGAAATCTCCACTACCATCCTTTTCCACAAGCCACGTGCGGCTCTGAGCCGGTAAAGCCAGGAATGGAAGGAGAAACCAGGCAAATACAAAAAAGAGCTTCATGGCTATGTCTTTCTTTGTGGGGGATCGAACCCACCAACTGGGCACGATCCCCGGAAGTGAACCGCCCCGGGTTCTCCAGAGCCTCAGTTATTTGAGTCCGACCACCTCAGATAGAACCTCTTGTATCGGATTATACAGCATTTCAAACTCAGATGGTGGAATATTGCCAATCGGTTCGAGTAATCTTTCGGGCCTGCAGAGGTCTTGCACCGCCAAGAGCGTGCGCCCTGCCGGGCACACAGGAAAAAGGACCACAGCACTAGCGCCGTGGTCCTTTTCCTATGCGTTGTCCGGATTCTAACGGCTCAGTTCCAGCATCCGGTTGATGGGCTTGAGGGCCTGCGCGGCCAGGACCGGATCCACCACGATTTCCGGCGTCCGGTCCCGCATGCAAAGGTAGAGCTTCTCCATGGTGTTCTTCTTCATGTAGGGACACTCATGGCAATTGCAGGTCTCGTCCGCCCCCGGCGCGGGGATCAGTTCCTTGCCCGGATTCTCCTTCTGCATCTGGTGCAGGATGCCCGCTTCGGTCACCACAATGAGCTTGGGCGCCTCGTTCTCCCGCGCGAACTGCAGGATGCTGCTGGTGCTGCCGATGTGGTCGGCATGCTGGAGGATGGCCTGCGGGCATTCAGGATGGGCGGCCACCGGAGCATCCGGATGGGCGGCCTTCAGTTCCAGCAGGCGGGACTCGCTGAAGGTCTCATGCACCTCGCAGCTGCCCGGCCAGACCACCATTTCCCGGCCCAGGGACCGACTCACCCAAGCGGCCAGATAGCGATCCGGGGCAAAGAGCACCGGCTGCTCCGCGGGGATGCTGCCCACGATCTTCACGGCATTGCTGCTGGTGCAGATGATATCGCTGAGGGCCTTGGTCTCCAGGTTGCAGTTGATGTAGCTGACCACGGTGTGGTCCGGGTGCTGATTCACGAATTTCTCGAATTCCTCGGGCGGGCAACCGTCCGCCAGGCTGCACCCCGCCTCCAGATCCGGCAGCAGCACCTGCTTGTGCGGATTCAGGATCTTGGCCGTCTCGGCCATGAAATGCACGCCGGCAAAAACGATGACTTCGGCATCGGTCTCGGCCGCCTTCTGGCTGAGGGCCAAGCTGTCCCCGATGAAGTCGGCAATGTCCTGGATCTCGGGCTGCTGATAGAAATGGGCCAGGATCACGGCATTCATCTCCCGACGCAGGCGATGGATCTCGGCGATCAGATCCGTTCCGGGAGGAATGGCGGCAGGGCGGGTATCGGTCATGATGGAAAATCTCCGGGCAAAGTTAAAGCTCACGGCCCGCGGTCACAGGCTCCACAGATCGTGTAGGTCTTGGATCACGGGTCTTAGCTCTCTTGTCTTAGCTTTCTTGGGGTGCTTGGGGCCTTTGAGAACACAATTTTGTCATGAACGGGCCCAAGCGCCAACGGAATCTTCCGTGACGCCTCCGGATGGGGTCCGGGCGGGTTGGATATGGACTTTCCCCACGGCAAGGCTTACTATTATCCTGTTGTCAAGGATCTCCGCCTGCTGGCGGGCATGGCTGGCGGTGCGCGGCACCGGAGCCGGCGGAGGTTGCGTCCCATCCTTCCCCACCCACGAACGTGAGGTCATTGCGCTCATGAATCAAACCGCGTCCGCTCTTTCGGGAACCCGAGCCCGATGGTTCCGTCGTTCGGTTGTCCTGTCGGCTTGTCTGGCCCTCGGCCTTTTCGCTCTGGCCCTTGGGGGCTGTGGCGGTGACGACGGTGGAGGCATCCACTACCCCACCCCCGATCCCGAGCCCCCGCACAACTGGCTTTTCGACGTCTACGGCAACGCCGCCGACGACGTCTACGCCGTGGGCAACAAGGGTATGGTCTTCCACTACGACGGCAGCGCCTGGTCCGCCACGGATCTGGGTGTCAACAGCACCATCACCAGCATCTACGGCAACGGCAACGGCACCTTGTACGCCGCCGGGCACGATGGGCATTTCTGGCGCAACACGAATGGGACCTGGTCCAGCCTGGACAGCGGGACAGACCTGGACTTCTACAGCGTGGGTACGTATCAGAACGAAATCTACGCCGTGGGCGAACGGGGCAACGCGCGCCGTCTCGCCGGCAACTCCCTGGTCGCGGCGAACGAGGTCATCGTCGTCCGCAATGCCCAGACCGGAGCCCCTGAAGATACGCTCAGCCTGAGCGAGAATATCTACAGCCTGGTCACCGTCAACTATAGCTCCATCGGCGGCGCGTACATTCTGGAGGACCAGGAAATCTTCGGCATCGACGGCACCGACGGCATGGTCCTGGCCCCCGATTCCGAGCCTGAACTCTACGACTGGCGTCTGCGTCCCCTGGGCGGAGACCAGCTGGCCAACAGCGAGTGGATCCTCAGCAGCACCAGCGACCCCGTCACCGTCGGCAACAACTACCTGGGCACCAGCGAAGGCTGGATCTACCGCCTGAGTGACAGCGGCGGCGGCCGGCTGGACTGGATCCTGTTGCTTCCCGACACCACCGTCGATGAGGGCAACGGCATTCGGGACATGTGGATCGATGGGGACAACAATCTTTATGCCGTCACCGACGATGGCAGCCTGGTCTTCCAGACCGAGGACTTCGACTTCGTCAGCGGCACCGGTGTGCGGAACATCTACGACATCGCCCATGGCGCCCTGACGGGGATCTGGGGCGCGGATCCCCAGCATCTGTTCATGGTCGGTTTCAACGAGAACGTGATCTTCCAGGCCAGCATGGACCTGAACGGTTACAACCTCACCGTCGAGGAAGTGCCCGTCGTCTTCCCCGCCAAGGCCGCCGACAGCCTGGAAGAGGGCAAAGATCACCAGGGTTTCCACCGCTTCTAAAGGAGACCCGCCGATTCACCCGACAGCCCGATCCTTCAACGAGGGATCGGGCTTCATTTTCTCCAACCTGGTTCGCAGGAGGTTATTCATGTCTTACCAGGGTTCTTCCATCCGACGTCTGCCGGCCCTGATGGCCGTCATCATCCTCTGCCTCGGCGCCACCCCGCTGCTGGCCGACTACACCCCCGATCCCTCCGCCCCCCGCGCGGACATCCCCACCCAATACCAGTGGAGCAAGACCGACCTCTTCCCTGATCAAGCCGCCTGGGAAGCCGAGCTGGCCGCCATCCAGCAAGACATCCCCAAGCTGACCCGCTTCCGCGGCCGCCTGGCCGAAGGCCCCCAGGTTCTGCTGGAGTCCCAGAACGAGATCCAGAGCCTGCTGACGCGCTTCATGAAGCTGCGCACCTACAGCGCCGCCTTGTTCGACACCGACATGGGCGTGGGCGACTACCGGACCATGGCCGGCCAGGTGGCCCAGCTGGGCCCCAAATTCAGTGAAGCCACCAGCTGGATGGAGCCCGAACTGCTCAGCATCGATCCCGAGAAGATTCGGGGCTGGATGGCCGCCAACGAGGAGTTGGCCGGCTACCGCTACGAATTCGAAGAGATGTGGCGCCAGCAGGCGCACACCCTCAGCGCCGCCGAAGAGCGGATCCTGGCCCTGACCGGCAACGTGCGCGGCGTGCCGATGGAAGCCAGCGAGACCCTGCTGTCGGTGGACATGAAATTCGGCAACATCATCGACGAGCAGGGCCGGGAAGTTCCCGTCACCCTCAGCGGCTGGTCCGGCCTGCGCAGCAGCGATGTCTACAACGTGCGCAAGCAGGCCACCGACGCCTTCTTCGCCGGGCTGCGCCAGTACGACGACACCTTCGCCACCTTGCTGGACGGCACCGTCAAGAGCCACATCCTCAGCAAGGACGCCCGCGGTTACGACAGCTGCCTGGAGGCCGCCCTCAGCCCGGACAACATCAGTCCCAAGGCCTACCGCATGCTCATCGACACCGTGCGTGAGAACCTGCCCCGCACCATGCACAAGTACGTGGCCTTGCGGCGCAAGGTCATGGGTCTGGAAGGCCCCCTGACCTTCCCCAACCTGAACAACAACATGATCGAAGGCGCGGAGCCCGAGTACACCTACGAAGAGGGCTGCAAGATCATTGCCGCCGCCCTGAGGCCCCTGGGCAAGGAATACGTGGCGCTGATCAAGGAAGGCATGGACCCGGCCAACGGCTGGATCGATGTCTACCCCAACGCCAACAAGCGCAGCGGCGCCTACAGCAACGGCTCCCTGGCCGCCGACGTGCACCCCTACGTCCTGCACAACTTCGACAACAGCCTGGACGCCGTCAGCACCACCGCCCACGAGTTCGGGCATGCCCTGCACAGCGTCTACAGCAGCCGCAACCAGCCGCCCCAGTACCGCAGCTACACCACGTTCCTGGCCGAGATCGCCTCCACCTGCAACGAGGCCCTGTTGACGGACTACATGCTGCGCCAGGCCGATGACATCGACACCAAGCTGATTCTGCTGAACCAGCGTCTGGAAAGCATCCGCCAGACCATCTTCCGGCAGACCCTGTTCGCCGATTTCGAGTTGCGCTTCCACGAGCAGGCCGAGACCGGCAGCCCGCTGACGGCCGACTTCCTGAACCAGACCTACGGCGACCTGATCCGCGAGTACTACGGTCCCGAGTTCGAGATGGGCCCGAACGACGAGTGCGAGTGGGTCTTCATCCCCCACTTCTACTACAACTTCTACGTCTTCACCTACGCCACGGGACTGACCAGCGGCCTGACCATCGCCGACCTGATCGAGAAAGACGGCCGCAAGGCCGCCGACCGCTACATCGACAACATGCTGAGCGCCGGCTGCAGCGCTCCGCCCCTGGATATCCTGCGCAGCGCGGGCGTGGACCTGGAGACGCCGCGCCCCATCCTGGCGGCCATGGACCTGTTCGAGAAGACGGTCGAGCAATTCGACAAGCTTTGGACCAAGAAGTACGGCCGGAAGTAGCCGCACCCGCTTCGGCGGTATGAACAAGGGCGCCGCGTAAACGGCGCCCTGTTTTTATGGAGAGAGGAAAGCCCGGATCTACTGGAGCAGACCCAGTGCCGTATCCGTCAGCCCCTGCCCCTGGGCCTGGGCCGAGGTGGCCCCCTGGTCCAGAATCTGCCGGCCGGTCGTGTTGGCAACCTCCAGGGCCGCGTCGGCGTCCTCAAAGCGGACCGGGGCCTCGGTGGGCGTGTCCGCGGCGGCGCTCGATATCTGGTGGCACGCCGCGTCATCGGCCGCGCGGCGGGCGCACTCGCCGCCCTGGCCTTTCGCCGCGCTTTTCTGCAGATCCTTCCGGTCCCGAGGGGACTGCCGCCGCAGGGATGCCATGGTGTTGCTGTTTGCTGGGTTCAGCCGGATGCTCATTGCTGCCAATCCTTTGTTCGGTCCGCGGTTTTTCGTGGGGCGCGGACCGGCGCGAAGAGGGTTTCCGCCACATGCCACGGGTATCGGGCGCTTGGAGGGAAACTTGAGGTTTTTTTGGGGGAACCGGTGCCGGTGTGCGGAGGGGGCAACAAAAAACCACCCGTCGTCCCGGCACCGTGGCGCCAGATCGGGTGGTCATTCATTAGCAAGGACTTATGGGAGGAAAGGTGGTAGGCCACCCAGGACTCGAACCTGGCACAACCTCCTTAAAAGGGAGATGCTCTACCTGATGAGCTAGTGGCCCACCCATTCCTCATGCCGGCGTTTCACCGACGGACAGCAATATAGCCGCCCTCCACGGTGGTGTCAAAAAATCAGGTCGTCACGCCGGTCTCGGTCCAGATCATCTGCTCGCGGTCACGGCCCACGCTCACGCCCACGATCAGCGTCCCCATCTCCGCCTCCAGGAACTCCAGATACTGGCGGGCGGCGGCCGGCAGGTCCGTCAGGCGTCGGCAACCGGAGGTATCCTTTTCCCAGCCCTTGAATTCGGTGTAGACGGGACGGCAGTGCGGCAGCTGGCTCCCATCCACCGGGTAGCGGGACAGCCGTTCGCCTTCCAACTCGTAGGCGGTGGCCACCTGGATGGTGGGCATCTTGTCCAGAACGTCCAGCTTGGTGATGAAAATTCCCGTCATGCCGTTGATATCCGCGGCGTACCGGCTGGCCACCATATCGTACCAGCCGCAGCGCCGGGCCCGGCCGGTGGTGGCCCCGTATTCGCCGCCGGCCTCGCGCAGGGCCTCTCCCATGTCGCCCATCAGTTCCGTGGGGAACGGGCCGTTGCCCACCCGGGTGCAGTAGGCCTTGAAAATGCCGTTGATCTCGCCCAGGCAGCGCGGCGGCAGGCCGGTGCCCGTCAACGCCCCGCCAATGGTGCAGTTGCTGCTGGTCACGTAGGGGTACGTGCCGTGGTCGATATCCAGCATGGTGCCCTGGGCCCCCTCCAGCAGCGCCTTCTCGGTGCCCTGGCGCACGCCCTGCAGAGCCTCGTAGGGGTTGACCACCATGGGCGCGATGAACTGGGCCAGAACCACCAGCTCTTCCGCCAGAACGCGGGCGGTCATGGGCTCGGCCTCGTAGAGGTGGCTGAGCAGCTCGTTGGCCGAGAGGATCATCTCGATGGCCTT
>PDQT01000035.1 GCA_002747875.1 bacterium DOLZORAL124_64_63
GGTACAGGATCATGGCCTCGTTGTAGCCCACCCAGTTGCCGAAGGAACTGAAGCCCCCCTCGGGTTTCCAGCCCATACGGATGCCGTTGCCGCCGTTGCGCATGAAATCCCAGTCCACCCGCTGGTACAAGCTGTCGGCCAGGGCGCGCAGTTCCAGGTCGCCCTCGTCGGCGGTCTGGAAGTACATCTTGGCGTCCAGCACGCCGGCCATCAGCAGGGCGGTGTCGATGGTGCTCAGCTCGCAGTTCCACACGCGCACGCCCGAGTTGATATCCAGGAAATGGTAGAACAGGCCCTTGTAGCCGTTGTTGCCGTAGGTCCCGGGGCCCTGCTGGCCGTTCCACAGGGTCTGCATGCCCAGCATGATGCGGTCGCGGCCCTCTTCGCGCGTGACCCAGCCGTGCTCGATGGCCACGCAAATGGCCGTGATCCCGAAACCCTGGGCGGCGATGCTGCAGGGCGAATAGGGGTCGCTGCGATCGCGGATCAGGCCGTTGACGGGGTTGGCCTCTTCCCAGAAGTAGAGGAAGGCGGTGTGCTGCAGGCTGTCCAGCAAAGCCTCTGTGGTCAGAGATTCCGTCGTCAGAGATTTGGGGAGGTCCAAGCCCTGCTCTAAGCCCGGCCGGGGATGGGCGGGAGTGCCGGCACCGGCAGACGCCGGCAGAAGCAGAAGCACGGCCGGCAGCAGGGCGATCAGCAGAAGATAAAGGCGCGTTGTCGTTCTCATTGGTTGCTACTTCCCGGATGCCCCGCCAGATCAGAAGGCGATCGACATGGTCATCCTGTGCGTATCCTCCAGGCG
Source organism: bacterium DOLZORAL124_64_63 (assembly GCA_002747875.1). Taxonomy (GTDB): domain Bacteria; phylum Krumholzibacteriota; class Krumholzibacteriia; order LZORAL124-64-63; family LZORAL124-64-63; genus LZORAL124-64-63. The sequence goes on from PDQT01000035.1 coordinate 803, forward strand.
CTTGTGACCGGCCCAGGCGTAGTTCAGGTGGTAACGCTGGTTGCCCAGGTTGCCGGCCACGCCGAAGCCCAGGGTCATGCCCAGCTGGCTGTCGGTCTGGAACAGGGTCTGGTAGCCGGCGCGCAGGCTGAACATCCGCATCAGCGTCCACTCCGCGCCCAGGTTCAGGCTCTCGCTGTTGTCGGCGGGGTGCAGGCCCTCGATCAGGAACAGGAACCGGCTGTCCTCGCTCACCACGTAGGGGTAGCTCAGGCCCAGCCGGAACAGGCCCGGCAGGGGGAAGCGGTCCGTGGACTGTTCCGCGGGCAGGGCGCTGTTGTCGCCGTGAATGTCGGGATCGCTGTCGTAAGTTATGCCCAGACCGTCGCCGCTGAAGCGGGTGCGCGTGCTCAGGTTGGCCAGGCCGAACCCCAGAGAGGCGCCGCTGTCGCTCAGGCGGTAGATGGTGCCCAGGTTCACGGACAGGGCGGTGGTGGAGGTGTTCCAGATGCTCTCGCTGATGTAGTTGGCCTGGATGCCGGCGCTGAAGCGTTCGGTGATGCGCCGGCCGTAGGCCACGCCCAAGGCCACGTTGGTCACGCTGTAGAAGACGCCGGTGCCGTTGGGCTGCTCCACGGTGCGCACCTGGATATCTCCGGAGCTAAGGGAGGTGACGCTCAGCAGCAGGTTGCCCTTTTCGCTGACGGGCACGGCCACCGCGGCATAGTCGTAGCTGATGTCCGCGTACCACAGGCTGTGCGTGTACTGGACCTCGGCCTGTTCCAGCAGGCCGATGGTGCCCACGTTGAAATAGGCCGACTCGATATCCGCGGGCATGGCCACCCCCGCGTTGCCCATGCCCGCGGCGCGGGCGCTGGGTTCGATGCGCAGGAAGGTGCCGATGGTGGTGCCCACCTTGGTCTGGGCCGTCGCCTGGCCCGCCATTCCGGCAAGACTTGCGATCCCCACAAGGCCCGCCGCCAGAACTGCCGTCACAATCTTCTTCATACCGTTTCTCAGGTCCCTCATTTCACGATGGCGAACTTGCCGGTGGCCGTTCCGGCCGCGCCGCCGTCGACGTGGAAGATGTAGAGGCCGGGAGCCACATCCAGTTGGTCCTTGGTGCGCAGATCCCAGGCCACGAAGCCGTCATGCGAGCCGTCATGCTGCAGGGTCGTGACCAGCTCGCCCATCAGGTTGTAGATGCGGATTTCGCACCGGGCGGGCAGGCCGCGGAATTCCATGCGGCGCTCGCCGCGCCCCGAGACGGCGTACCGCTCGGGCTCGAAACTGGCCGACCCCATGTACGGGTTCGGCACCACGTAGGGGTGCAGGCCTGCGGCGGCGGCCTCCTGGTCGATATGTTCGCCGCGGGTGGTGAACTCGTAGACATCGTCCGCGCCGAAGGGCCGGATCAGGCGCAGCACCCAGGCGTCCCCCTGGGTGGGCGGGTCGTTCGGCACCTCGGTCAGCTGCACGCGCCAGGTCACCTTGGGGCTGTCGGGTTCTTGCGCGATGTAGGTCACCACGTCGATGACCTCGTCGGTGCGGCTCAAGGTCCCGTCGCCGTCCCGATCGCGGAAGCGGAAGTCCAGGCGCTGCTCGCCGGCGGCGGTCTGGGCCACCACCTCGAAGTTGGCGGGCGTGGCCGGGTAGGTGAAACCGTCGGCCACGGAGGTATCCATCACCGTGTCGTAGAAATAGATGATGATGTCGTCCGGGTAGCCGGGCCTCAGGCGGTTGATGTTCAGCACGCTGTTTTCGTAAGCCACGGTGAAGACGGCGTCGGTGGTGCTGGTGGCGTCGAAGCCGGTGTGCTCCGTGTCCACCGTCACCTGGGTGGCCGTCTGGATGATGGGCAACAGGCCGCTGCCCACCGAGCCCACGCCCCGGCCCAGGAAGTCGCGGCCGTTCTCGAAGACCAGCGAGTCGGCCGTCACGTCGTACAGGGCGTAGCGGCGGGCGCGCAGGCTGTCCGCCGAAGGGGTGAAGAAGTCGATGCGGAAGGTGTGGTCGTCCGGCACCAGGTTGGAGTTCACCACGTCCACGGCCACCACGCCGGTGCCGCGGCCGGCCACCTTCAGGGCCGTGTCCGCGCCGGCGGGCACGAAACCGGCCACGCGGGGGTTGGGGCGCACGGCCACCACGTTGGGGGGCAGCACCAGGCCGCCGCGCGCCGTGCGCGAGGGCGTGATGGCGTTCTCCGAGGGATAGAAATTGAATTCCTCGGAGCCGTAATCGTAGGCCGTCACGGCGTAGTAGTACTGCTGGCCGTTGACGACGGTGTTGTCGGTCCAGGTGTGGGTCAGGCCCGAGTCGGCGCCCAGATAGTAGGCCACGCCCTCGATCATCAGGTCGGAAAAGCCGCTGTAGTCATCCTCCAGATCGAACTGGGCGATGGGGGCGCCGTTGCCCAGGGGGCCGGTGCCCGTGCCGTTGCTGATGACCTGCGGATCGCGGAAGTCCGGATCGGTGGAGCGGTAGATGCGGTAGCCCTCGAAGTCCAGATCGCCGGTCACGGGGTCGGTGCTGTTCTCGGCCCGGTCGTCCCAGCTGAGGCGCACGAAGCCGTCGCCCGCCTCGGCCGTCACCACGGGGGCGCGCGGCGGCACGGCGAAGCGGTAGTTGGCGTTGTAGATCTGCTGCACCGTCCGGGTGTTGGCGGCCAGCTCCGTCAGGTCCGCGCCGTAGGCCAGGGCCAGGCTGAAACGCTCGGTCTGGCCGGCGGCCAGGTGGAAGGGACCCGAGGCGAACAGGAAACCGATGTTGTAGTTGGAGGCCAAAGGCGTGTCGAAGCGGTCTTCCGGGTTCTCGGCGCTGAACTGGTTGTACAGGCGCTCGGGCCAGTTCTCGTTGCCGGTGAAGAAGACGATGTTGTCCGTCTCCTGGTTCGGGTTGCCGTAACCGGGCACGATGCGGTTCATCTTGAAGCCCGTCAGGCCGATCTGGTCCGATTCGTTCAGGTCCGTTTCGTCGAAGTTGGGCTCGCCGGGGGTGGGCATGCCGTCGCCCTCGCCGGTGTCGCCGGTGTCGGCCAGGCCGTCGGCGCCCAGGTCGTGGTTATCCGCCACCCAGTCCATGTCCTCGTCGCCGGTCCACCAGATCTCGGCCAGGTAGGCGGGCATTTCTTCCAGGGGGCCGTAGACGTTCTCGAAAAGCGTCAGGTCGTAGTGGCTTTCCACGTGGGTGCGGATGGCCTCCTGGCCCACGATGAAGGTGCCGGCCCCGCCGTCGCGCCGCTCGTCGGTGATGCCGTCCTCGTCGTTGTCGATGCCGTCGGTGGCGTTGCCCGGGGTCTCCATGTAGGCGTAGCCCAGGTAACCGGTGGTGCTGCAGGAGCCCGCCAGGTCGCGCCCGTGGCCGCCGTTGTCCCAGGTGTAGACCAGATTGATGATCTGGCCCTCGAACTCGCGGGCGAAGTAGGCGTTGTCGTCGTCGGATTCGTAGATCTGGTCGCAGCTGAAGGCGCTGCCGCCCACGCCGCTGTCCATGTACAGACCGAAGATGATGTTGTCGTCGTAGTCGGTGGTGCCCTCGTTGGTGATGTCGTAGTGCCAGAAGATGACGTTCCGCGCCTGGGGGTTGGCCCACTGGAAACCGCGCACCTCGATGCGCAGGCCCAGGCCGCGGCGGGTGCTGTCGCGGCTGTCGGGGTAGAAGTTCCAGGCGTCGTAGTAGTCGTCGTCCAGGACCATGTAGCTTTCCTGGTCGGCCACGATCTGCTTGCCGAAGTAGCCGTTCCAGGAGCCGGGCCAGCCGGGATCGTCCGCTTCATCCAGGCGGTCGGGCCAGTGGTCGGGCCAGGTGCGCGGGTCGTTGCTCAAGGCCACGGAGCGGCCGGGGTTCAGCACGGGGTCGGGCTGGAAATAGCCGGGGCGCGGCTCGAAGCGCATGACGCGGTTGTAGTAGGGGCTGGTGCCTTGCCGCTCGCGGAAGCCGGTCTCCATGATGTAGGCCTCGGTGCCGTCCACCTGGGTGATCTTGGCCAGCACGAAGGGGGTCACGCCGTCGCTGTAGTTCATGCCGCTGCCCTTGGGCACCTCCACGGAGTGGAACACGCTCAGGTCCACGTTGCCGGGGTCGGCGGGGTAGTCGCCCACCATGCCGTAGTTCCAGAATGAGGTGCGGATGTTGTTGGCGTCGTGCTGCCCGGAACGTTCGGCGTCCTCCCGGCCGCGTTCGTTCTGGGGGACGGGCGTGGGCACGTCACCGCCGGCGGGCACGGGCAGGCCCAGGCAGACAGACATGGCCAGCAGCAGGGCCACGGCCCCTCTGCGCGGGATCAGGGATTTCTTGCGACTGCTCACGCCGATGGAACTCCTCGGTTGGGTTGTGGGCCGGCCGTTCATCTACATGCCTCCGAAGGACCAGCGCACGCCGGCTTCGATGCGGCGGGGCGGGTACAGCAGGGTCGGGTCCTCAAGGGTGACCAGCTCCGAAGGGCTGGGGAAACGGGCGTAATAGGGGCTGCCGGTGGTGGCGTAGACCGAGCCGTTGAAGTAGCGGGCGTCCAGCAGGTTGAAAACGCGCAGGAAGAGGCCGCCCTCGGCGTTGGCGCCCAGGATCTTCTCCGCCCGCAGGTCCAGCAGGAAGGCCGCCGGCTTGGAGCCGCTGTTGGTGGCCGAACCGAACCCGAAGGCGTTCTCGCTCTGGGGGGTGTAGCGCTGGCCGCTGCCGAACTTGCCCACCAAGCTGATGCTGTATTCGCGCGGCTTGAAAAGCGACGCCGTCATGTTCACGGTGTGGCGCTGGTCCCAGTTGAAGGGCACCAGGCGGGGGCGCGGGTCTTCGCCCAGGGCCGCGCGGTTGGCGGTCTCGGTGGGGTCGCTGGCGTTGCCCAGGGCCTGCTGCCAGGTGTAGTCCAGGGACAGGCTCAGGGGGCCCACCCGCCGGTGGTCCACGGCCAGGGTCACGCCCGTGATGTTGCCGAAATCCACGTTCGTCAGGCGCGTGTAGGTGGCGCCCGTGTAGGTCTCGATGAACTCCACGCCCAGCAGGTCGCGGATGTCCTTGTAGAACACGGTCAGCTCGGCGCCCAGGTCGTCGGTCAGGGACTGCTTGTAGCCCACCTCGTACTGCACGGTGGTCTCGGGCTTGACGTCGGGATTGCCCATGACGCCGTAGTTGATGCTGCCGGCCTGCAGACGCTCCAGAATTTCGTAATTGGAGTTGGTGAACATGGTGTTCACCGACGGGAACTGCGTGAAGTGGCCGTAGGCGAAGTGGATGGCCGCGGTCTCGTTCACGGGGTAGGCCACGCCCAGGCGCGGGCTGATGGTGCTTTTGACACCGGTGCGCCGGGGCTGGGAGGCGGGCGCGCCGGCGATGGCGTTGGCCGGGTTGGCCAGGTCGCCGGGCACGGTGCTGCGCGCGTCGAAGTAGTCCAGGCGGGCCCCGAAGCGCACCACCAGATCCTGGCGCTCGAACTGGTCCTGCACGTAGGCGGCGCCCATGACCGGGTAGTAGGTCCCGGGGCCGGGATAGTCGGGGGGCTCGTTGATGTGCCGCACCAGATGGCCCTCGCCGTAGGTGAAGTGCACGTCGTTGCCGAACTCCACCTCGGGCAGGCTCAACTCGAAGCCCGTCTTGGCTTGATGCTCGTTGTTGAGCTGGCTCACCAGCGAACCCTTGAACAGGTAGGTGTTGGTCTTCTGGCGGTAGTGGTTCGTCTGCAGGCCTTGGTAGTAGAAGTCGCCGTAGTTGCCGGTGTTGTTCAGCTGCTCGGGCGCGTCGTAGCGCGGGTCGTGGATGTCCTCGTACAGGTAGTCGCGATAGCTCAGCACGTTCTGCCGCACGCTCAGATCCAGGAAGGATGTCTCGCCCAGCTTCTGGTTCCAGTCCAGACCGTGGCTGATGCTGTGCTGCCGCTGCATGCTCAGGGCGTCGGGCATGAAACGGAAGTCGTAGTTGGTGGGGCGGCCCCGACGGCTGTTGAACAGGACCTGGTAGTTCAGCTTGGTTCCCTCGAAGGCCTCGGTCGTCAGCTTGACGACGCCGGACCACTCCCGATTGAAGCCCAGGGCCTCCTCGGAGCCGTCACCGGTGGCCAGGCTGTCGCTGTCGGTGGGGTTGTAGGCGCGCCGGGCGGTGATGTAATCATCGAAAAGATAGCGTCGGCCGCTGACCAGGTAGGTGGTGCGGGGCAGGGGCAAAGGGCCGCTGATGGTCATCTGATAATTCTGGGTGCCCGTCGGGTGGACGGTGTCGTCGGCGCGCCGGGCGGTCTCGCGACCGGGGAAGAAGAAGCCGCCGGTGTAGACCTCGGTGTCCACGCGCAAGGAGGGCGAGCCCTGCTTCAGCACCGCGTTCACCACGCCGCTCATGGCTTGGCCGTATTCCGCGTCGAAGGTCCCGCTGAGGACCTGCACCTCCTGCAGCAGGCTACGGTCGATCTTCATGCTGGGCGCGTTGTCGAAGGCGTTGTTCATGCTCACGCCGTCCACCTGGTACTGGACCTCGCCCTTGCGGCCGCCGCGGAAGTGGCCGTCGATGACGCCGGCCTGCAGGTTCACCAGATCCTCCAGCTCCTGCACGGGCAGGTTCTCGATTTCCCGGATGGTCAGGGTGGTCAAGCTGCTGGTGGTGTTCAGGTCCACGGGCTGCTTCTCGGCGATGACGACCATCTCCTCGGTCAGCAGGTTGGCGTCGCCCAGCTGCAGGTACACCCGGGTGGTCTGGTCGGAGGAGACGATGTTCTCGGTCAGGGTGAAGCTCTGGTAGCCGGACTTGCTGCCGCGCACGCTGTAGGTGCCGGGGGGAATGCTCAGGATGGTGAAGTTCCCCTCGGCGTCGCTGACGGTGGCGAAGTCCGTGTCCAGCACGGTGACGGTGGCGTCGGGGACGGGGTCGCCGAAACGATCCAGGACCTGGCCGGCGATGGTGCCGGTGGTGCCGGCCGGACAGACCGACCCCCACAGCAGCAAAGCCGTCAGGGTGGTCGTCAGGACCAGGATGAGCGGAACACGGTTCATGCCGTTCATGGGTGCCAAGAGCTTCTTCCTTTCCGGCGTCGGGCCGGAGTTCCACGGTTCAGCGGGAGCGGGCCGGGAGCGGGAGACCGCCGGCCCCCCGCTCCGATCTCTTCCCCTCCGGACTACTTCAGCAACAGGGTCTTGCCCGTCAGGGCGCCGCGCAGGGCGCCGGTGGCCGGGTCCAAGACCTGCAGACGATACAGATAGAGACCATCGCCGGGACGCTGGTCACGGAACAGGGTGACGGTGTTCTCGCCGCCGGCCAGGGTGCCCAGGGCGCGCCGCTGCACCAGCCGCCCGCGCACGTCGAAGATTTCCAGCTGCACGTTGTTCCGTTCCGGCATGGCGAAGCTGACCTGCGGCCGCGACGACGGACCGGACTGGCTCAGCAGCCGCGCGTAGCGTCCGGCGTAGGGGTTCAGATCCCCGATGACGGGGCTCATCTCGCCCTCCAGGTGCGCCCAAACGGGGCAGCAGGCGCCGGGGAATTCCCGGTACCACCAGGTGCGCGTACCGTAGCTGTCGGTGGTGGGGATGAAGGAATCGCCGTCCATCTGCAACACCCCGAAGAAGAAGGCGCCGTCGCCCAGCCCGGCGGGATAGCCGATGGCCTTCAGGTCCAGGGCGAACTCGGCCGAATAGCCGTTGTCCGCCTGCTGGCCCAGGGTGTCCACGGAGGTGCCGGCGGGCAGGAAAAGGGCCACCTCGGCATCGCCGGCGTTCACGAAGTTCAGCAGATCGTCCTGGGGCAGGGCGGTGCCGTCCGGCCCCACCTGGAAGCTGAGACGATGGGTCAGCAGCTGGTTGTCCGAGCCCCGTTCCTCACGGTTGTCCACGGTGACGATGAAACCGTCCCAGCGATTCAGATCCGGGTGGAACTGCACCACTTGGTCCCGCGACTCGAAGCCCATGTACAGGGTGTCGCCGCGGTGGAAGATCTTGACGGTGGCGTCGGCCGGGTCGATGACGAAGGCCTCACCGCCGTTCACCTCGGGTTGGTATTGCCCGGCCCGGTAGGGACCGATGGCGTCGTAGCCGGCCACCAGCTGGAAATCATCCCAGCGGATGTCGAAGCTGTAGACCGCGGGGTCGCTCCAAACGGCTTCGTTAAGCTGGCCGTCGATGGTGACCTCGGCGTCGATGGCGGGGATGATGACCTCGGGTTCCAGGGACGGCGCGGGGCCGCTGCCCACGGTCACGTCGGGCCGGGCGTGGATGCGCACCTCGTTGTACCAGGAGGTGTTGCCCCAGGGCCCTTGCCACCACACGCGGTTGCTGCTGAAGCTGCTCGTGCTGATGGGCCAGTACCAGTCGGTGTCGTAGATGGAGATGTTCCACTCGATGATCTCGCCCTCGGGCTTGTTGGCGTTATAGCCCATGAACGCCAGGTTGAAACGCATCTCGACGGTGTAGCCCACGTCGGGGGTGGCGTCGTCGTTGGTGGTGCCGTCCACCACCGTCACCGCGTCCCAGGCGGCGATCTGCTCGGGGGTGCGGGGGCTGCCGTGGGGCAGTTCGGCCCACGCGCCGATGAAGCCGGGCATGGTGCCCACGGGCTGAGGGTCGCTCAGCTCATCGTGCCACCAGGTGTACATGTACTCCGCCTGGGGGGTGGGATAGAAGTCCACGCTGCGGTCCTTCATGCCCATCAGCAGGCCGTCGAAGCGATTGAACTCGGCGCTGCCGCCGATGCTCTGGTCCTCCACGTAGGCGCCCATGTAAAGCTGGTTGTCGTGGATGAGGAACTTGATGGTGGCGTGGGTGGGGTCCACCGGCTGCCAGCCGCTTTCGGTCTTCCAGCCGCTGCCGGGGATGCCGGCGTCCTGGGCATAGTCGATGACCCAGGTTTCGGCATCGGCCCAGGCGGCCTCGTCCAGCACGCCGTCCAGGGTGATGGGGTCCGAGGTGGTGCGCGCCCAGATGGCGTCCTCGCGCTCGGCCTGAGCCAGCACGGGGCCGCTGATCATGGCGCCCAGAAGCAGGGTAAGAATCACTAGTCTCATGAGGTTTTCCCTTCGGGTCTGTCAGGCAACGGTTGTCATTGTCGGAAGCGGGCGGCGTTTTCGTCCCCGCTGCTGTTGGTCTCTTCTTGTGACAGATGGGCTCCGCAAGAACGCCGGATCGTCAGGACGGCCGGCATTCTCTCCAGCACCGGGGGCACCGGGCCCTCGGCTTCTATGGTGCTCAGCATCAGATCCACGGCGTGCCGGCCCAGGTTGCACGCGTCCACGTGCACGGTGGTCAGGGCCGGGTTCAGGTACTCGGCGATGTCGATGTTGTCGAAGCCGACCACGGCCAGATCCTCCGGCACCCTCTTGCCGGCGCGGCCGACGGCGCTGAGCAGCCCCACGGCCATGGCGTCGTTGCAGGCGAAGACGGCGGAGGGGCGGGGTTGATGACCCAGGATGCGCAGGGCGGCCTCGTAGCCGGCCATCTCGCTGAAATCGCCGGGCACCACCAAGGCGGCTTCCGGGTCCAGGCCCGCGTCGGCCAGGCTGTCGCGGAAGCCGCGGTGGCGTTCCTCCGCGTCCACGTTGCCTTCGGGGCCGGCGATCAGGGCGATCCGCCGGTGCCCCAGGGAGAGCAGATGCTCGGTGGCCGCCCGGGCGCCCTCGTAGTTCTGCACCGCCACGCGGTGGCAGCGCGGCACTTCCCCGCGGGGGTTCAGCAGCACCACGGGCACGCGCCGGCGGATACGTTCGACGATGTCGATGGTGTTCTCGTCCGGGGCCATCATGATCAGGCCGTCGATGCGGCCCAGCATGGCGCGGCCGGCCTGCAGCACGTCGTGGCTGCTGGCATGGCTGCTGGAAAGAAGGGTCTGGTACTTGTTCAGGCGGGCCTGGCGGTCGATACCGCGGATTACTTCGGAGTAAAAATCCCCGAAAAGATCCGGCAGCATGACACCGAGAACATGGTTGTGTCGGGTGCTGAGGCTCTGGGCGGCGCTGTTGGGCCAGTAATCCAGGCTTTTGGCGGCCTCCAGGACTTTTTCGGCCGTGGCTAGGTTGACCAGGGCGTTGTTGTTGAACACCCGGGATACGGTGGCGATGGATACTCCGGCGGCTCGCGCCACATCGCGGATGGTTGCCACGGGACTGGGACTTTCTGCAAGGCCCCCCAACCCATCCTGTGGCCGGTCGGACCGTTCCTGCCCAAAAAGCGAGCGTTCCTTGTTCGCGGACAATGTAAACGGTTACATATGGGGCCATTCTTGTCAACCCCCCTATTTGACAAAAGCTCGCAAATGGTCTAAGGATTCGCAGTCAACGTTGCGGAATCGGCCTGAAAGGGGCCCAAGCTCCGCGCCGGATTTTGATTTTTCAGGGAAGGATTTGCGGATGTGTCGCTCAGGTAGCTCTGGTAGCGGGCCCCAGGGCTCTTGTGGCGGGGGGGGCTCTCCCGTGGCCCTGCTGTGTGGAGCGGCCGGCCGGTCTTCGGCGGATCATCGGTCTTCAGCAGAGTACCGGTCTTCGGCAAACTACCAGGTCGTGCTGGCCGCCGACGGCAGCGGGCATTCCCGACGGGGCCCCTTGGCCCTGACCTCCTGGGACGGCCCGGGCGTCACCGGCCTGCGCTTTTTCCTGCGGGATCTGACCGCGGGCCTGTCCTGGTTGCTGCTGGGCGATGGCCCCGACGCCCCGGCCACCGCCACCTGGCGCCCCGGACGGCACACCCGCGTCATGGAAGGCCTGGACCTGCGCGTGACCATGGAGACCTGCGTTCTGACCGGCGCCCCGGCGGAACTGCGTCGCGTGACCATCGCCAACCTGGGCGATCGCTTGCGCAAGCTGGACCTGACCTCCCTGACGGAGGTGGTGCTCAATAGCCCGCCCGCCCACGCAAGCCATCCCGGCTTCTCCAAGTTGTTCCTGCAGACACGATTCGACGCCGCCCGCCGCGCCCTGCGCGTGACCCGCCGCCCCCGCGACCCTCAAGATCGGTATCCCTCTGTGGTGCATGCCCTTATCGAGGACGGGCCCCTGGAGTATGAAACCGATCGCGCCCGCTTCCTGGGCCGCGGCCGGCCGGATGATCGCCCCTTGGCCCTGGTGCCGGGAACGCCCCTGAGCGGGGCCGTGGGCAACGTGCTGGACCCCGTCGTCAGCCTGCGGCGCGCCATGTCCCTGGGACCGGGGCGGCAGGCCACCCTGACCTTCCTGCTGGGCGCTTTCGATGAGGATCCCGCTCCGGTGCTGCGCTCCCTGGGGGCCGAAGGCGGTGTCGAGGCGGCCTTCACCGCGGCGGAGACCGCGGCCGCGGCCCGGATCCAGACCCTGGGCCTGACGCCCGAAGAATACCACGCGGCCCAGGAGCTGGCGGTGGGCATGCTGCGGGGGGATCGCGCCCTGCGCGCTCCGGCGGCTCGGCTGCGGGACATGGGAGACGATGGCGCGGTTCTGGAGACGCTGGGGATCCGGACGGACGATCTGCTGGCGGTGATCCGGGGGGAATGTCCAGAATGCCGAACCATGCAAAAGTTTGCCATGGCTTGGAAAAACATGGGCCTTGGCCTCCGTTTGGTTGCTCTTGGCTCTTGTGACGGCGGTTTTAAGTTTAATTCCGGCGTCGTGGAAGTAGATCCCGCTCGCCTGGGCGCGGGCCAGGAAGCTGTGCTGGCGGCCCGCGCCGATCTGTGGGTGGAAAAGACCATTCCCCGGCCCGGGGCGCCATCCGCTCCGGCCATCCCCATCTGGCAATTGCCGACCCAGCGGGCCGGCACGACCAACCCGGCCGGCACCCCGTCTGCGCCGCCCGCCCGTGAGGATCTGGCCTTTGCCAACGGACACGGCGGCTTGCGCGACGACGGCCGCGAATACGAGGTGCGTCTGCCCCTGGACGAGGCGGGCCATCTGACCCTGCCGCCCCAACCCTGGACCAACGTCCTGGCCAACGAGAACCTGGGGTGCATCGTCTCGGAAACGGGGGCGGGAGCCACTTGGGCGGGCAACAGCCGCGAGCATCGCCTCACGCCCTGGTTCAACGACCCCCTGCGCGATCCTTGCGGCGAGGCCCTGCACCTGCGGGATCTGGATCCCGGCCACGCGGCCTGCTTCTCTTGCACCCCCGGACCGTTGCCCGGGGGCGGCCGCTACCGCACCGTGCACGGCCAGGGCTACACCCGCTTCGAGCGCGAGGGCGATGGCCTGCGGGTCCAGACGCTGGTCTTCGTCCCGCCGGCCGATCCCGTGCGCCTGACGCGGGTGCGGATCACCAACCGGAGTGACGGACCGCGCCGGCTGGCCCTGCTGCACCACGCCCGTCTTGTGCTGGGCGCCACCCCCGGCCATTCCCGCCGCTTCGTGCGCGTCAGCCGGGATGAAAAGACCGGGGCCCTGCTGGCCCGCAACCCGCTGGCCGGCCCCTTCGCTGACGCCGTGGCTTTTTCATCCTGCTTGCCCGCCTCCCAGGACGCGCCCCTCAGCCACTGCGGCGACCTGGCCGCGGTCTTGGGCCCTGGCGGCAGCCCCGCCCGCCCGGCGGCTCTCGGGGCCGAGGAATTGACGGGCCTCCTGGGCGCCGGCCTGGATCCGGCCTTCGCCACCCGCCTGGTCATCGAGCTGGAAGCGGGGCAACAGCAGGATGTCTGGTTGCTGCTGGGCCAGGGCCGCGACGCCGCCCGGACCGACGCGCTGCTGGCCCGTCTGGACAGCCCCGCCGCCTGCGCCGCCGCCTGGGAAACCACCCGCGCCTACTGGCGCCGTGGCCTGGAAGCCGCCCAGATCCGCACCCCGTCACCGGCCCTGGACGCCATGGTCAACGGCTGGCTGGGTTACCAGACGCTGGCCTGCCGCATGCGGGGGCGCTCGGCGCTGTATCAGTCGGGCGGAGCCTTCGGTTTTCGGGACCAGTTGCAGGACAGCCTGAGCCTGCTGCCCGTGTGGCCGGACCAGACCCGTCGGCAGATTCTGCTGCACGCCGCCCACCAATTCGTGCAGGGCGATGTCCTGCACTGGTGGCACCAGCCCCTGGACCGCGGCCTGCGCACCCGCTTTGCCGACGACCTGTGCTGGCTGCCCTTCGCCACCGTCCAGTACATCCGCGGCACCGGCGACACGGCCATCCTGGATGAGGTGCGGCCTTATCTGACGGCCCCCCTGCTGCAGCCCGGTCAGGACGAGGTGTTCTTGCAACCGGAACCTTCCGGTGAGGAAGGCGATCTTTACGACCACTGCTGCCGCGCTCTGGATCGGAGCCTGACCCAGGGTGCCCACGGCCTGCCCCTGTTCGGCACCGGCGACTGGAACGACGGCATGAACCGCGTGGGCCGCGAGGGGCGGGGCGAGAGCGTCTGGATGGGCTTTTTCCTGGTCACCATCCTGGACGGCTTCCTGCCCCTGTGCGAAGCCCGCGCCGATACCGAGCGCGCCGAACGTTACCGCCAGTACCGCAACCAGATGAAGCTGACCTTGAACGAGGCGGGCTGGGATGGCGGCTGGTTCCGTCGCGGCTACTACGACAACGGCCGGCCGCTGGGCTCCTGGGAAAACAAGGAGTGCGCCATCGACGCCCTGGCCCAGGCCTGGTCCGTGCTTTCGGAGGTGGCCTCGCCCCGGCGCGCCGCGCAGGTCATGGACGCGGTGCAGGAGCATCTCATCGACGATGAGCACCGCCTCATCCGTCTGCTGACGCCGCCGTTTCAGGACACGCCCAACGATCCCGGCTACATCAAGGGCTATGTGGCGGGTATCCGCGAGAACGGGGGCCAGTACACCCATGCCGCCCTGTGGGTGGTGGCGGCCATGGCCAAGCTGGGCCGCCGCGACCGGGCCGCCGCCCTGCTGGACCTGCTGAACCCTCTGAACCACGGCGGCACTCCCGAAGGCATCGCCCGCTACCAAGTCGAGCCCTACGTGGTGGCCGCCGACATCTACGGTGCCCCGCCCCACGTGGGCCGCGGCGGCTGGACTTGGTACACGGGCTCGTCGGGCTGGATGTCGCAGGTGGCCCTGGACTGGGTTCTGGGCCTGCGCCCCCGCGGCGACAAGCTGCTGCTGGCGCCCTGCGTGCCGGACACCTGGCCGGAGTACCGCCTCACCTGGCGTGTCCCGGATCTACGGAACACGCTGGACGGACAAGATACCGTGCCGCCCACTTGGTACGACATCCAGGTCACCAACCCCGACCGGTGCGCCGGCAGCGTGGCGCGGGTGGTTCTGGACGATGCCGACATCGCGCCCGTCGACGGCATGGCCAGCGTACCGCTGGCGCGCGATGGCCGGCGGCACAAGCTGTTGGTCACCCTGGGCCCCGACGGGGAGAAAACACCATGACAGATTTCCCCGCGGACTTCCTCTGGGGCGCGGCCACCTCGGCCTACCAGATCGAGGGCTCTTGCCTGGCGGACGGCGCCTGTCCCAGCAACTGGCACGTCTTCACCCACCGGCCGGGCACCACGCCCGACGGCGAAAACGGCGACATCGCCTGCGACCACTACCGCCGCTGGCGCGAGGATATCGGCCTGATGCGGGAGTTGGGCCTGCAGGCCTACCGCTTCAGCCTGGCCTGGGGGCGCATCCTGCCCCAGGGCACCGGCCCGGTGAACCCGCCCGGCTTGGATTTTTACGATCGCCTGGTGGACGCCCTGCTGGAGGCGGGTATCCAGCCCGTGCCCACCATCTTCCACTGGGACATGCCCGCCGTCCTGGACGAGCGCGGCGGCTGGGCCAATCCCGACATGGTGGGCTGGTTCGCGGACTACGCCGAGGTGGTCATCCGCCGCCTGGGCGACCGCGTCTCCCACTGGCTGACCATCAACGAACCCTGGGTGGTGACCGACTGCGGCTACGTGCACGGGGTGCACCCGCCCGGCCGCCGGGACATGGGCGCGGCCGCCCTGGCGGCTCACCATCTGCTGTGCGCCCACGGCGAAACGGTCCGCCGCTTCCGTAGCCTGGTGAGCGACGGCCGGATCGGCATCGCCATCAACCTGGAGCCCAAGGCGGCCGTGGACGATGACCCCGCCACCGAGGCGGCCGTGGCCCGCGCCCACGCCTACATGAACCGGCAGTTCCTGGACCCTCTGTTCAAGGGTTCTTATCCGGAGGAACTGGACGCGGTCTTCGGTGGCGCGCGCCCCGCCTTCGCGGCGGCGGATTTCGATCTCATCCGCACGCCCATCGATTTTCTGGGCCTGAACTACTACGCCCGCTCGGTCAACAAGGCCGACCCCGCCGCCCATCCCACCGGCGCGGCTCCCGTTAAGCGCCCCAACGCGGAATACACGGCGATGGGCTGGGAAGTGCATCCCCAAAGCCTGACGGACGTGCTGCTCTGGATCCGGGATCGATACGGAGAGGTGCCCATCTACATCACGGAAAACGGCGCCGCCTTTGCCGACCCCGCCCCCGAAGCCGATGGCCGGGTGCGCGACGAGGCCCGCTGCCGTTACCTGCGCCGTCACCTTCTGGCCCTGCGGGAAGCCATGGCCCAAGGCGTGCCCGTGAAGGGCTACTTCGCGTGGTCGTTGATGGATAACTTCGAGTGGACTTTCGGTTATGGGAAGCGCTTCGGGCTGCTGCGGGTGGATCCTGTGACGCGGGACCGCACGATCAAGGATAGCGGTAAGCTGTATCGGGAGATCATTGCTGCGGGGGGGCTTTGAGGGTGGTTTGGGTAATGGCGTTTTTTTTGTGTTCTTGGGTGCCCGCCGGCGGGTAGTTTTGGGCGGTGGGTGGCTGTTTTGTGGGTCTTGGATGAAAAATAATTGCTTTTAAAGCAATATTTTACTGGCTCTTTTTGGTTTTGTTTTGTATAATAAGATTATCACTCCTCCCGCTCACTTATGCCAGAGATTGCCGAGGCCTGCCATGAGTATTATTGCTGTTGATTCTTTCATTCCTGATCAGTCTGCCGCTGAGGTTAGCGCTTGTTTGAAGAAGGCCGTGCGAGCCATGGATCAGGCGCGGCACTGTGCCGTTTTGTGGTTCAAGGAGATTGTGGAGAGGGAGCTTTATAAGGAATTGGGATATGGCTCTGTTTATCAATATGCGGCGGTGGAACTGGAGTTCTCCAAGACGCGGACGGGGGATTTTCTGCATCTGGCGCGGAAGCTGGAAAAGTTGCCCCGGTTGAAGAAGCAGATGGAGGAAGGGAAGATCGGCTACACCAAGGCGCGGGAGATCGTGAAGGTGGCTGATGACAAGAATGAGGACCGTTGGTTGAATGAGGCCAAGAAGAAGAGTCGGCAGGAACTGCGCGAAACGGTGAAACGGGCCAAGCAGCGGGCTAAGCGGGAACGGGTAAAGAATCCGGCTCAGGGTGAATTATTGGCCGGGCTCCATCCCGGCGGCGCGCTCCCCGTGGCCCTCACCCACAAGGTCATCTTCGAATTGACCAGCGAGCAGTTGGCCCATTTCGAGGCGCTGGTCGAGGCCATCGGAAAGCAGGGTGGCGCGGTGGCTGGTTCGGGCCGGGCGATCATGCTGCTGGAAGCCCTGGCCTCGTTGGCGGGACGGGCTGATTCAGAGGGCGTGGCGAACCCCAAAGAACCCCACACCCAGATCCACATCCATCACTGCCCTGAATGCGAAAAATCCCACATCACCACCAGCCGTGGAGAAACCGAACTCACCCCGTCCGAATACGAGAAACTGGCCTGCGACGCCCGCGTCGCCACCGGGGACGGCCCCAACAAATCCGCCATCCCGCCCAGTACCCGCCGGCGGGTATTGGCCCGCGACCAACACCGCTGCCAAGCGCCGGGCTGCCCCCACACCCGCTTCCTGGAAATCCACCACATCATCCCGCGCAGCGAAGGCGGGACCAACGCCGAAGAAAACCTCACGACTCTCTGCAGCGCCTGCCACCAACGGACCCACGACAAACAAAAACCCGCCCGCGGCAAGAACCAGCAGGCGGGCCCCAAATCCAAGGCGCGCTAACCCGGCCAAGGGAACGCCCCAGCGCTCCCTTGGGCCGCATCAGGGAAAGATCACACGGGCGGGCAATTCGGTGACACGCACCTTATCGCCGGGAATCCGGCCATCCCCCACGGGCGGATCCAGGATCAACCCGCCGGCGGGTATCGTCAGTCCTTGGCCGATTTCCATCACCACGCCGGCGCCCTCGCGCCGCAGGCTGTAATTCAGCTTGCCGAAGGGGGTGGGCAAGTTCTCTACCGTCACGCCGCCATCGTCCAGCCAGGACGCGGGCAGGCCGGCGGCCAGGACGAGGGCTTGGGCGGCGCGGTCCTCGTAGGCGAACATATCCAGCACGCCGCGGATGAAATCGGAGCCCACCCAGGTGTGGGGCATGTCGCCGATGAAGCGGGCCTTTTCCGGATCGCTGGCCACCACCTCGGCCCACTGGCGCCAGCCCGCGGGGGTGCGATGGTCCAGGAAAAAGGCCAGGGCCTGCTGCGCGCGGTCGCGTCGGCCCAGGCGGACGAAGGTCCCGATGGTGCGGACCTCGTAAGGAGTGAAGGCTTCCCAGGGTTCACCATCGCGGCGTCCCGTGAAGAAATCCCAGTAACGGTCGAAGGTGGCGTCCAGGGCGCCGGCGGGCAGCAGGTCCTGGGCGGCGGCCGGGTCCAGGGCCACGGTGGTGCTGGTGGCATCGAAGTCGCCCAGGTCCGCGCAACCGGGCACGTAATCGATGCCGTGCTTCTGCATGGCCGCCGCCACGGACGCGCCCAAGTCCCGCGCGAAACGATCCCGCTTCTGCTGCAGGTCCTGCCGCGCGGCGCTCTCGCCCAGCAGGTCGGCCAGGTATACGGCGTCCTTGTAGCCGCGCAGGGCCAAGAAGTCGTCCCAGTAGCTGTGCATGGGCTTGGCGGCGTAGCCCTCGTGGCTGATGGACGGGGGCAGGATGCCGTAGAACGGGCGTTGTTCCCGCGTCTGGTAGGCGGGCGTGCGGCGCTGGTCCAGAAGGGATTCCAGGTAGGCGATGCCCTGCTGCACGCGCGGCCACATGGCGCGGGCCAGATCCTTCCGGCCCGTGTAGCGCGTGTACTCGGTGAGCAGGTGGATGAACTCGCCGGTGCTGTCGTGCTCGGGGACGGGGTCGGCGCCGCGGCTGTCGACCACGCAGGGGATCTTGCCGTTCTCGTACTGGTGGGGGGCGTACCAAGTGAGGAAATCGCGCACCGCCTCGGGGTGGCCCAGGCGCAGCAGGCCCACGCCCGTCAGGGCGCCGTCGCGGATCCAGGAGCGGGCGTAAGAGCGGGCGCCGGGTTGGATGCGCGGGCCCGCCCGGTTGACCAGGATGTAGCCCAGCTGCGCGCGCAGGGAGGCCAGCGTTTCCCGGGCGGCCGCCGGGCCGCGCAGACCGACGCGATCCCGTTTCTCCCGCCAGCCGGCCATGGCCGCCGCCTCAGCCGCTTCTGCCGCTTCTGCCAATTCAGCCGCCTCAGCCGTGCCGGGCGCGAAGCCCGCAGCCAAGGCCGAAGAATCATCCGCAGGATAAAGAGGAATCAACACGTCCAGATCCTTCCTTCCCCCAGGCGGCAGGATCACCCTGTAGAGGGCCGCCGCGGAAGCGGCCTGAAAGCTGTCGTCGGCCCGGGCGGTCGCCGGTAGCACACCACGCGCCAGGTCCCGGACCACGATGTCGCCCCCGGCAAAGGCTCGGGCCCCGAACCCGTCCGGCGGCGTCAGCAGGCGCACACGCGGCACGCCATCGACCAGAATGTCCCGGCCGTGCAGCCCGATCTCGCCGATGGGCGCGTGCCCGCCCCGGATGTTCAGGAACTGCACCGGCGGATTGACCTGGAAGGGGCGCACGGCCAGGAAGAACCGCAGGGTGTCGGTGGTGGCGCCGGTGTTCTGCAGGCGGTAGCGCACCAGTTGCGACGAGGCCCCCGCCGGGCCCACCCCCAGGGCCGTCACATGTAGGCGCCAGCTGTCGTCGGGCTGCCAACTGACGCGAGGCAGAGGCAGGTCGTCATCCACCAGGCTGGTGGCGCGCGGCGTGTCGGCCCAGGTCACAAGCCGGCCGGCGCGCCATACGAAGGGCTCCACGCTGAACTGCCCGGGCCCGGCTTCCACGGCGCCGCCCGCGCCCAGCAGGCCTTCGCGCGGGTCGCGGTCCACGCCCACCACGGTCCAGTGGGTGGGCCGGCCTCGGAAGCCGGGCGGGTACAGGCCGGGCCGGGCCTCGTTGGCCAGGTGGGTCAAGAAGGCCTCCCGGGTGGCCGACCACGCCAGCGACCGCACCCGCAGACCGGCCACCCGCGGCGCGCCGCCCGGCCCCGCCGTCAGGTTCAGCCGTATCCAGCGCGACTCGGTTTCGGGCTGGTAGATGGGCGTCTGCTCGCCCGAAAGATCCTCGAGGCGTGTCAGGCTTCGCCACTGTTTACCGTCGTCGGAAACGGCCAACTCGACCGCCCCGGCCGCGCGCCCGTCCGCCCATTCGACGCTCAGCCCACCGTAGGCTCGGGCCTCGCGCAGGTCCAGCAGCAGGGCGGGGTCGGGGTCGTCATCGGCGGGGGCCCACCAGGTGGCGTCGTCATCGTCCAGGATGTTTTCGGGGGCGTGCCCCGCGGCCGCGGAGGTGGCCTGGGCCACGGGCACCGGCGGTGGATCGCTGGGCACGGGCAGGGGCACCACCTCCAGGTCATCGATCCAGACGCTGCCGCTGCCGCCCTGGCTCGCGGTCACGGCGAATTCCAGGGCCGCCACGTGGCCGGGCTTCTCGGCAAAATCCGGTCCCCAGGCAAAGCTGATGTGCCGCTTCTTCGTCTCCACCGTTTCCCACCGGGCGGGCCATTGCAGGTCGCGGCGCACGTGCCACCAGACGTTCTCGCCGCCGGCATCCACCAGCTTCAGCTCCAGGTGGTTGGCGGGACCTTCGCCTTTGAGGCGGAAGCGGATGGCGTAGTTTTCGGGGAAGTCCAGATCCACCTCACGCCGGGCGATGGCGTAGCCGCCTCCGGTGAACTGGAAATCCAGGCGCAGGGCGCCGCCGTCGTCGCTCAACCGCATCCCGACGCCATCGGCGGGCAGGGGCGTCCAGGCGGCGGGATCTTCCAGGTGGCGCACCGGTTGCGCCCGGCAGCCGGTCAGCAGAACAAGAATCACCAACAGCCAACGTTTTCTCATCCCTTGACCCCTCCGGACATGATGCCCTGAACGTAGGTGCGCTGGAAAATCAGGAACACGATCAGGGCGGGCAGGATGGTGATCACCGAGCCGGCCATCATCAGTTCCGTGTCCTGCACGTGCTCGCCCACCAGGCCGGCCAGGGCCACGGGCAGGGTGTACATGTGGCTGTCCGAGAGCACGATCAGCGGCCACAGGAAATCGTTCCACGCGGCCAGGAAGGTGAACGCGGCGATGGTCACCAGGATGGGCTTGATCACCGGCAGGGCCACCAGCCGGAAAACCTGCAACTCATTGGCGCCTTCGATGCGGGCGGCGTCCAGCAGTTCGTCCGGCACGTTCAGGGCGTACTGCCGGATGAGGAAGATGCCGAAGATGCTGGCCAGGAACGGCACCAGCGCCCCGGCGTAGGTGTTGACCAGGCCCAGCTCGCGCAGCAGCAGGAACAAGGGCAGCATGCCCACCTGGGCGGGCACCACCAGGGCGGCGGCCAGGGTCTGGAACAGCTTCTCGCGCCCGGGGAAGGGCAGCTTGGCGAAGGCGTACCCGGCCAGGCTGTTGATCAGCATGGAGCAGACCGTGGCCAGCACCGTGATGATGCTGCTGTTGGCCAGGTTGCGCAGCATGTCCAGCCGCGTGAACAGGGCCGTGTAGTTCTGCAGGGTGGGATGTTGCGGCACGAGCCGCGGCGGCATGCTGTTGGCCTGACCCGCGGGCATGAACGAGGCGCCGACCATCCACACCAGCGGCAGCAACGTGAAGAGTACGCCCACAATCAGGGCAGCATGCAGCAGGACGGAGCCTTTGCGCCGACGCCTCATGGTTCCCTCCGCACCCAGCGCAGCTGGATCAACGTGCCGACCAGGGTGATCAGCAACAACAGCACCGCCATGGCCGAGGCTATGCCCATGCGCCACCAGCGGAAGCCCTCCTCGTACATGAAAAGCATCAGCGTGCGGGTGGCGCCCAGGGGCCCGCCCTGGG
>PDQT01000193.1 GCA_002747875.1 bacterium DOLZORAL124_64_63
GTAGGGACGGCCCTGGAAATCGGTGGCCACGGCCCCCGCCTCCAGAGAAAGCAGCAACCCCGCCGCCACGTCCCAGGCGGGCACGCGACCGGCAAAGCTCCCCAGCAGGCCATCGTACAGACCGCCCCCCACCCAGGCCAGTTCCAGCGCCACCGCTCCGGCGCGGCGCACCTTCATCACGGACAGGCAAAGCCGATGCTGCCGCTCGGCCTCCGCCATGACGGCGCCCCCGGATTTGAGCTGGAAGCTGAAGACCGCCTCCCGCAGCGAGGCGCAGGGGCGCAGCCGCCTACGCTCGCCGTTCAGAAAGCTGCCCGCGCCGCGCAGGGCGGTGAAGGTGTCGCCGGTGGGCGGCTGATGGATGCAGGCGGCCAGGACCTGGCCATCCTGGACCAGCGCCAGGCTGGTGCAATAAGCGGGCAGGCCCAGGGCATAGTTCAGGGTGCCGTCGATGGGGTCAATCTGCCAGACCCGCCGCCCCGGCATGTTCCCCTCTTCGGGGCCGCCGTACTCCTCGCCCACGATCAGGTCGTCCGGAAAGGCGGCGCCGATGCGCCGGCGCAGCAGTTGTTCGATGCGGCGGTCGGCCTCGGTGACGGCTTCCTGGCCGTGCTTGAATTCCAGGGCTCCGGTGCGACGATGCAGACCGCGGGCAATCTCCGCCGCCTCTCGGCACCAGCCCTCCATGACCTTGTCCAGGCTCATCCCCGCCGATCCTTCCAGATTTTTTGCAAGGCCGTGAGGCCCGCGCCGACGTTGGCCACGATGGTGGCGATCTCCTCGCGCGTGATATCATCCTGGTGGATGCCCACGGCGCTCACGCAGACGGTGCCGGTCATGGCCGCCCAGCGGCGGGCGGCGTCCTCGGCCAAGGGACCTTCCTTGTGGGGCCCGATCACATGCAGGTGGACATCGCCCTCGGCCGCCACCGCCACGGCGCCAACGTGATCTTCTCCGCCGGTGATGCGCAACAGCCAGTCCCGTCCCTGAGGCAGGGCCTCCAGCCGCACCGCGCCCCGGCCCGCGCCCACCTCGATCGCCAATTGCTCCGGTCTGTGATTCACGGCAGACATGTCAGCCCTTCCTTTCCGGCACAAAACCCTTTCCGGCCATCTTTTCCTGCAACCCTGGCGCCCCGCCAAGCGTCTCCATGGCAAGGATCATGATGAATAGTCGCCCCCGGCAGCGGGTAAGGATCATGGCCAGAGCCCCATTATGGGATGCCCCGGGACCCCATGCCCAGTATATTCTGGCGGACAGACTTTTGCCGGTTCGCGGAAACCCTTTTCCGGGAACCTTTTTTCAGGAGCGGGATTGCCAGACCCGTCCCACGACACCCACAGGCCCCCCGCCCCGGCGGGCGCCGGCCTTGCCAAGCGGAGCACAATGCCGTCTGAACGGCTGAAACCCAGTCCCCTGTCGGGTTTTTTCCGGCTGCTCTTGTCCCGCCGTATGCATATGAGCAGCGGCGTGCTTCTGCTGGCCATCGCCCTGTTCTGCGCCTTCGACGCCACCCGCTCCCGCCCCAGCGACGGCACCGTCTGGCTGCTGGGGCGCCCCACCCTGGAAGTCCTGGACACCATTCCCCGCAAGACGGGCGCGCCCACCCCGCTGCGCCCGGGCGACCAGATCGAGGGCATCGCCAACCGCATCGTCAAGACCCCTCAGGAGGCCGCCGCCGTCCTGCGTGAGCAGACCGCCGGCAGCACCGTGCCCTACCTGATCCGGCGCGGCCAGAAATTGCTGACGGTGGGCGTGCCCCTGTACAGCACCCGGGTGAACATGGAGGACTACCTGGTCAACGTGGCCCTGGCCCTGGTCTACCTGGGCATCGGATTCTGGGTCTATCTGCGCAGCAACAACGAGCGCCCCGCCGCCCTCTTCTTCATGCTGTGCCTTTTCTTCACCCTTTACTTCGTGACCAACCTGAACCAGGTCAGCTATTACCTGGGCACCCTGATCACCCAGAACATCGGCGCCTTCGCGCGATTCATGCTGCCGGCGGTCTTCCTGCACTTCTTCTTGATCTTCCCCAGCCGCAAGGCCCTGCTGACGCGCCATCCCTTCCTGACGCCGCTGCTTTACGTCACGCCGGTGGTGTTTTATCTGCGCTTCACCCTGGACCAGTTCATCGGTGCCGAGGGCGCGCGGATCCAGGCCTCCGCCTGGATGATCCTGGGGCTGTACTACGTCTTCGGCCTGGTGGCCCTGCTGCACGGCTACTTCAGCTACCGCGACCCCATCATGCGGCAGCGGGTGCGCATCCTGACCTTCGGGACCATGGCCGCGGTGATCCCCTTCCTGGTCTTCAAGATCGGCATGGAAGAGCTCAGTTTCCAGCCCCACCTGGCCCGCCTGGGGGTGGTGCCCCTGGCAGCCATCCCCATGAGCTTCGGCTACTGCGTGGCCCGCTACCAGGTTCTGCAGATCGATCTTCTGCTCAAGAAGAACCTTTCCTATGCCCTGCTCACCGGCCTGTTGTGGCTGACCTACCTGGGGATGGCCTGGTGGCTGGGCGGGCAGGTGCTGGCCTTCTTCCCGCTGGCCGGCCCGCTGGCGGCGGTGGGCGTGGCCCTGGCCGTGGCCGGCAGCCTGTGGCCGGTGCGGCGGCGCCTGCAGCAGAAACTGGACGCGGGCTTCTACCACGCCCGGGACAACATGACCAACCTCATCGGGGAGTTCAGCCGTCAGATCCCCCGCATCATCAAGCGAGAAGACCTGCTGGACCAGGTGGGCGGCCGCCTCTGCGAGGTCCTGAATCTGCCGGGACTGGTGGTCTATCTGGGCGAGGGCGAACTGAAGCCCCACCACTACCGGCTGCGCGGGATGAGAAAGGGACAGCAAACCCGTCACCAACCCCTGGACCCTGCCGGCCCCCACACCCCTCCCCTGCCGGCAGATCCCCAGTACCCCGAGGTGCTGGCCCTTCCCGCCCTGGGCCCCAAGCTGCTGGCCACGGGCGAGCCGTTCTTCGTGGACGCCTCCACCGAACACCCCCTCGACGGACGCCAGACCGTCACCCCCGAACAGGCCGCCATGCAGGCCCGCTTCCAGGAGATCGCCCAACTGAGCCGACACGGGCTGCAGCTGCTGATCCCCCTGCTGGCGCAGGAGCGCATGATCGGCGTGGTGGCGTTGCCCCCGCGCCCCGATGGCGAGGAGTACCAGCTCCACGAGATCCAGCTGCTGACCATCGTGGCCGGCCAGGTGGCCCTGCAGGTGGAAAACACGCGCCTGTACGAAGAAGAGGTGGCCAAGCAGAAGCTGGAGGAAGAGATGGCCATGGCGCGCAAGATCCAGTCGCGCCTGCTGCCCACCCGTATCCCCCACTTCGCCGGTGTGCAGATCGAGGCCGTCAACATCAGCAGCAAGCAGGTCAGCGGAGACTACTACGACGCCATCGAACGGGAAGACGGCCAGCTGGCCCTGGTCATCGCCGACGTCAGCGGCAAGGGCGTGCCCGCCAGCATCCTGGCCTCCAACATCCAGGCGGCCCTGCGCGCCCAGTGCGACACCTGCGCCTCCCCCGGACTGGTGCTGGAACGCATCAACCGCCAGATCCACGCCAGCACGGACCCGGCCCATTTCGCCACGCTGTTCCTGGCCCTCTTCGACCCGGATCAGCGGACGCTGACCTACAGCTCGGCCGGGCACAACCCGCCGGTGATCATGCGGACCGACGGCTCCCTGCGGCTGTTGGAGATGGGCGGTCTGCCCCTGGGCGCCTTCGATTTCGGCACCTATGGCGAGGAAACGGTCAACCTGGCGCCCGGCGATCTGGTCTTCTTCTACACCGACGGCGTGACCGAAACCAAGGGCCGCGACGGGGACGAGGATTTCGGCGAGGAACGCCTCAACAGCCTGCTGCGCGAACATCGGGAGCATGACGTGACCGAGGTCTTCACGGAGTTGCAGCGGCGGTTGCGGGATTTCCGCGGCACCTCCGGCGCGGATGACGACATCACCATGATCGGCCTGAAAATTTCCGGCGAAAACCGCACACCAACCCTGCCGCCGACCACGTCAGAAAGGAAACACCCGTGAAGTGGATGTTCGGAGCCCTCCTGCTGGGAGCCCTGCTCATTGGAACCAGCTTCCTGCTGACCGACGGCCACGACCCGAGCGACGGCCCGCAGGAAGCCCGAGCCCTCACCCAAGAGGGGACCGTCCTGCTGCATTCCTACCGCTTCCAGGACAGCATCCACCCCCTGAGAACGGCCCTGGAACTGGACCCCGACCTGCCGGAGGCCGCCATCGGCCTGGCCATGGCCTACGGGGGGCTGGGCCGCCGCGAGGAATTCCGCAATACCCTGGCCCTGGCCGACAGCCTGACCGCCGCCCTGCCCGACAAGGACCGGCGCATGGTGGCCCAGCTGCGCCTGGGCCTGACACGCCAGTCGCGCTTCAGCTCCATGCTGGACAGCCTCATGACCCGTCT
This sequence comes from bacterium DOLZORAL124_64_63, assembly GCA_002747875.1. GTDB lineage: Bacteria > Krumholzibacteriota > Krumholzibacteriia > LZORAL124-64-63 > LZORAL124-64-63 > LZORAL124-64-63. The sequence continues at coordinate 4,439 of PDQT01000193.1, forward strand.
ACCCCGGGAACAGCCCGACAATATCCACGTCCTGCGCGCCCAGGCCGAGCTGATCAAGCTGGACGGCACCTTCGAGGAAAAGCTGGCGGCCTGGCGGCGCATCCTGGACCAGGACCCCAATTTCGCCGAGGCCTACAACCAACTCGGTTATCTGGAGCTTTTCCACGGCGACTACGCCAAGGCCATCGAATACATGCAGAAGTACGCCTTCCTGGCCCCGGAGCTGGCCAACCCGCACGACAGCCTAGGCGAGGTGCTCATGGTCCAGGGCGAATACGAGGACGCCGCCCGGGAATTCCGCGCCGCCATCGCCAAGCAACCGGACCTCTACAACGCCTACATCAACCTGGCCAAAACCATGCTTTACCGGGGCATGATCAAAGACGGCCTGAAGATCATGGACCAGGTCCACGAGATGGTCGAGGGCACCACCCTGGGCCTGAAGATCGATCTGGAACTTTTCCACACCTACTTCCAGCTGGACATGCACCAGGAAACAGGCCAGATGAGCCAGACGCTCATCGCCAACTATCCCGACAGCGATCGCGTGGCCGTTATCCGGGCCATCCGCTACGGCTACATGGGCCGCCTGCCGGAAAGCCGGGCCCTCATGGACAGCACCCTCACCCACTGGCGCGACCAGGAACTGTACCACCTGCTGCCCGCCTACCAGCGCTCCATCGACAACACCGAGCAAAGCTACAACGCGCTCATCGCGGACATCACCGGCAACCCCGCCACACGGGTGAAGCGGTGGGAAGAGGCGTTGCGCAGCGCCGAGCTATTCGCGCCCGTCTTCCAGCTCTGGTCCACGCGCATCAACCTGGCCCGTGCCTACCTGGACAACAACCAGCCCGACAAGGCCCGCGCCCAGATCGAGCCCATCCTGGCCGTGAACCCGCGCCTGGTCCCGGCCCTGACGGTGGCCGTCCGCACGGACCTGGCCCTACGGGATCCCAAGGGAGCCCGCATGGCCCTGGAGCAACTCCAGTGGAGCATCCGGCAAGCGGACGAGGACTACGTCGGCCGCCGGCAGGCCGCCCAACTGGAAGATCAGGTGCTGGAGTTGGAAAAGCACCCCTGAAAACGGCCCAGGGCCCGCAGCTGAAGTTGCGGGCCCTGGGGATGTTTCCGGGGCAAAGGGATTTGGGCCGGATCAGACTTCCTGGAAGAAGTAAGGCTTGAGGCACTGCACGATGCGCTCGTAGGTCTCCGGATACAGCCCCCAGACCACCGCCGCCACGGAACTGAGCAAGCTGTTGCCATCCTGCGGCGTGAAGGAAAAACCGGTGATGGTCCGGCCGTCCTCGCTGACATGCATGCTGTCCACCGGCAGCACGGACTGGTTCAGGATGCGCCCGCAAAAGCCATGGTCCCGCCCGAAACTGAAGATGCTGTTGGCCGTCGTCTTGTAGGTGATGGCCACCTGATCATTGTCCACCAGACGGTTGATCAGTTCCTCCCGGGTGACGGGTTTTTCCACTTCCAGGCAGAAATGCAACACGTGCATCAACTGGGTAGGCACCTTCATGGCCGAGCTGAACAGAGGTAGGTCGTAGCCCAGGGTGTCGAAAAGGTGCCAGGCATCACGAGCATGGTGGGTGCCGAAGCGCTCGTTCGAGTGATCACCGGTCTGGGGACTGGGCACGAACCTGGTGTCCTGGCTGATGTCGTTGCTGCGCCGCAGACAGACGAAGCGGCCGCTGCGCAGGTTCTCCGGGCCCTCGTCGCCGAGGCCCAACGTGTCGATCAGGACCGTCATGTTGTGGGTATTGCAACTGACGATCTGCAGATACTTGTCCTCCCCCGGCACCAGCACCGAATCGTTGATGCCGCGGGCGTACTGCTTGCCGAACCCGAACTCGCTGCCCTGGGCAATGAACAGGTCGGTGCTGTCCTCGTAACGGGAGTACAGCTTGTCCTTCATCGCAAACCCCATGGGCGTGCAATCGATGACGACGCGGACGGCTTCCATGGCCTCGTCGGTGGTATAATCCACGCGCAACCCCAGCTTCTCGAACTGGTCCACCCGATCCGGATCCGTCACCAGGCGAGCCCCGCGCCGCAAAAGGTTCGCCACCTTGGAGCGATCGGTCAACAGCGGAGTGCGTTTGTGGAAGAAGACCTCGTCGATTCCCAATTGAGCCCGGAAGGTGCATAAAAGACCGATCAGGGGTTCCCCGATGGTTCCGGTTCCGACAACCATAACGTTCTTGGCACCGAGCATGAAAACCTCCTCCTTTTGGAATCAAGCCCCTTGGAATCAAGCCCCGGGGCGGATTCCGCATCCTCGTCGGTCCTGACGGAGAGACGCAACGGGAGCCTTGTGCTCATGGGAGGTCGAACTTGGGCTCGGCGAAGGGCTGGTCCGTCGGGTTGTGATGAAAATTACTCACCCAATCCATTGATAGACAAGCTATTTCTGTTGTGCCGTGGAAATTGTTGGTTGCACTCTTCTTGCCCTGCCTAGGGCATGGAGATTTTCGGAAAAGACTTCAAGCCACCCCACTGCCCAAGGCCTAACTGCAAGGCCCACTTAAAGTACGACCACCCAGGACAGTGGGCCAAAGCAGGAACCTACACCACAAAGGTCCTCGGAAAGAGTATCCAAAGGTTTACATGTCACGTATGTGGCGGAACCTACAGTAGACAGGCCTTCTCCATACACTACTGGCAAAAAATGCATCTGGCCGGTCATGAGCTCATGATGATGGCCGTCAGCGGCGCCTGTAACCGCCAAATCGCCCGAATCATGAAGGTCGCTCCAAGCACCATCGACCACCACCTCGCCAGACTCGGGCGACATAACATGCTCGTTCATTTAAAAACAATTGAGAACGCGCCGCCTCTAAGGGAAGTCGTTATAGACGGTTTCAAAACCTTCGAGTTCAGCCAGTACTACCCCATGCACCTCAACCTGGCCATCGAGAAAAACAGCCACTTCCTCTACTACTTCAACGACAGCCCACTACGGCGCAAGGGCCGGATGACAGCTTACCAGAAACAACGGCGTCAAGAACTGGAACAGCTCA
>PDQT01000024.1 GCA_002747875.1 bacterium DOLZORAL124_64_63
CTTGGCGGGCGACTCTGGCCAGTTGGCGGTCCACGGTCGTGGAGGAACAACCGAGGATCCGGGCCACTTGGCGGTTGCAAGCGCCTCCAACGGCAGACATCACGAGGGTATGGAGGTTTTGGGGCTTCTTCAGCCAGTAGTCCCAGTTGAAGGCTTGTCTACTGTAGGTGTCACCACAGACCTTGCATTTGAACCGTTGTATACACTGTCCTGAGGGCTTTTTGGTGTATGTGCCCCATTTGGACCACTGCTGGGGGTTGTCGTACCCTTTGTGGGCCTTGCAGTTACGTCTTGGGCAGCGCGGTGGCTGGAAGTTTTTACCGTAGATCTCCATGCCTTGGGCAGGGCAAGAAGAGTGCGGCCAACAGTTTCAGGGGCACAACTCAGGTGTCAAGTGCGAGGCTTTTGTGCCGACATAGGGGAGGCAAGGATGTCGCCCTTCCCCCGGTAGCCGGAGCAGAGCAATGGATATCAAAAAGGTCTTGATGGAAATGATCAACCGCGGGGCCAGCGATCTGCACCTGAAGGTGGCCACCCCGCCGGTGCTGCGGATCAACGGCACCCTGGTGCGGACGGAGGATCCTTCCCCTTCGGTCCAGGACTTGGTGGCCGTTGCCCAGCAGATCCTGACCCCCGCCCAGCGGGAAACCTTCGAGAACACCCGGGAAATCGATTTCGCCTTCGGGGTGCCGGGCATTGCCCGGTTCCGGGCCAACTTCTACGTGCAGCGCGGCAGCGTGGCCATGGTTTTCCGGCACGTTCCGGTGGAGATCAAGAGCACCGAGGAACTGGGACTGCCCGATGTGATCCAGACCCTGGCCCACAAGACCCGCGGCCTGATCCTGGTCACCGGCACCGTGGGTAGCGGCAAAAGCACCACGCTGGCCAGTATCGTGGATGTCATCAACCGGGAAACGGCCCGACACGTGATCACCGTGGAGGATCCCATCGAGTTCCTGCACCGGGACCGCAAGAGCATCATCAGCCAGCGGGAAATCGGCTGTGATACAGGTAGTTATCCCGAAGCCTTGAAGCACATTCTGCGACAGGATCCCGATGTGATCCTCATCGGAGAGATCCGGGACGCCGAGAGCATGAAGATTGCCCTGACGGCCGCCGATACCGGGCATCTGGTACTCAGCACCATGCACACCATCGACTGCACGCAGACCATCAGCCGTATCATCTCCTTCTTCCCGCCCCACCAGCACCAGGAAATTCGCTACCTGCTGGCCAGCACCCTGCAGGCGGTGGTCAGCCAGCGCCTGGTGCCGGACAGCAACGGCCTGCATCGCTACCCGGCGGCGGAAATCCTCATCGCCACCAGCACCATCCGGGATTACATCCGTGAGCCCGAGAAGACGGTGATGATCCGCCAGGCCATCCAGGAAGGTTTCGTGCAGTATCAGATGCAGACCTTCGATCAAGCCCTGATGCAACTGTACAAGGAGAACAAGGTCAGCCTGGAGGGGGCCATGCGCGCCAGCAGCAACCCTCACGAGTTCAGCCTGCGCCTCAAGGGGATCCAATCCAGCAGCGACACCACCTGGGATCGTTTCGAGGAGTTCACCAAGGACGCCAGCCAGGAACTCAACCGGATCTGAGGTCTTCGCCTGCCTGGACCTTTTTCAGGATAGGCATTTTCCAGACAGGCATTTCCGAAGTTCAACCTTTCTCTTGCCATGAGGCGGTTTCGGGGCCAAAATATGGCTTCGACGCGGCCGGAAGCCCCGTCCCCAACTCCAGCAATCTCCATGGAACAGCCTGACGGCCGGCCGGCAGGGTTCTTTTGCTATGGTCAGCACCGATCCGTACCGAGATAGGAAGTCCACATGTTCAAGAAAATCCTCATTGCGAACCGGGGTGAAATCGCGCTGCGCATCATGCGCGCCTGCCGGGAGCTGGGCGTCCAGAGCGTGGCCATCCACAGTCAGGCCGACACTGACAGCCTGCATGTGAAATACGCCGATGAATCCGTCTGTGTGGGTAAGAACAGCAGCACGGAGAGCTATCTGAATATCCCCAACATCATCGCCGCCGCCGAGATCACCGGAGCCGAGGCCATCCACCCCGGATACGGTTTCCTGGCCGAGAACGCGGAATTCGCCCACATCTGCGCCGACAATCATTTTCATTGGATCGGACCTGGGGCCGATGTCATCAGCCAGATGGGGGACAAAGCCACGGCGCGGAGCATGGCCGTGGATGCGGATGTGCCCGTGGTGCCGGGTACCGGTCTGGTGGATTCGGTGGAGGAGGCGGTGGAGGCCGTCGAGCAGTTCGGTTATCCCGTCATCATCAAGGCCACCGCCGGCGGCGGGGGCAAAGGCATGCGCGTGGCCTGGGATGAAGAAGAGCTGCGTAGCAACTACGTGGCGGCGCGCACCGAAGCCGGCGCCGCCTTCGCCAACGACGCGGTGTACATCGAGAAATACCTGGTGAATCCCCGCCATGTGGAGATCCAGCTCATGGGCGATCACCACGGCAACGTCTTCCACTTCGGCGAGCGGGATTGCTCGGTGCAGCGCCGCCATCAGAAGTTGATCGAAGAGGCGCCCAGCCCCGCCGTGGACAACGCGTTGCGGACACGCATGGGGGAAGCCGCCGTGCGCCTGGCCAAGCGGGTGGGCTACCGCAGCGCGGGCACCGTGGAGTTCCTGCTGGACGAGGATGGCAGCTTCTACTTCATGGAGATGAACACCCGCATCCAGGTGGAGCATCCTGTCTCCGAGCTGGTCACGGGAGTGGATCTGATGAAATGGATGATCCGCGTGGCGGCGGATGAGCCCTTCAACTTCACGCAGGAGGATGTGAAGGTGACGGGCCACGCCATCGAGTGCCGTATCAACGCCGAGAATCCCGAGCGGGACTTCATGCCCTGCCCGGGAAGGGTCTTCTACTACCACGCGCCCGGCGGTCCGGGCGTGCGGGTCGATACGCACGTCTATTCGGACTACATGGTTCCGCCGTATTATGATTCGCTGCTGGGGAAGATCATCACCCACGGCAAGGATCGTAAGGAAGCTGTCGCAAGGATGCGCAGGGCCCTGAACGAATGTGTTTTCGAAGGGCTCCCCACCAGCAAATCCTTCCATCTGGAAGTGCTGGAAAATCCTGTCTTCCTGGCCGGCAAGGCCACGACACGTTTCCTGGAAGAGGAATTGGCCCATCTGCAGGAGGGTTTGCGTGTCCGGGCGAAAACCGAGGAAGCGTAACAGCCGTAGGAAACAGCGCTGGTATCAGGCGGGATGGCTGAGCGGGGTGCTTCTGCTGGCCATCGCCGTCTATCTGGGCATTTCCCTCTTTGGCGGCGTGGGACCGTGGTGGCTGCCCATCACCGAGGCCACCGCCGGAGATCTGGTGGTGCCCGGCAACCCCGGTGGCCCCGTGGGCTCGTACCTGAGCGCCCTGCTGCACGCCGTCTTCGGTGCCATCTGGTGCTGGGGCTTCCCCCTGGCCCTGGGGGCGGTGGGACTGGGCTTTCTCTTCCAGTGCCCCACCTTGGTGCGTTCCTGGACTCTGCGCGCCCTGCCCCTTTGGCTGGCTACCGTCAGCTGGATCGCCCAACCGGGCTGGCTATTCGGCGACGAGATGGGGGCCCGTCTCGGGGGCATGGTGGGTTTTTATATCGCGCGCGGTTTCCACGCGCTCTTCGGCCCCGGCGGCAGCCCCCTCTTTTTGACCCTGATCCTGCTGGTCACGCTGTTCCTGATTTTTCGCCGCTGGCTGGGCTGGGTGGGGCCCGCCTTCCGTGGCTTGGGGCGCGCGCTGGCGGCCGTCGGGCTGATCCTGGCCGAAGTGGTGGGCGCGCCGTTGCGCATGCTGGGCGAGGGCTTCGGCCGGCTGCCGGGCAGTCTGGCGGCTTGGCGGCAAAAGCGGGCCCATAAGCGGGCCGTCCGCCAGGAAGAAAGAAATGCCCGCCGCAGGGCCGCCGAAACAGTCGGCACCGCGGGGTCGGTCCTGACCGCGGAGGAGGAGGCCACGCGGGAGCCCCGCCGCCACCACACCCCGCCCACACCGGATGAGTCGCGGCAGGCCACCGATTCGGAGACCGGGCCGGAGGGCGCGCCGGCGCCTGCGGAAAATCCCGAGGAGTATGAACTGGCCGGCGCCACCGGCGAGTACATGGGCGAGGGCGACGCGCCTCTGCCCAGCGGCGAGACGGAAAGCGCGCCACCTCGCAAGAAGAAGAAGGTCAAGAGGGCACGGGGCCCCATCGTTCTGCCCCCGGTGGATCTGCTCACCCCCGCAGATCCCAGCACCCTGCAGGTCAGCACCGAGGAACTGGACGCGGCCGCCGACCTGCTGGAAAGCACCCTGCGCAGCTTCGGTGTGGAGGGCGAGGTCAAGGATGTGCGGCCCGGCCCGGTGGTGACCACCTACGAGTTCCAGCCGGGGGTGGGCATCAAGGTCAGCCAGATCGTGCAACGCAGCGATGATCTGGCGTTGGCCATGCGCGCCCGCAGCATCCGCATGGAGGCGCCCATTCCGGGCAAGGCCGCCGTGGGCATCGAGATTCCCAACCAGGTGGCCAAGATGGTCCGCCTGCGCGAGGTCCTGGAGCTGGTCAGCGGCGCCCAGCGCAAGCCCCTGCAGGTGGTCCTGGGCAAGGATGTGGTGGGCCGGCCCGTGAGCATCGACATCGCCTCGTTGCCCCATCTGCTGGTGGCCGGCAGCACGGGCAGCGGCAAATCCGTCTGCCTCAACGCCATGATCAGCAACCTGCTGCTGGAGAACGACCCCAGCACTCTGCGCATGGTCATGATCGATCCCAAGATGCTGGAGATGAGCGTTTATAACGGCATTCCGCACCTGCTGCTGCCGGTGGTCACGGACCCCAAGGAGGCGCTCAAGGCCATGCAGTGGATGGTGGCCCAGATGGAGTACCGCTACCGCACGCTGGCCAAGCACACGGTGCGCAACATCGCCCAGTACAACGAGAAGGTGGCCCGGGGTGAGATCCGGGACGAGGACGGCGATGTGGTCACCGAGCCCATGCCCTACTACCTGACCATCGTCGATGAGCTGGCGGATCTGATGCTGCAACTGGGCAAAGACCTGGAGGATCTGATCACCCGCTTGGCCCAGAAGGCCCGCGCCGTGGGCATCCACCTGATTTTGGCCACGCAGCGGCCCAGCGTGGATGTGCTGACGGGTGTGATCAAGGCCAACATTCCCTGCCGCATCGCCTTCCGGGTGATCCAGATGAACGACTCGCGCACCATCCTGGACATGAAGGGCGCCGAGAAGCTGCTGGGGCACGGGGACATGCTGTACCTGATGCCCGGCCGGGCGCTGCCGGTGCGTGTGCACGGCAGCTTCATCGATATCGACGAGTGCGAGGCCATCGTGCAGCACTGGTTGCAGTACACGGGCACCACCGAAGAGATCAGCCTGAACGAGAAGCCGGACGGCACGGCCATGCATTCGGGCGAAGACGATCTTTTCGACGACGCCATGCGGGTGGTGGTGCAGCACCAGAGCGGCAGCACCAGCCTGCTGCAGCGGCGGCTGCGCATCGGCTACACCCGCGCCGGACGCCTGATGGATATGCTGGAAGAAGCGGGAGTGGTGGGGCCGTTCACCGGTTCTAAGGCCCGTGACGTGCTGATCGGCCCCGAGGACTTGCCCGAGGCCCAGGAAGGACAGGCCTGATATGAGCCCCCGCAAGGTATATTGCGCCACCCTGGGCTGCGACAAGAACCTGGTGGACAGCGAGGCCCTGCTGGGCCGTTTCGCCGCCCAGGGGGTGCAAGCGGTTCCCGATCTGGATGAGGCGGATATCTGGGTGTTGAACACCTGCGGCTTCATCGACGCGGCCCGTAGCGATAGCGAAGAGACCTTGCAGGCGCTCATCGACTTCAAGACGGATCAGACCCTGGTGGTGTGCGGTTGCTGGTCCCAGGAATCGGCCGACAGCATCCGCCGGCGCTTCCCCGCCGTGGATGTGGTGGCAGGCGTGGGGCAATTCGACAAGGTGGTGGCCGCCTGCCTGGGGCAGGAAGAACCTGCCGGGGCGGCGCCCGCGGCCCATGTCTTTCCCCTGGCGGGGGCGCCCATCGTCTCGCCGCCCATGGAGGCCCAGTACACGGGACTGGTGGACCGGCCCCTGCTGACGCCGCCGCATCTGGCCTTCGTCAAGATCGGCGAGGGCTGCAACTGCGCCTGCACCTTCTGCCGCATCCCCCTGATCCGGGGCAAGCTGGTCAGTCGTCCCACCGCGGAGATCTTGCAGGAGGTGCGCAATCTGGCGGGACGCGGCGTGTCGGAGATCCAGATCGTCAGCCAGAACACCAGCGACTATGGCCGCGATACGGGGGAGAATCTGCTGGACCTGATCACCACCCTCAACGGTGTGGAAGGTTTGCGGAACATCCGGCTGCTGTATTTGTATTCGGGACTGGTGAGCACGGATGATCTGCTGCGCCTGCTGGACCTGGAGAAGGTGGCCCCGTATCTGGAGCTGCCCATCCAGCACGCCAGCCCGCGCATCCTGAAGGCCATGAAGAGGCCGGGAGGGCGCAAGAGCAGCCCGGAATTTTTCAGGACCCTGCGCCGGCATCACCCGGATCTGGTCCTGCGCTCCACCGCCCTGCTGGGCTTCCCCGGCGAGGAAGATGAGGACGTGGCCCTGCTGGCGGATTTTCTGGCCGAAGTGGAGTTTGACCATCTGGGCACCTATCGTTACTCTCCCGAATCGGGAACCCCCGCCGCGGAAATGGGCGATCAGGTCCCGGACGAGGTGGTTTTCGATCGGGAAGCCCTGATCATGGATCTGCAGTCGGAAATTTCCCTGGGTCGGCAGGAAAGCCGGTTGGGCGGGGAATTCGCCGTGGTGGTGGACCGCGTCGTGCCGGCCCTTAATGAAGAGGGTTCGCGGGACGAAGATGATGGTACGCGCCAGATCTTGGAGGACCTGGCCCGGCGGCCCGGTGGTGATCCGGCCCGGGCCTTGCTGGCGTCCGGCGGCCCGGTGGCCGTGGGGCGCAGCCACCATTACGGATACGATCTGGACGGCGTCGTCCTGCTGCCCGGCACAGGGTTGCGGGCGGGGCAATACGTGACGGCGCGCTTCGGCGCGGCCACCGCTTATGACACCTGGGCTGTTCCCTGTGGGGAAAGCCGCCAAGAGGAGAGTTCACCGTGAACAGGTTCCATCTGAAGCGCCGGGTCCTTGGCTTTCTGCCTATTCTGCTGTTGCTCTTGCCGGCGCTGCCTGCCTTGGCCCAAAATGAGATCCAAAATGGGGCTGGCCCTCTGTCCCTTCCCGGTCAGGCGCAACCGGACACCGTGCGCACCAACATCTGGCTGACCGAAGCCCTCATGGCGGAGATCGTGGCCAGCACGGCCCGAGTTCTGCCCCCGGCCCCGGCGGCCATCCAGTTGGAGCAGATGCGGCCCCTGCCGGAAGATGATCTCTTCAAATCCGCCGCCCTGCGGGTTCTGATGGGGTTGGGATACGAGGTCTACGAAGGGGATGAGGATCCCGCCCGCCAGGCCGCGGTGGACTGCGTCTACAATTTCTCCCTTTACGGCGTGGAGCTGGAATACCCCGATGTGGGACGGACCCTGGGCATCTGGCGCCGCTGGGTGGACCGCAGCCTGTCCGTCACCGCCCAGGTGAACATCAAGATGGCCGGCAGTGGCCGACTTCTGCTCAGCGAGCGCGTCACCCGCTCTTTCCAGGACCGGGTCCCGGGCGGGGATCTTGACAAGGTGGACTCCAGTCTCTATCCCTTCAGCTCCGCCGAGCCCCGGGAGAGCGGCTGGAAGGGTCGCATGGAAGAACTGGTGGTCCTGGGCACCCTGGCCGGCCTGGTGGCCGTCTATTTCGCGAACACCGGCGACTGATCGCCCGCATCCGCTTCCGGGCCGGGCCCGGGGAGGTACGACTTGGCAACGCACACTGGCAACAACGTTTTCTCTTCTCGCCTGTTGGGTCTTTGGCTGTTGGCGGTTTTCCTGCTGGGCGCCTTGGCCATGGCCGGCTGCGGCGCCGCCAACCCTTTTTCCGCGGGCACCTTCGAGCGCGGCCGGTTCTTCCATGAGAAGGGCAACCACACCGAGGCCGTCGCCGCTCTGGAGACTTTCGTCCGCTACAACCCGACGGACAGCTTGGCCGCCCAGGCCCAGTTCCTGAAGGCCATGAGCTACATGGAGATGAAGGAATACCCGTTGGCCGTGGTGGAGCTGCAGATCCTGGTCAAGGATTATCCCACCAGCGAGTTGGTGGAAGAAGCGCACTTTCAGGAAGG
>PDQT01000101.1 GCA_002747875.1 bacterium DOLZORAL124_64_63
ATTGCATCGGTCTTCAGTTGAGAATTTCTCAACCCAGAGCACTCTGATAAACATGGCGTTCAATTCTCACGTCTCCATAAGGTGTCTGATATGTTTTTTCAATTTTAGCTTTTGAAGTCATTTTTTCCCTTCAACTAGTATCGGTGAACCGTCCGTATCAAACCTGAGCAGAGATTCTCCGGTTGCCAGACTGCCGACCTTATTCAATTGCGACTGTATCAGCTCTTCTGATTCCAGCATTGATTTCCCGTAAGGAATTTCCACCTGAACTGTAAAACTTGTTTCCGATCTTGAAATAATCTTGGCATCCATGATATATCCTTTCATTATTAAAGTTGTTTTTTGATTTTGGGCAGCATAGCATAAATGTTAATATAAATCTACATAATATTAAGGCCTTACCCCTAAAAAGATGACTACCCGCTGCTTTCATGTTATGATATCAGAGTATTATTGCCATACTTTCTTTCTTCCCGGAAAAATTCTGTCCAGGAAATTCTGAGGCAGATGGAAATCCGCCATAGAAAACGCAAAGCCGCATCCGAAAGCGCCGCGCAAAAACGGAAGCATATACGATGAATCTCGGAAAAAATATGAACCCGCTCGCCCAGTTGACCGCCATTGGCGTTGTCCGGTCAGAACTGAAAACACTGGAAGACTGCCCCAAACAGGGATATGAAGGCGCCCCGTCGGCCCGGATCGACATCCTGCCGCCGTATCGGGACGCCCTCTTGGGGATGAAACCGGGAGCTAGGGTGGCCGTGCTGACCTGGCTCCACAATTCGGACCGGGACACCCTGGTGGTTCACCCCCGCCACAACCCGAAAAATCCCCTGACCGGGGTCTTTCTGACCCGCTCCCCCAACCGGCCCAATCCCATCGGCCTCCACGAAGTCACGGTGACGGCGGTGGATGAAACCGGCCTGACCGCAGACCCGCTGGAGGCCCTGGACGGCACCCCGGTCATTGACATCAAGATTTCCCTGCCGCCGGGGAAGAAAAAATAACCGGCGGGCTCAGACCGCACATTCCTTCCGCAATCAGCGCCTGCGGATCTGCCGGAAAAAGACCGGCTCTTTCTGCGCCTGCACATCGACGAGAAACTGGGAATACAGGAAACCGCCCGCCTCATGCGTATCTCCCCCCAGAGGGCCTGTACTCCCTCCACAGGCTGCGGGAATATCCTGGCGCCGGGAACTGATATTTTCCTCTTTTTCCATCCCTTCTTGACAATCCATCGGCTTTCCGCTTTGAAAGGCAGGGGAACAGCCACACTCAGGGGAAAAAAGTGGACGAAATACGGGTCGGATATGTGCAGATGAACGTACGGACAGGCCGGGAGGCGGAAAACCGGGAAACGGCCGCTGCCGGTATCCGGGAGCTGGCGGCCCGGGGGGCGGTCCTGGGCGTTCTGCCGGAATTATGGTCCAGCGGATTCGATTATGCGGATCTGGAAGGCCACGCCCGGCGCTTCCCGGACCTGGTGGCGTTCCTGTCGGCCACGGCCCGGGAACACGGCATCTGCCTGGCCGGCTCACTTCCTGAATACACGGAACAGGGGATCCATAATACCCTTGTCATGGTGGACGCCGACGGTGAATATCTCGGTGGATACCGGAAAATCCATCTTTTCACCAAGACCGGCGAACACCTGCATTTCGCCAGCGGCGACGCACCGGTCCTCCTGCGGACCTCCCTGGGACTGGCGGGCCTCATGATCTGCTATGACCTGCGCTTTCCGGAACTGTGCCGGGGCCTGACCATTGCCGGCGCAAAACTCGTCATCGTGGCCGCCCAATGGCCGGCTGCGCGCAAACACCACTGGGACGCCCTGCTCCAGGCCCGGGCCATTGAAAACCAGATCTTCATCATCGGCGTCAACCGGGTGGGAAAAGACGGCGATACGCTGTTTTCCGGGCATTCCGCCATTATTTCTCCCAATGGCGAAATTCTTTCCTTTTCTGCAGACCGGCCGGAGGCGGCCTCCGCCGTCATCTCTTTTGCCGGGCAGCAAAAACTGCGGGATCTCATCCCCTGCCTCCGGGAACGGCGCCCCCATGTCTATGGACGCGATGCCGATGAACGCTAAACTGCGAAGCACCACGGAAATCGAAACCGAAGCGGCCGAAATGCGCGAAAAAGGACAGCGCATCTGCTTCACCAATGGCTGCTTCGACCTGCTGCATATCGGTCATACCCGTTATCTGGCCAAGGCCCGCTCCCTGGGCGATATCCTCATCGTGGGACTCAATACCGACGCATCCGTCCGTCGGATCAAGGGCGATAAACGGCCCATTATCGAAGAAGAACGCCGGGCGGAAGTCCTCGGAGCCCTGGCCTGCGTGGACCGGGTAGTGCTCTTTGATGATCCGGCCCCCCTGGGGCTGATCCGGGCCATCGTCCCCCATGTGCTGGTCAAGGGCGCGGACTGGGCCGAATCCGATATCATCGGCGGGGATTTCGTCACCTCCCGGGGCGGGAAGGTCGCCCGGATCGCGCTGGCGCCCGATGCGTCCACATCCGCCATTATCGAACGCATCCACCGGCGGTACCGCACCGGATGAGCCTGTTTTACGCCGCCGCCACGGCCATCGCTGCCACCGGCCTGTTCACCGCCGGAATCCGCAGGGGAGAACGGCTGTATTATCTTTCCCTGCTGCAATCCTTTCTGCTCCTTCCTTTTCTGGCCCTCCAGTACCTGTTATTGAGCCTGCAGCCGGCGGCCTATCCGTCCCTTCCCCTTCTTTATACCGAACTGATCATCGCCTGTGTCTGGCTTGGCTCCGCCTACTGGCTCCATGCGGCCCTGGAAGCGAAGCCGCTGATTTCCAGAACGGCGGTATCCATATCCGTCGGGGTTTCTCTTTTTCTCGTGGCGGCGGGGATACGCGAGTCCTTTCTGCCGCCGCGATATATGCTGGACGCCCGGCATCTGGCATTCTTTCCCGCCGCTTTTTTCACCACCACCAATATCCTTCTCCTGATCGCGCTGGCCCTGATGGCCTGTCGGCTGGAGGGTTTCTGGCGGAGACTGTCTCCCAAACAGAGATGGGAATACAAATACCTGGTCGCCGGCAAATATCTGTTCTGCGCCACCGCCGGATGGGCCGTATCCTACCGGATGATGTACACGCGGATGGACATGGAACAGTGCCGGCTCCTGGTGGCGTTGTACACCATGGCATGGGCCATGATTCTGTTCGCGGTGCTGCGGCATCGCCTTCTGAACCGCAAATTTTATGTGAGCCGAAAGGTGGTATATGCCTTTGTGGCGCCCATGGCCTTCGGTTCCTACCTGATTTTGATCGGGCTCATGGTCCTGTTCATGCGGATCATGGATATCGAATTTCCTGTGGTGCTGCGATGGTTTCTCATCATCGCCGGCGGCACCGGAGTGGCCCTTCTGGCCGTATCCGGCCGGATCCGTCATTCGGTCAAATATTTTGTCAGCACTCATTTTTACGTCAATAAATATGAATACCGGGATGAATGGCTGTCTTTTTCCCGCCTGCTGCAGGATGCCGAATCCGAAGCAGAGGTCATCGCGGCCCTGGAGCATGTGCTGTCGAAAAGCCTGTACACCAACGCGGTATATATCTGGGTGGATTCCGGCGACGGCATGTATCTGCCCGCCGGAGGCTGTCACAGGGGAGAGGAGGAAAGAGCGCTGCCAGCCGATCACGGCCTGATCCAATACCTGGGTGCACATGGGATCTGGCGGGAGCAGGCGGAAAAATCCAGGGCCGCATTTCCCGATATTCTCCACCCGGTTTCCGCTGCCCCGGATTCGGCGGCCGGGCTTTCCCTGGCCGTCCCGCTGAGCCTCGGGGACCGGATACTGGGCGTCATTGGTCTGGGAAGGGAATTCACCGGCGGGCAGTACGGGGAAGATGATTACGATCTGTTAACGGCCATCGGAACACAGGCGGCCAGCGCCCTGATGGCCGTGCGCATGGCCGAAAAAGTGGCGGAAATGCGCCGGCAGGAAGCCTGGGACGTAATGAGCGCCTTTATCCTCCACGATGTCAAAAACGCCGCAAGCATGCTGAGCCTGATACGCCAGAACGCACCCCGGCATCTGCATGATCCGGAATTTCAGGAAGACATGCTGGAAACCATTGACGACGCCCTGCGCCGGATGGGCAAAGTGCAGGGGCGGCTTTCCGCCTTGCGTCGGGAAATTATTCCGGAAAACGAACCGGTCCGGATAGCCGAATTCGCGGATACAGTGGTCCGGCGCATGGAACGCCGCCTGGCCGGACTGTATATGCAGGTTCTTCCGGAAGAAGACGCGGTGCTGACGACGGATCCCGAACTTTTGTCCCGTATTTTTGAAAATCTGATGATCAACGCCCTGGAAGCCGGGGGAAAGGGCACCCGCCTGTTTATCCGCATCCGCCGCGTGGAAGAAAACGGGCAGCAGAAACTGGAACTCGGTTTTCGTGATGACGGCCCCGGCATAGCGTCGGATCTTTTGCCGGATGCCATTTTCGAACCCTTTCAGACCACAAAGGAAAATGGCAGCGGCGTGGGCCTCTGGCAGGTCAAACGCCTGGTCTCCCTGCTTGGCGGCGGTATCCGGGTATCGGCGGGCACATCAGACTTTCCCGATGAGGGAAAACCGGTTTCCGGCGCCGAATTCCTCCTGCGATTTCCCGTCACCCCGACGGCCCCGCCTGCGGAAACCGGCAAACGTCAATTCCACCGACGCCTGAAACCGGCTGTTGCGTCCCGGTCAGGAAAATATGTCGCAAAAACCGACACCTCCGGAAATAATTCCACGTAAAAGACTATAAAAACAAAAAGTTAAAATATTGGCACAAAAACTGCTTGATTATTAAATCAAAATCATGAAACATAAATCCCAAACAAAACAGAGAGGAGAATGAGATGAAAAAATATCTCACACCCGTTGCCTTTTTTGCCTGCCTTATTTTATGCGTCTCCGGCGCATGGGCTCTTGAAACCCCTGTTAATTTCGACAGATGGCCGGATGGCGGCGCGGAAAGGAATCTGGACGATATCCTGGATTCCCTGTACGGATGGGGGAATCTGGAACGTATTGATGACGCCGTTGACACGCACTGGGTGCTGGCGAACACCGGCGGCCCGAACGCTCTTGACGGCGGCGCCATTGCCCAGGCCAAATATGCCGGCTTCGGAGAAACGTTCGGATACTGGGCCGGCGGCACTTTCCATGATCTGTTCTCCATCGCTCCCGGCAGCGGCAATAATTTCGACAACGGCATCGGGCTGAACCCGACTGTGCTGGATGGAACGATTGATGAGGCAATCGTCGGGTCCGGTCCCTTTGAACTGGGCCTGGATCCCTCGGGGACGAATATGGTATGGAGCAGTGATCCGACGAAAAATGACAAGAGAAAGGGACAGTTCCTGGACCATATGGTCACCTACCGCATCGTCGGCGGCGCGAATAACGAAATCGGAAATTATGTCGTTGCCTGGGAAGATCTGCCTATACTGGGCGACCATGATTATAACGATGTCGTTATTGAACTCAGCGGCGTGCGGCCCACCCCGGAACCGGGAACGGTCATCCTCATGGGGCTGGGTCTCCTGGGCCTGGGTATTTTGCAGCTCCGGAGAAAATAAGTATCGCACCGGCGTTTTCTATTAATGAAAAATGCCTGCAGAATCTGATCCGTAAAAAATATCGACATCATTCGAACGCACCGAAAAGAACGAACAGGAGCGATTTCCATAAGCTGGGAATCGCTCCTTTTTATTTGGCACAGCCAGGGGCCCCGGTTATTGGAGGCGTTTTCTGCCGCCGCTCCGGCCATGGACCGGGAAGAGAATGAGATTTCGGTTGAAACCGCCGGATGTCATTGGTACGATGTCCAGATTTCCCGTCACCATCCAAATTGATATCCACCATCGCGCCGAAGGGAAAAACCGGAACCGAAGATGACGCCGAAGCTCGCCGCCTGCCTTAGAGAACTGGAAGTCGATACAGCCGCCGGCAAAACGCCGAATCTGGAGGAAATCCGCCAGGCATGGCGGGATATGGTATTTGTCTGGCACCCGGACCGGTTTCTGGCCAACGCGCGGATACGCGCCCGGGCGGAACGCAAAATCCGCCGCCTGAACCATGCCTATGAACACATCATGGCCGCCATGACCGGTTCCGGGCGTTTGGCGCCGACAGCGGCCTCCCTCTCTCCTGGCACACGGAAAAACGAATCCGCATCATGCCGGACGCCCGGTTCCGGTTTCATGCCACAGCCCCGTCCGCAAAACGCGGACGGGATGCGCGGGAAACGGGTGATCGCCATCGCCAGCGGCAAGGGCGGGGTGGGGAAAACCAATTTTTCCGTGAACCTGTCGCTCGCCCTGGCGGAATCGGGAATGCGCGTTACCATCCTGGACGCGGATTTGGGCATGGCCAATGTGGATGTGCTGTGCGGCTTGACGCCCCGGACCGGATTGGCCGAAGTCATTGCCGGAAAAAAATCCCTTCCCGATGTGGTCATCCGTCCTTTTCCCGGCGTACAGATCATTCCCGGCGTATCCGGGGTGGCAAAACTATCGGATCTGACGGAAGAACAGCGGGATTCCTTTTTCGCGGCTCTGGCCGATTATGACGCACGGGACCAGAGCGATCTGCTGCTCATTGATATCGGGGCAGGCATGTCCAAAACCGTCCGGTATTTCATGCGGGCCGCCTCGGAAACCATCCTGGTACTCACGCCCGAGCCCACCTCTCTCACCGACGCCTACGCCCTGATCAAAACCGTTACCGCCGACGGGGGTATTATTCCCATGCGAGTGGTAGTGAACAAGACGGCTTCCGAAGCCGAAGCCCGCCGCACCGTGGACAGCCTGACCCGCATTACCCGCCGTTTCCTGGGATTCGACCCGCCGTATCTGGGATATATCCGCCGGGACGAAGCCGTTTTGCGGGCGGTGCGCCGGCAGAGCCCCTGGGTGATTTCTCATCCCGGCAGCCGGGCCTCCATGTGCGTTCGCCGGATCGCCCGGCGCCTCACGGAAAATGCCGCCCAGGCCGAAACAGAGGCGGCCGGCGGCGTTCGTGGATTCTTCAAACGGATGTCTGGCCTTCTGGCCGGGCGCCCATCCCGCCCGTCGCCTTAACTGTTCAAGGCCCCGATGGCAGCTTCGATTTTGAAATGCAGCGGAATATTTTTCGTCTCTTCCAGGTTTCGCAGGCTGCGGGCCAGATCCGGCGTGCACAGCAGTTCGGTGCGGATATTGACATCTCGGGCCTGGCGCCGGATGCCGCCCATGAATTTTATAAGAGAAATATTGACTTCCCTGCATTTGCGCAGATCAATGACGGCCGCGTTTTTTTTAGCGGACAGCATGGCCCTGATGGCGTTCGGCAGCCCCTTTTCCAGGGAGAGCAATTCCACCCGGGAGATTTTTTCCGGGGCGCTGATCACTGTTACGCCCTCACTTTCTGAAACCATTTCCGAGAACAGTTCTTCCGGGCCGGGAGACGGTTTTTCCGCCAGACTTACAAACTGACCCACCCGTTCCAGCAGCTGATCACTTTTAAACGGTTTGAGCAGATAGCTGCTGGCGCCGAGCTGCAGAATTTTCATGACTTCTTTTTTATTGGCCTCGGCGGTGAGCATGATGACGGGCACGGCTTTGAGTTTCTCGTCCGTCTTGAGTCTTTCCAGCATTTCAATGCCGGTCATCACGGGCATGGCCACATCAAGGATAATCAGATCCGGCACTGCGGCCGCTGCCTTTACCAGCCCTTCTGCGCCGTTTTCCGCCTCGGTGATCGCGACATCAAAAGGTTTGAACGCCTTTTTTACCAGCGCACGGATGACGCGGCTGTCATCCACGGATAAAAACTGAAGCGCCATATTCCTCCTTCAGACTCCGTAATATCCGGCCTTATGACCCCGCCGCCGAATTTTTCGGATCATCTTCAAGTCCGTATCGTTTTATTTTTTCCACCAGCGTGGTGCGTTTCATGTGTAAAAGACGGGCCGCCCGGTTCTTGATCCACCTGGTTTTTTCCAGGGACGTCAGGATCAGGGCCTTTTCGTATTCCGTAACTGCCGTATTAAGACAAATCCCTTCATCCGAGATCTCGGTGCTGAAGCGATGAACGCCGCCGCACATATCTGCAGCGCCAGAGGCAGGCGCCGGTGCCGCGCCGGCGGCCGCGTGCAACAGATCCGCCGGGATATCTGCGGGACGAATTTCCTCGTCTCCCCGCAATACGGTCATCCGTTCCATAAGATTGCGCAGTTCCCGCACATTTCCCGGCCACGAGTGGCGCAGCAACATATCCATGGCACCCGGATGGATATGCGCGGGGGCCGTATCCGGCGGACGCAGAAAAAGACGGCGGAAATAATCGGCCAGAAGGGGAATATCTTCCTGCCGCTCCCGTAGGGGCGGCATGCGCACCGGCACCACATACAGCCGGTAAAACAGATCCTGCCGAAAGCGCCCGGCCGCGGTTTCAGCGGCAAGATCCCTGTTGGTGGCGGCAATGATGCGGACATCCGCTTTTTGCGACCCGGTCCCTCCCACCGGCTCATATTCCCGTTCTTCCAGTACCTTGAGCAGCCGGGTCTGGAGATGGGTGCCCATATCCCCGATTTCATCCAGAAACAGGGTGCCGCCCTCGGCCTGGGCGAATTTACCGGCGCGGCGGGTCACCGCGCCGGTAAAAGCGCCGCGCACATGACCGAACAGATCGCTCTCCAGCAGATGCTCAGGCATGGCCCCGCAGTTGATGGAAACAAATGGCCCCCGGCAACGCGGGGAGGAAAGATGCAGGCAGCGGGCAGCCAGTCCTTTCCCCGTGCCCGACTCGCCGGTCAGCAGCACCGTGGATTCCGTGGCCGCGACCTTCTGGAGCAGTTTGCATACGGCGGTAAAGGCGGCGCTTTTCCCGATAAAGGCGTCCGGGTGCG
The DNA here is from genome assembly GCA_002747875.1 of bacterium DOLZORAL124_64_63. GTDB lineage: Bacteria > Krumholzibacteriota > Krumholzibacteriia > LZORAL124-64-63 > LZORAL124-64-63 > LZORAL124-64-63. Next base: position 8,925 of record PDQT01000101.1, read on the forward strand.
TGATTCCTTTGTGTCCGATCCGGTTCTGATCCGGCGGGCCTGGTTTAAATTTCCGTGCCGGCATGATTTATTCGCTTTCCCGTTTCATGATACCGCCCGGCGTGTCCAGCGGGGAAATGAGCGCGGCGTTTTTGCGGATCTGCTGCTGAAAGGCCAGGTTGGCCAATGTGATCTCCACCCGCCGGTTTTTCTGGCGGCCCTCGGGCGTATCATTGGTCTCAATGGGATGGTATTCACCAAACCCCATTGTGGCCACCCGGCGGGGGTCCACTTTTCCCTTTTCGATCAGAAACTGGGCCACCGAGGCGGCCCGCGCCATGGACAGAATCAGGTTGTTCTGGTAGGGCCAGCCGGAAATGGGGACATTGTCCGTATGGCCGCCGATAATGAGTTCGCTGTCGATTTCATTGAGCATGGCACTGATTCTGGACAGGATGGGCACCATTTCCCTTCGAATTTCCGCGCTGCCTGAATCAAACGTGCTTTCTCCCATCAGCCGGATGGTGACCTGGTGGCTGGCTTCGTCCAGGCTGACCTCCAGCAGGCTTTCCATCCCTGACAGGCGGGATTCGGCTTCTTCCTTCAGGGCCCTGAGCAGGTTTTCCTGAAGAAACGAGATGAAATCAAGGGAAATGGGACGGGTGTCAAATTGCGTGGGAATAATTTTTTCCCCGCCGTCCAGCCCCGGCCTGAGCGTGATCTGCTTTCCCTGAATGCCAAAGGCGTCGGCAAAAGAGCCGTAGACCAGCTTATAGGTCCGCATGTCAATGATGGAGAAGGAAAGGAGAAGAACGAAAAAGCAAAGAAGCAGGCACATGAGATCCGAAAAGGTGACAATCCAGGCTGGCGCACCCTCCTCGCATTCTTTCTGAGGGCAATTGTTCTTATCCGTCACCGGTTTCCTCCGCAGCTTTCTCTCCACCCTTTTTTGGATCGAAATTATCGCGGTCCCTGGGCGACAGGAAAATTTTCAGGCTCTCCTCCAGCACCATGGAAGATACGCCCCGGTTCATGGCAATGGCCGCTTCAATAATGATATTTTTGTTTTGCTGCTCCTGTTCGCTGCGCAGGGCCAGTTTGTCCGCCAGGGGAAGAGCGAAAAGATTGGCCAGCAGGGAGCCGTACAGGGTCGTAAGCAGGGCCAGGGCCATGGAAGGGCCGATCTTGCTCGGATCATCCATGCCTGTCAGCATCTGCACCAGTCCGATCAGGGTGCCGATCATGCCAAAGGCCGGGGCCGCCGCGCCCATGCCCCTGAAGATTTTCTGACCAATGGTATGGCGATACATCATCAGACGGATATCTTTATTCAGAAGGTCTTCGATCAGGCCCTCGTCAAAGCCGTCCGCCAGGTATTGCAGGGCCTTGGCCGTGAATTCATCTTCCGGTTTCTGGTTTTCCAGCGCGATCAGCCCGTCTTTTTTGGCGATCCTGGCCAGTTCCACCATTTGGCGAATCACGTCCTCGGGCTTGTCCATTTTGACCAGAAAGGCCTTCATGGCGACCTTAATGGTATTGATGACATCGTCCATGGTGAATTTAATAAAAAGCGTGGCAAGGGTACCGCCGATCACGATGAGCAGACTGGGAATACTGACGAACAGTATGGGGCTGCCGCCCATCAGCACCGCAATGAGAACGAGAACAGTCCCCCCCACCAGCCCGATAACAGTTGCGATATCCATGAATCAGTCTTTCGGGGTATCTGTTGCGGATTGCTGTTCCGATGCGGCATGCCGTGCCATTATCGTTTCTGTCTCCCGTTCCGCTTCTTCATAGATAAATACCGTTTTGCCGCTGGAAAAGGTGCAGCGCTGGCGTTTCAGTTTGTCAATGGAAGCGGTGGTGATAGCAGTGCCGGCCGGCATCAGCAGCGCACCGTTCTGGCGCCGGACATCCCTGGCCAGAACCATGCCGGTTTCCAGGTCTTCCAGGGGGATTTCCCGGAAATCAGAGCGGACCTGGGCGATCATCCGCTCCTGGTTGATGCCCATCAGCAGATCCGTCAGGCGGGGATCAAGCTGATACCCCTTCATTTGTTGTAACTTTTGGGGAATTTCCTGTAAAGGCATTTCTCCCCGGCGGACCAGGTTGTCATAAGTGGAAGCGGCCGCGATAATGCGGGCATTCAAGGGAATTTCCTCCCCGGCCTTTCCCTCGGGAAATCCCCGCCCGTTGAACTGCTCATGGTGCTGCCCCACGATCCGGGCCACCGGGGCCAGAATTTCGATTTCCTCCAGGATTCCCTGACCGATGACCGGATGCAGGCGGTAGAGGTGGCTTTCTTCCTCGCTTCGCTCTACGCGGGATTTGACGCGGATGATATGGGGGAGACCGATCATGCCGATATCGTGGAGCAGGGCCGCGCTTTCGATTTCCTCGTATTCGGATTCCGCCACTTCCGGCAGGCGGCGGGCCAGGTCCAGGGCGATCCGGGCCGTATTCCGAGCATGGGCGCCCAGATCCCGGTCATATACTTCCATGAGGTTGGAAAACATGCGGATAATTTGCAGATAATTAATGCGCATCGCGTCGTACCGGCGATTAAGCCGGGTTTCCAGGTCCAGGATACGCAGGCCGTTTTCCAGGCGGGCCTGGAATTCCCGCATGCGCACGGGGCGGATCATATAATCGTCCACCCCGCCTTCCAGTCCCTCGGCCGCTTCGTCCGGCGCGTTGATGCGTCCGATGAGCATGAGGTAGGTATAGCGATCACCGGCCTGCCTGCGGATGCGGCGGCAGAGATCCAGCCCGGTCATATCGGGCAGATCCCAGGCTGCCACCACCATGCGGGCCCGGCTGTTCTCCCAGAGGCGGACCGCCGTCCGGCCGTCTTCCGCATACAGGGCCTCGTGGCCCAGGTCGCGGATGAACATGATGAGCATATGAAGATGATCCGGATCCGGATCCGTCACCAGAATTTTCATTTCTTCCTCTCGGACGACCGTATCACGGACCGCGCGGGGGGTGCGTGTTTGAAAGACGGCTTTGGGTTGCTTCCCTGCCGCCGGCTATGTTACATGAGATGGTTACAGATTGTAAAGTCCGACGGACCGGATCTGGTCCGGATTCGGATCTGGTCCGTATCGTCCCCGGCGCCCTGCCTCCTTTCGGCAGATATATTGCAAGCAGATATATTGCAATCAGATATATTGCAATCAGTTAAGTCATCATATCAGCAGTGCGGCGGCAGAAACAAAAAAGGGATAACCGAAAAAAGCGGAGAACCCGCCATGAAAGAGAAATCATGACCGGCGTCGGGCTGTCCGGCTTCCTGGACAACGGCCCCATTGATATACTCCACCGGTCCCTGGATCTGCGGGCAGCCCGCCATCAGGTGCTGGCCGCCAATATCGCCAATACCGATACACCCGGATACCAGGCCTTTGACGTGGAACTCGACAAAGCCCTGGACCATATCCGGAAAGGATCGACCGACGGAAAAATGGCGCTTGCCACCACCCATCCCGATCATATTTCCCCGTCCGGGAACTGGACGGATGGGGCCCCGGCCGATATTCCCGTATCCGCCCGGCCCGGGGGATCGGCCCGAAGCGACGGCAATACCGTGGACATGGACCGGGAGATGACGGCCATGGGCCAAAACAGCCTTGTCTACCGCCTGCTTTCCGGGGTATTGCACAAGGAGTTCCAGATGGTTTCCACCGCGATCCAGGACAATACATAAATTCCGAACATAAATTCCGACCCCCGGAGAAAGACGGATGAACCTTTTCACCGCAATGGATATCAGCGCCGCCGGACTCTCGGTCCAGCGGACCCGGCTGAATATCATCGCCGAAAACCTGGCCAACATCCAGACCACCCGTACGTCCGAAGGCGGTCCTTACCGCCGGCGGGACGTGGTCTTTGAGGCCGTCCCCCTGACATCCTTTAATGATGCGCTGGCGGATGCCGTGAACAATGACGGCGGCGCCGGCATTTCTTCCGTGCGGATCAGCGAAGTGGTGGAAGACCCGCGACCGCCGGTGCTCAAATATGATCCATCCCACCCGGACGCGGATGCGGACGGCTATGTGGCCATGCCCAATGTCAAACTTCTGGAAGAAATGGTCAATATGATTTCCGCCAGCCGGGGCTACGAAGCCAATGCTGCGGTCGTGCAGACCACCGGACAGATGGCGCTCAGGGCCCTGGAGATAATTGCGTAATGACACCCATGGATCCCGCCCCGATATACCGCGCGGGGGATATCGCATCCCCTTTCCGGACCGGTGGAAAGAACCCGCCGCCAGCCGGAAATTTTGGATCCGTCCTGCAGCGGGCCTTTGACACCGTCTCGGCCCTGCAGGCGGAAAAAGACACGGCCGTGGCCGAACTGGCCGCCGGAGAAAATCCGGATATCCATGGCGCCATGATCGCCGTGCAGAAAGCGGACCTGTCCTTTCGTCTCATGCTCCAGGTGCGCAATAAGGCCCTGGCCGCCTATGAGGAAATCATGCGGATGAATATCTGACGGCGGTGAATTGCAATGGCGTTTCGTGACGCATGGCTCTCGCTTCGGGCCGTCATCTCCGGCCTTACCCCCGGAAGGCGGATGGCCCTTATGCTCCTGATCCTCGGGTCCATGGCCGGTTTTTTCTGGCTGATTTTCTGGGCGGGCACACCCGATTTTCAGCCCCTGTACACCAATCTTCAGCCCGAGGATGCCGGGGCCGTGGTACAGCGGCTCAAAGAGGATAAAATCCCCTACCGGGCGGCCGGGGCCAATACCATTCTGGTGCCCAGGGAAAGGATCTTTGAAACCACCATGATGCTGGCCGGGGAGGGCCTTCCCCAGAGCGGCGGCGTGGGATTCGAAATTTTTGACCGCACCAAGCTGGGCATGACCGAATTCGAGCAGAACGTGAATTATCAGCGGGCCTTGCAGGGAGAGATTTCCCGGACCATCACCCGCCTTGCCGAGGTCCGGACCTGCCGGGTGCTGATCGTCATGCCCGAAGAATCCCTGTTCGTGGAGCAGGACCGGCCGGCCTCGGCCTCGGTGCAGATGGAACTGCATCCCGGAAAAAAACTCAAGCAGCAGCAGGTCCAGGCCATTATCCATATCGTATCTGCCGCCGTTCCGGACCTGAGCCCGGAAGATGTGACCGTGATGGATAATTTCGGCAATCTGCTCTCCGCCCCCCGGGGCGCGGGCGGAATTGAGAATTCCGTCACCAGACAGCTCGAATTCCAGCAGCGCATGGAGCGGATCATCCAGCAGCGGGTGGAATCCATGCTGGATGAGGTGCTCGGGCCGGGAAAATCCATTGTCCGCGTTTCCTGCGAACTGGATTTCAAACGACAGGAAATCACCCTGGAGCAGTATGATCCGGAAAAAGTGCTCCGCAGCGAGCAGAAAAGCCGGTCCCTGTCCACGGAAAGCGGCGCCGGCCCCTCGGGCGCACCCGGTGTGCTGTCCAATATGGCGCCCGGGGGGCGGGGGGCCGCCGCCGGGGAGGGCAGCCTGACCCGGGAACAGGAAATCGCCAATTACGAACTCAATAAAACCATACAGCATATCATCAGCCCCGTGGGCATGATCCGCCGGATTTCCGCCGCCGTGATCGTGGACGGTACCTATACCCTGGTCAAGACCAGGGACAAAAAAGGAAAGGAAACGGAAACCCGCCAGTACACAGCCCGGAGCCCGGATGAAATCGGCAGTCTGGTCAAAATCGTCCGGCGGGCCGTGAATTTCGATCCGGCCCGGGGAGACGCGGTGGAAGTCATCAACCTGCCTTTTCAGCCGGAACTCCGGGGCGAGGAAGAGGAGGCGTCCATGGATTGGCGCTCGGACGTCAGTTCTTTTCTGCCCGTCCTGAAATACCTTTTTGCAGGTGTGGTTCTGATATTCCTGTTTCTCATGGTACTCAGACCCCTGATCAAATGGCTCACCAGCAAACCGGTGATTGACGGGCGTATGCTTCAGCAGCTCCCCATGACCGTGGGCGAGATGGAACGGGAGCTGGGAGAAGGCGGTGACGGCTCGGTTTCCAGCCAGCTGTCCCAGGCCATCGCGGCGGACACGGACGGCTCTGCGGCCCGCCTGATCCGGGATCTGATCCGGGAAAAGCCCGAATAATCATCGCCCGGCCAGGCCGCAATAATTATCCGAACGGACCTGTCAGACAGACATATGGAAGTCAAAGACCTGCCCGGCCCGCTGAAAGCGGCCATTCTTATACAGTGCCTGGAGCCCGGTCTCGCCGGACGGATCAAGAACGGACTGGAAGAACCGGACCGCGCCATTTTGGACGAGCGTCTCCAGCAATTGGGCAGTATCGCTCCGGAATTGCGGGAAAAAGTGGCCCGTGAATTCCTGCACCGCCTCACCGGCGCGCCCCCGGGGCCTCCCATGGCCCTTGCCGGAAGTTCCGGGACCGCGCCGACTGCGGCCCTCGGCCTCGAATCGGCCGCCGGCCCCGGCTTCGCGCCCGCGCCATCTCCAGTCCCGGCCGCCGGGGCCGCGCCGCGCTCCGTTGTCTCCCCTCCCGAAACAGCCGGCCGGGAAACTCCGGAAGGCGGCGACCCGCCCCCCGGCTTCGCGCTGCTCCGGTCCGAACCGCCCGAAGAGCTGGCCCGGCTTATCAAAGACGAACATCCCCAGACCATTGCCGTCATCCTGACCCACCTGCCCGCGCAAAAGGCCGGAGACACCCTGGTGCTGCTGCCCGGGGATATCAAGGCCGACGTGGCTGCCCGCGTGGCCCTGGCGGGAAAATATTCCCCGGAAATGGTGGACGAAATCAATCGGGTCTTTCTGGATATCCTCAAAAAAAAGAGCCGGTCCACCGAACAGACCAGCGGATCAGCCGGCCTGGCGCGTCTGGCCGAAATGTTCAATCTCATGGAAAAAGACGAATCCGACGCCCTGCTGGCGGAAATCGAGGTGGAAAATCCCGTTCTCGCGGCCAGGGTGCGCCAGATAATGTTCGTATTCGACGATATCCTGCTCGTGGACGACCGGGGCCTCCAGCAGGTGCTGCGCAAAGTGGATACCAGAGAGATGGCCGTGGCCCTCAAGGCCTCTTCCGATGAAATCCGCGCCAAGATTTACCAGAATATGTCCGAACGGGCCGGGGCCATGCTCCGGGAAGAAATGGAAACCCTGGGGCCGGTGCGTATGCGGGACGTGGAATTGTCCCAGCAGACCATCATCAATATCATCCAGGAGATGGAATCCGACGGCGCTCTCATTATCCAGCGGGGCGGCAATACGGGATTCGTGGAATAGGACATGCCCGCATCCCGCTCCTCCCGCAACCTCCCGCCGGATTCCCCGTCGAAATCCGTCCTGAACTCCAGGCCCATCCCATCCGACACTGATTTTGGTATCGTCAAGGCGGCCAGCGCCCGCGACCTGCCCCTGCTGCAATTTCCGGATCTTTCGGCCGAAACGAGACAGTCCGCCCGCCGCAGCCCGTCGGCGGATTCCTTTTCCGCCCTGAACAGAGACGCCGGGGCGCCGGGCGGATTCCAGACCCTGCGATTTGAAAACCGCCGCGAAATCTACCATGATCCCGAAGAAAAGGAGGCCCGGAAGCGGGCTGAACTGGAGCGCGCGGTGCAAGACGCCAAAAGCCGGGCCGCCGCTATTGAGGCCGAGGCCCGGGCTGCGGGCCTGGAAAAAGGGCGGAATCAGGGACTGGAAGAAATCCGGAACCAGTTCGCGGGGCTTCTGGACGGTCTGGCGAAAGAACTGGACACCACCGCTGCGGTCCGGGCGGAGATGATCCGCCGCCTTCAGACCGAAACCGCTGAGCTGGCCCTGGCCGTGGCCGAAAAAATCGCGTCCCATGAAATCCGCCATGGGGACGACACCCTCATGGCCATGATCCACAGGGCGCTGGAAGACGAGGCGGAACTGGGGCAGGTCATCATCCGGGTGAATCCCCGGGATGCGGACCGCCTGGACCTGGACTGCCTGCGGACGGAGCTGCCGCCCGGGAGCGTGCGCCGTCTTTCGCTGGAGGCGGATGAACGCATCCGGGACGGTTGTGTGCTGGAACTGCCCCGGGGCATGCTGGATCTGCGTCTTGCCCCCCAGATGGAGCGCATCCGGGAATCCTTTTCCGCCGTTGACCCGGGTACGGATCCGGTTTCTGATTCTGATCCGGTTTCTGATCTGGTTTCTGATCTGGGCCCGGCAGAATGAGCAGCCTTCTTTCCGCCTACCGGGCCGCCTTGCGCCGGTGTGCGCCGGTGCGCCTGTCCGGCCGGGTGACCCGCGTCACCGGTCTGGTGGTGGAAGCCGATGGCCCGGCCATGCCCGTTGGCGGTATCTGCCGCATCCAAAACGCTTCCGGAACGGAATCCGCCGCCGAGGTGGTGGGATTCCAGGACGGCCGGACCCTGCTCATGCCCCTGGAGGAATTGCGGGGCATCGCACCAGGAGCCCGGGTAACGGCCCACGAAGATGGCCCTGCCGTGGCCGTGTCCACCCGGTTGCAAGGCCGGATACTCGACGGGCTGGGAAATCCCCTGGACAGCGGCCCGGCCCTCGGGGCATCCTCCCGCTATCCCGTCTACGCCCCGGCCGTGGAGGCCCTGCAGCGCCGCCCGGTCCGGGATATCATGGATCTCGGCATCTGCGCCATCAACGGCCTGCTCACCGCAGGCCGGGGACAGCGCATGGGAATTTTTTCCGGCTCGGGCGTGGGAAAAAGCGTGCTTATGGGCATGATCGCCCGTCACGCCGGGGCCGATGTCAATGTGGTGGCCCTGGTGGGCGAGCGGGGCCGGGAACTCAATGAATTCATCCACCGGAACCTGGGAGAGGAAGGCCTCCGCCGTTCTGTGGTGGTGGTGGCCACCTCGGACAAGCCGCCCCTCATCCGTATGCGGGCCGCCTTTACCGCCACGGCCATCGCCGAATTCTTCCGGGACCAGGGCGCCAATGTGCTGCTCATGATGGATTCCCTGACCCGCTTTGCCATGGCCCGGCGCGAAATAGGGCTTTCCGCCGGAGAGCCGCCCACCGCCAAGGGCTATACCCCCTCGGTCTTTGCCCTTCTGCCCCAGCTGCTGGAGCGGGCCGGAGCCGGTCCCGACAACGGGTCCGGGGATATCACCGGCCTGTATACCGTGCTGGTGGAAGGAGATGACATGAACGAACCTGTGGCCGACGCGGTGCGGGGCATTATTGACGGTCATATTGTTCTTTCCCGGAGTCTGGCCATGCGGAACCATTATCCGGCGATTGACGTGCCCGCCAGCGTGAGCCGCGTCATGAAGGATCTGGTGCCGGCCGGACACGGCCGCCTGGCCGGACGGTTCAAGGAGGTGCTCACCGACTGGCGGGGCGCCGAGGATCTCATCAATATCGGGGCCTATGTCGCGGGCAGCAATCCGGCCATTGACCGGGCTATCCGCCTGCGGGGCCCCATGAACGCCTATCTGCGCCAGGATATTCCGGAACGGGTGGATTTTGAGGCCGCAGCCGCGCGGCTGGCCGAAATTTTTGCCTCCGAGCCGGAGGAAGACAGGGCCGCGCTCCCGGCGGATCCCGGGATCTGATCCGTGACCAGTCCAGGAGCCGGAACAGAAACCAGAACAGAAACCGGAACAGGAATTTCCCCCATGTTTCACTTCCGCTTTGACGCTGCTTTGCGCCACCGGCGGTTCCTGGAAGACCAGGCCAAACGGGAGCTGGCCGAAGCCCTGCGGCGGGAAGAGGCCCGCCGGGAAGAAACGGCGGCGGCCCGGTCCCTGCGGCGGGAACGCCGGAATGAAATGGATCAGTTGCGCCTCGCCGGCGTGCATTCCGGTGAGATTTTGCAGTACCAGGCCTTTGACGAGCGGATGATCCGGGAAATAGAACAGCGGAAACGGATCCTGGCCGAAGCGGCCGGGGAAACGGCCCGATGCCGTGAATCCGTGCTTTCGGCCATGAAGGCACGAAAAATGCTGGAAATACTCGAAGACGCGGATCGGCGGGCCCATGCCGAGCGCCTGCGAAAAGAAGAAGAAAAATTCATCGGCGATATTGCCGTCGGCCGCCATATCCGCCGGCAGCGCACCCCGCGTTAGCCCCCGTAACAGGAGGACATCGTGTACATACCCATTCCGGCAGGCCCCGGGCCTGCCGCTTCACAACCGGCGTATTCCGCCGCCGGACGATCATCCGCCCGGACGGCGGACGGTGCGGCCCCGGCTGAAACAGGAAGAGCCGGCAGTGGGGATGCCGGCGCTTCCGCACGGCTGTCCGACACATCCGCCTCCCGAACGGATCGGACGGATACGCCTGGAGACGCCACGCCGGAAAATGGACCGGATAATGACTTCCTGGCCGCCGTGGCGGCCGCCGCCGGAACGGAATCCGGCGGAGCGGAAACCGTTCTCCGCCTTCTTTTCGGGGACAACTGGCGGCAGGCGGCCGATCAGCGGCCCCAGACCGGCAGCGGGCCGGACACCGCCCTGTCCGGAACCGCGTCTCAATTGCCGGCGTCCCTGAACACCGGCCTGTCGATGGATTCCGGACGAGGCGTCAATTTTTTGACGATCGCGGCTGACGGAAATACGACGGCCGCCACCGAAACCTTATGGAATGGACAACGGGCCGATGCCCTGACCGCAGCCATGATCCATGCCAATGCTGCGGCGTCCGGAACCGGGACGGAACCGGCGGCTGCGGAGACGGCCGGCGATCTGATCGACGATATGGCCGAAGAACTGCTGTCTGCATCCCGCAGGCAGGGAAAAAGCGGCGGGCTTCCAGCGGATGCCGCCGCCCTGATGGATGCCGCCGTCTTTTCCCGGAGAAAAAACGCTGCGGCGCCGGCCGCCGTGACGGAGGGAGAGAAAGCCGCCCGGCCCCCGTCCGAAACCGCGCTTCTTCACGGAACAACCGCATCCCGGGCTCTCCGGGCCGCAGACATCATGGACCAGGTCATGGACAGGGTCCGGGTGACGTCCTTCAAATCCGGGACCGGGGAAATCCGCGTGAATCTGTATCCGCCGGAACTGGGGCAGGTGCGCATGGAAGTGAGTTCGGACCAGCATCTCGTGAATATCCGCATCATGGCCGAAGCCCCGGTGGTCCGGGAGCTGATGGAACAGAACCTGGGCCAGCTCCGGGCCGACCTCCAGGCCCGGGGGCTGGAGATCGGAAATGTGGATGTCATGCTCACAAATGATCCGGGCGCATCCCCGAAAGACGCCTTTGCCGGAAACGATGCGAAATCCGGGGCCGAATCAACGGCCGCCGCCGACGGGGATATGACGGCGCTTCCGGATTATCCCGTCGGACATTCCGGCTATGGAAACGGCGAAGCCCGGGCCGGCCGGGTAGATTATTTCGTCTGATCTGTTTCCTTCGGCACGACGGCATTGCGGCCGCCAAGGGAGAACGATATGGCATTAAACGGCATTACACCGTACACCACGGTCAATTCCGCAGCCAGCGCCACAAAAACGGGCAGGCCCGGCGAACTGGAACAGGACGATTTCCTCACCATGCTTGTGGCCCAATTGCAGAACCAGGATCCGCTCAACCCCATGGATTCCACGGAATTCACGGCCCAGCTGGCCCAGTTCAACCAGTTGGAGCAATTGATGAACATCGGCAATCAGATGAAAACCGTGGTCTCCGGCCAGCAGATCTCGGCCAACACCCAGGCCGTCTCCTACATCGGCACGACGGTGACGGCCGGCAGCTCTGCCATTTCCGTGGCCGGGGGAAACGCCTCCAGCCTGACCTTTGATCTGGCGGGAGACGCGCGGTCCGTTTTCATCAGCATTTACGACGCCAACGGCGGCTATGTGACCACACTCGAAAAAGGCCCCATGAGCGCCGGGCCCCATACAGTCAAGTGGAGCGCCGCCGACCGCAGCGGCAACGCCGTGAGCGACGGGCTCTACACCTATTCCATTGCCGCCGCCGACGCCGACGGCGCCGCCGTGACCTCGACCGGCTATACAAAACAGGAAGTTACCGGCGTCGCCTTTTCCAGGGGCGCCGCCGTGCTGCTGACCGACGTCGGCCAGATCGCCCTGACGGACGTTGTTTCCGTCGAAAAGACGGAAGACTAAAGAAAGGATCCGGAGAAATGCTCAAAGCCCTGTTCACGGGAATATCCGCCCTGAACGCCTACGCCAACGGCATGAGCGTCATCGGCGATAATATTGCCAATGTGAAGACCACTTCCTTTAAATCCAATATGGCCACCTTTTCCAGCCTGTTGGGCGAAATCATGGAGGCCAAGCGCTATGGAGACGGCGTTTCCATGTGGAACGTAAACACCTCCTGGGCCCAGGGAGCCCCGGAATCCACGGGAAATCCCACGGATCTGGCCATCAACGGGGAGGGCTTTTTCACCCTGCGGAACAATGAAAACAACGTGATGTATTACAGCCGGGCCGGGCAGTTCAATTTCGACAAGAACGGCTATCTGGTCAATCCGGACGGACTGCGGGTTCAAGGTTATTACATCAACCCGGTCACCCGCGAAACCGGGGAAGCAGAAGATATCCGGGTGGAAATCGGCCTGGGTCAGCCTAACCCTACCACCAAGCTGCGCAGCATCCTGAATCTGGATTCCTCGCCCAGCAATCTGTCCACTTTTTCCACCACCATGACGGTGTACGATTCCCTGGGAAACCCCATCCCCCTGACCATGTTTTTCACCAGAACCTCGGTACCCAATGAATGGGCCGTAGATGTGACGGTGCCCACGAAATACGCCGCTCTGGCCGATATCCAGATCAACGGCAATCCGGTGGCCGATCCCACGGATAATGCTGTCACCTATGATCCGGATACCCGGCCCGTCAAGCTGGTTTTCAACAGTTCCGGTGCCCTGACCACGGCTGGCGGGGCCGCCGCCGATCTGCGAATCAATATCGCCCTGTCCAACGGCGCCGTGATCAATCCGGACGCCACGAACCCCTCCACCAGCCAGGGAATCGAGTGGGATCTGTTCGATGATCTGGGCGTGAACAATGCCACCATCACCCAGTACGCTTCGCCCTCGGCCGCCACCGAACTTTCCCAGGACGGACTTCCGGCAGGGGCCCTGGAGGTGATCTCCGTTTCCGAGGAAGGGATCGTGACCGCAGTGTATTCCAACGGCCAGGTGGAACCTTTGGCCCAGCTCATGATCTCCACCTTCATTAATAATATGGGGCTGACGGGCAAGGGCAGAAATACCTATATCGAATCCGTGACCTCGGGCCAGCCAACGGCCGGCATTCCGGGAACGGGACCGCGCGGACTGATTTCTCCGGGGGAGCTGGAAATGAGCAATGTGGATCTTTCCACGGAATTCGTGAACATGATCCAGGTACAGCGGGCCTATCAGGCCAATTCCAAGGTGATCACCACTTCGGACGAGATTTTACAGGAATTGATGAACCTGAAACGCTGACAGTCGCCTCCGAAAGGCAGGCTCAGGGATTGAGGTCGGCAGTGAGCTGCAGCTTGGGCCCGCCAAAGGCCGCATGCCGCCTTTGACGGGCCTGTGAATCGGCGGCAAGCTGCGACCGGGAAAAACAGGATGCACCAGAAAAACCACCTCCCGCCTTTCTCCTGTCTGGAGCGCTACCGCAACAAGGGCACCCGCCACTCCGCCTACACCGAAGCCGACGATCAATATCGCCCGGACGGCACAACCGGGCGCTTTGAATTGGAGACCCTCGTCGCGCCGGGATGGCGGCCGCAAGCCACTATGCGACAGGCCTGATCTGAAGCGCGACCGGTTGGAGTGTTTTTTATGTACAAACCTTATCAGAGTTGCGAGTGGCTTGAAGGCGGCTTGGCTTTCGCTCCCGATGGTCTTTATGTCTGCTGTCTGGTGCATCACGGCGATCTTGGCTGGCCAAAAATTTGTAATTTTACAGGCGGCCCCCTGCCGGTCGGGAAGATTTTGGAGCGTCGGGAAAATATTGTTCGCCTCATTCAGTCGGACGGTTTTAAGGCCTGTCATGGATGTGGCTTGAAGAAAAATGAAATTTGGAATAAAAACAATTGGTTAATTGAAAAAATTAATTTTTCTCACAGCACAAAATGCAATCTTAGATGCTCGTATTGCTATCTCCAGAGACCCCAAACCAGCTCCCGGTGGTGGGATACGCCTGCGGTTATTCAAAAAGGACTCAAGCCGTATCCGGTAGGGGAAACCGTCTCGTCAATGATCGACGGCTGTTTCCTTTCTCCCGAAGCGACAATTGCATGGGGTGGGGGGGAGCCATTGCTTCTTGATGAATTCGATTCGGTTTACGAACAACTCGCATCGCATGGCGTTCGGCAGAGCGTCGCCACCAACGGAACGGTTTGGTCCGACGCCTTGGCGGGGGGACTGACATCCGATGGAAACGACATTGTTTGCAGCGTGGATGCCGGATCGTCCGAAACTTATATCGGCATCAAGAAACGGGATTGTTTTGAGACCGTCTGGAAAAATCTGGCGGCATATGCACGTCGTGGAACAGTGGTCGCGAAATATATTTTTATCCCCAAAAATTCATCCAAAAGGGAAGTCATCGGATTCATTGACCGGGCTGAAAACTCGGGTGTCGCTCAGATCACCTGGGATGTGGACGCCTTTGATTCGGAAACAAGCGATTCTCTTGTCCGTCTTGTCGCCTTTGCCCGTGCCGAAGCGGACCGGCGCGGAATCAAAAACAGTATGGGGGGGTGTGGAATCCTCGGTTTTCCTGAAAAGGAAATTGATAAAACACGTAATGGATGGGAACGCGCCTTTAAAAGAACCAAGCAAAATCTCAGGGCGACCCTGACATCGGGCCAACTGTTACTGGGCGGATACCACCGGCGAATAAAAAAGTTGAAAGCCGAGTGGCGGAAAGGGCTTCCGGAAGAGATGGATGTCTGGGAGCGGTGGATTGACGGTCAGGGGCTTGACTGGCCAGAAGACTATGCGTTCCGGATGGACCCGCGATCTGCCCTTCAACCGCATATCCGCGACGAGGTGGACGCGCCGCCGGGGGCGGATGTCTTCATTCTGGACGCAGGGGCCGGACCGCTGACCGGCGTTGGCAAGCAATGGCCCGGAAGGAACGTCGTGATTTTCCCGATTGATGTTTTGGCCGAAGAATACAATGATTTTTTAAGAAAAACCAAACGGACACCGCCGGTGAGAACTGAATCCGTGGACATGGAAACATTGTCTTCCCGGTTCGAGCGGAATTTTTTCGATTTTGTATATGTCTGCAACAGTCTGCACTGCTGTTATGATCCGGTGAAAGCGCTGCGTGAAATGGTGCGTGTTCTGAAGCCGGGGGGAGCCATCTTTCTGAGCCATTCTGTTCGGGAGGGTGGAAACAGAAATTATCGTGGAATGTACCAATGGGATCTTTTTTCCCGAAATGGTGACCTGACGCTCGGAAATGCAGATATGGCCTTCGGCGTCAACCATTTGCTTGCTGCCGCCACGGACATCTCTGTTGAACACAGTGACAGCTGGCTTGTCGCCGTTCTGAGGAAGAAGTAGGGGGCAACCTTTTTGAATCGCTACCCAATGTCATAGAACCGTCGGTGCCATTCCCCTTCCCTATTGCTTTGTCATGGCTTAATTTCAGGATAATTGAACTCTGATTTATAATAGCCCCAATGAGTTATGACACACTCAGCCCTAAATCTCTGCTATGTCAAAGCACTGGCGGCCTTGGGAGAGGGAGATCGCGGGCACGCTGAACTATTGTTTTTTTCCATTTTATGCGACATCTATCTTGACAGAGAGCGCTGATGAACCTGGCGTTATGCCAAAGGTCAGGATACTGAGAAAACAGGAACATAACATTATAATGGTTTTAAGCTTTGACTCACAGGGTTGCATATGCCAAAATTATGTAGCAAGGGCGCAGATTTCCGTTAGAATCCAGGTGCTGATGTCAAAACTCTCTAAGATATAGAATGAATAATTAAGCGAGGAGTCGAGAGATGGATTTTAAAAAAGCTATTGCTGTTGCTGAAAAAAATGCTAGAGATCTTGTTCCCGGGGCGGCAGAATTTACTTTGGAAGGTGCGGTTATTTCCGGCGGGGACTATGAAATTACTTTGAGCTATTACCTGAGAGACAAAATCCCATTTGAATCAGCGGGGGACGCCAATAAAAAAAACAATATATTTCAACTAGCTACACTCATGGGAACGAGAAGAGAATACAAGGTTTTTATCGTCGACAAAAACACTTTCACTTTCAAGGGATTTAAGGCCTGCAAAGAGAGGTAACGAGAATGAAAGATGGGCTGTTAATAGACACCAATCTTCTTCTTGTGATGATCATTGGCAGAATTGACGAAGGGCGATATATCGAAAAGTCAAAGCGCCTGGGGGATTTCTGTATCGAGGATTACTACCAGCTATGGGCATTTGTCAAAGGTTATAAGGAGGTTTTGATAACCCCTTATATTGCTGCAGAAGTTTCTAATTTAATCGACTTGAACGACCAAGCAAGAATTAGAGCCTTTGAATTGGCAAGGGAAATTTTTAGCTTATTCAGGCAAGCAGAAACCTTAATTTCTAATGACTGCAAGGGTGACTTTTTCCTTAAATTCGGCTTAACGGATAACTCGATAATCACGCTATCAAAAGACTTTAGTGTTCTTACAAATGATCACAGAATGCTCATACCTCTATATAAAGTAAGCCCTGAAAGGATAATCCCTTACATTCCTTATAAGAAACGAAACAATTAAGTGATTTTAAAATAGGCTTGCAGTACTACGTATGGTCGAATTGTTACGTTCGCTCGCAATTAACTAATTGGAATTGAGTGCTTTATACACAAATGCCGCACAACCCGGCACTCAACATGGACCGCAGGGGCTTCCGTTTCGCCCCGGCCCCTGCGGCCGGTTCGCTTGGCGATATACTCCTGGATCTGCGAGTCAAAATGAATTCCTTTCGCCTTCCCGCCGCTTTTGATGTCCTGCTGGTGGTCCTTATGGCCGCGTTTCTTCTCATGACGGCAAAAACCGGCGTGGACCTCGTGAATCTGAGCAGGATGAGCGAAAAAGCCGCAGCCCCGGCGCCTGCGTCAAGGCCTGCCCCACCGGTCCTTACGCCGGAAATGATTGAGGCTCTTCGACGGCTTGAGGACAATACCGGCATCCGGACAGAGGTGCAGGACGAGGGCATCCGCCTGGTATTGACGGAAACCCTGCTCTACGCCTCCGGGAAGGCGGCATTATCCGCTGACGGACGAAAATTGCTGAAGCGGGTGATCCCCGTCCTGTCCGGGGGAGAGGGGAAAATCCGGATCGAGGGCCATTCCGATGACCGGCCCATCCGGAGATCCCGCTATAAAACCAATATTGAACTGTCCATGGCGCGGGCCCTCCAGGTGGCCCGGCATCTTGTGGAATCCGGGAAAATTTCGGCGGATCGCATCTCCGCCACTGGATATGGAGCGAAAAAACCGGTATATCCCAATGACAGCCCGTCTCACCGGGCGGAAAACCGGAGAGTGGAGATCCTCCTGGAAGGCGCGGATCTTCCCGATGAGGATTTTTCGAATCAAAAAACCGCAGAAAGACCGGATTCATACCGAAACAAAATCCAAGAGGAAAAATGAACAGAAACCCCCTGGTACTCATCCTGATTGCGTTTGCCCTGCTATTTTTTTTTGTGAGCGGCGGCAGCGTCTGGCTGATGCGCGATAAAATCCCGTTTTTGAGCGGCGTAGAGGAGGCCTCTGAAAGCGGGGAAAGAGATGAAGCCGGTAAGGGCAAAAAAAAAGAGAAACCGGTAAAACCGGATATCGGACCGACCTTTGCCATGAATCCCTTTATCGTGAACCTGGGCGACCCCAAACTGACCAAATACCTGCGGGTGACCATTCACCTGGAAATGGATTTGGCCAGGGCGGACAAAAAAGGAGAGGAAAGCGAATCCAGGGTACGCGACGAACTGGAACGGCGTCTGCCCCAAATCAGAGACGCGCTGCTGACCATCTTCTCATCCAAGGAATCGGCCATGCTGCGCTCCGTGGAAGGAAAGGAAATCGTCCGCCAGGAAATCAAGGAGGAAGTGAACAAACGCCTGGCCCGCGGCAGCATCAAAAACGTATTTTTTTCGGATTTTGTGATCCAGTAGCGGAGGCGGAATTTGTCCGAAAAAATACTTTCGCAGGATGAGATCAACGCCCTGTATTCTGCCATGGCGGAAGGGTCCGAAGAAGAAGAGCCCGAACAGCCGGAACCGTCGGAGGAAGATGCCCTTCCCTATGATTTCCATGTGCAGATCAAACGGCCGGGCGAGCGGTTCGATGTTTTAAACGAAGTCTGCCACCGCTTTGCCGTCGCGCTCAAGGACGTGCTGGGTACACATCTGCGCCGGGCCATTGAGGTGGATTTCGTATCCACGGAGATGCAGAAGTTCAGCGATTTTCTGAATGATTTCAACAAACCCACCAATTTTAATATTTTCAATATGGAGCCTTTCCGGGGCTCGGCCCTGCTCGTCATCACCGACAGTCTGGCCTTTTCCTTCATTGACTGCGTCTTTGGCGGATCGGGAAAACCGGTCAGCCGGATGCGCGATTTCACCCTGATTGAGCAGCGGGTTCTGCGGCGCCTGGTGGTGGACATTCTCAAGCAGTTGGAAAAATCCTGGGAAATGGTCCATCACTTCCGGTTTTTATACCGCAAAATGGAATCCAACCCGGATTTCATCCAGGTCATCGGCCCGACGGACCAGGTGGTGGTACTCTCCTTTTTCTTGAATTCAGACGAATACACGGGCAATCTCCATGTCTGCATTCCCTTCCAGACCCTGGAACCCATCAAGGAAAAGCTGTCTTATAAAAACCTGCGGGAGATGGCCTCCAAGAGCATGCCCGACCCCCGGCTCAATAATATGCTGCGCCAGACCGATGTGAATATCGTGGTGGAGCTGGGCGGCGGAACCTATACGATCCGGGATCTTCTGGATTTGGAAACCGGAGATGTGATTTCCCTGGATGCCGGCATCCATGATCCCGTGCCGGTCCGGGTGGAAGATGTGACCAAATTTCAGGGAGTTCCCGGCGTATCGCGCGGAAACCGGGCCGTCCGGATCACCTCGACATATAACGGGACAACGGAGGCATAGCCGTTTATGGCGGATGAACTGCAGCAGAAAGACGCATTCGGGCAGGAAGACGATATGGACTTCCCGCTGGACGATATAAGTCCGGCCCCCCCTCCCCGGGATATTGATTTCATACTGGATATTCCCCTCCAGATTACGGTGGAGCTGGGCCGGACCCGTATGCGGATATCCGATCTTCTCAAGCTGGGGCAGGGATCGGTCATCGAGCTGGGAAAACTGGCGGGGGAACCCCTGGAAATCCTGGTGAATGACCGCCTGATCGCCCGGGGGGACGTGGTCACGGTCAATGAAAAATACGGGGTCCGGATCACGGAAATCATCAGCCCCGTGGAACGGATCGAGAAGCTGGGATGAGCCCGGAACCGGATCTCACCGCCGCAGCCCTGCGTATGGCCGCAGCCCTCGTGGCCGGATTTGCGCTGCTTTTCACGGTTTTATGGCTGGTGCGCCGCCTCATGGGGACCGGTATGCCCGGAGGAGGACGCCGTCTGCGGGTATTGGAACGGGTCATGCTGGCTCCCGGCCACCAGGCGGCCCTGCTTCAGGTTCCCGGTGCGCTTCTGGTGGTGGGCATGAGCCGGGAGGGCATCCGTGTGCTGCATACCTCCGAGACCCCGGCGATCCGGCCGCCCGACGGCGGCCCGTCCGGCATCCTGCTCGCCGATAAGGCCGATGGCGATCCCGCCGCACCGCAAAACACCGGGATATCCTCCTCGTTTTCCGCCGCGCTGGCTTCCGCCCTGGGCCGCAGCGTGGAACGGGAGCATATCGAATCATGAGTGCGCATCCGGAATCCGTTTTCACCGGCCCTTTCTTTCGCCGGGGCGATATCCGGAATAATCCCATGAAAGGGGAAGGAAAACGCCTCCGGGCGGCCCTTTTCCTGCTGCCGGTACTCCTGCTGCTGCTGGCGGCCGTATCTGGCGGAGATCAGGCGGCCCAGGCGGCCTCTTCCATTACCATGCCCAAAATCCAGATCGGAGTGGACCAGGGAGGCGACGGCAAGGATACGGCCCTGGTGCTGGAGATTTTTCTCCTGTTCACCCTGCTTTCCCTTGCGCCGGCCATTCTCATTATGATGACGGCCTTCACCCGGATCGTCATTGTGCTGGCCGTGCTCCGGCAGGCCATGGGCACCCAGCAGATGCCGCCCAGTCAGGTGGTGATCGGGCTCTCGCTGTTTCTGACTTTTTTCGTTATGCAGCCTGTGCTGGATCAGGCGAACCGGGAAGCCTTGCAGCCCTATCTGGCGGAAGAAATTTCCCTGACCGAGGCCGTGGAGATTTCCGCCGTTCCCCTGCGCCGCTTTATGGCGGCCCAGACCCGGGAAAAAGACCTGGCCCTGTTCGTCTCCCTGGCCCGGATGAAACGGCCCGCCGGAATTGATGATATTCCCTTTCATGTACTCATCCCGGCCTTTGTCATCAGCGAGCTGAAAACCGCGTTCGAGATCGGGTTTCTGCTTTATGTGCCTTTTCTGATCGTGGACATGGTGGTGGCCAGCGTACTCTTATCCATGGGCATGATGATGCTGCCGCCCATCATGGTCTCGCTGCCGTTCAAGATGATGCTCTTCGTGTTGGCCGACGGGTGGCGGCTGATTATCGGATCGCTCATGAAGAGTTTTACGGGATATTGAAAAAGACAAAAAGGGCAAGGCAAAAAAATGACCCCTGAATTCGTGACCGGATTTTTTTTCGAGGCCCTGAAAACGGCCCTGATGCTGGCTTCGCCCATGCTGGTGGCCGGGCTGGTGGCCGGGGTGCTCATCAGCATGTTTCAGGCCGCCACCCAGATCAATGAAATGACGCTGATCTTCATCCCGAAAATGATCGCCGTGGCCTTGGCCCTGCTTGTTTTTTTCCCCTGGATGCTCCAGCTTATGATCAGCTTTACCAGTCATTTATTCAGCAATTTTCACCAGATGATCCGGTAGCACATGACGCTGGATCAATTGCTTCTGTCCCTGCGCATCGCGCCGGAGACCGTCCAGCTTTTCTTTCTCATCCTGGTGCGCATGGCGGGCGTTATCACCGCATTGCCTCCCATGGATATGAGGGGCGTCCCGGCCATGGCAAAGGTGGGACTGACCATGGGCCTGACCCTGATGGTTTATCCCCTGCTTTCTGGAAATCCGCCGCCGCCGGCTTCCGGGACCGTGGCCCTGGGCCTGATGGTCCTGATCGAAGCGGGGCTGGGCCTGTTTTACGGCCTGTTTATCCGCCTGCTTTTTGCCGGGGTGCAGCTTGCCGGGCAGCTCGCCGGGTTCCAGATGGGATTTGCCATTGTTAATGTCATGGATCCGGTAAGCAGCTCCCAGATGTCCATTACCGGTCAGATCCTGAATATTTTTTCCCTGCTGGCCTTCGTGATGCTGGACATGCACCATGCCGTGATCAGGGTCGTGGTTCTGGGATTTTCCATCGCCCCGCCCGGAACCTGGTCGCCGGGGCCGGGAGCCGCCGCGTTGATGAACGCCGCCGGAGCGGAGATGTTTACCACGGCCCTTAAAATCGGGGCGCCGGTCATCGCGGCCCTGCTGCTGACCAGCGTGGCCTTCGGGCTCATGGCCCGGACCGTGCCCCAGATGAATATTTTTTTCGTGGCCATGCCCATGAAAATCCTGGTGGGACTGTTTTTCATGGCCCTGTCCCTTACCTATTTCTGGCCGGCCCTTGATCCCCTGTTCTACGGCATGATCCGGCGGATGCTGCGGCTTTCCGCCGGCTGACGGTCCCCATCGGCCGGGCCGGAAAATTACTTCGGGCGGATTGATGCCGCCCCGACCAGACGAAACCCCGGACGGGAGCAGGCCGGATGCCGGATCAGGAGAAAACCGAGCAGCCAACTCCCAAGCGCCGGAGCGAGGCGCGGGAAAAGGGCAATGTGCCCAAAAGCCAGGAAGTGGCCTCGGCCTTTGTGATGCTGGCGGCCCTGGGGTCACTCTGGCTGTCCGGCTCCTGGATGTTCAGGGAGATGACCGACCTGGGCCGGGAGATCTTTCAGGGGCTGCACGGGGCCGCCGTGGCGCCGCTGTGGACGCACCGGCTCTTTTTGACCGTATTCCAGCAGGTCATGATTCTGCTGTCACCGGTCTTTATCGCGGTGTTCCTTGCCGGGGTGGCGGCCAATATCGCCCAGTTCGGATTCCTTCTGTCCGCAAAAAGCCTGACGCCGAATTTCGGCAAGCTCAATCCCCTGTCCGGGCTCAAGCGGCTTTTTTCCCTGCGATCCCTGGTGGAACTGCTGAAATCCCTGGTCAAGATGAGTCTTATTGGCGGGATCGCCATTGCACTTCTGTACCAGGAGGCGGACCAGATGCCGGGCCTGATCCAGAGCAGCGTTGGTCCCATCCTGGAATATATCGGCCGCGAGGCCCTGCGGATCGCCTTTTACGCCTGCATGGGCATGATTTTTATCGCGGCGCTGGATCTTTTCTATCAGCGCTGGCAGTACGAAGAAGATCTGAAAATGAGCCGGCAGGAGGTCAGGGATGAGCATAAACAACAGGAAGGCGATCCCCAGATCAAGGCCCGGGTCCGGGCCATGCAGATGGAGATGGCCCGCCGGCGGATGATGACGTCCGTTCCCGAGGCCGACGTGATCATCACCAACCCCACGGAAATCGCCGTGGCCCTGAAATACGAAGCCGGAAAAAGCGCGGCCCCCAAGGTCACGGCCAAGGGCCGGGGCCATGTGGCGGCCCGGATCAGGGAAATCGCCAAAGACGCCGGGGTGCCGCTGGTGGAAGACAAGCCTCTGGCCCGGACCCTGTTCCGCAATGTGGAGATCGGGGATATCATTCCGCCGGATCTCTACCGGGCCGTGGCCGAGGTGCTGGCCTATGTGTATCGTCTGCGGCACCGGACAGACGGCATCCGGCCCGGAAACAGGATGTTCTGAGGCGGCCGGCCCTCATGATGATCCGGAAATAATGCTGGCGGCGAAATGATGTTTACCGGGAAAAGGCCGGGAGAAGAACGGACAACCCCATGATCATCCCCAAAACAATGAAACGCATCCCCTACGGGGTTTCCGACTATGAAAAAATGGTCGCTGAAAACCTGTATTATGTGGACAAAACCCGTTTCATCCCCGTGCTGGAGGGTGCTGCCTGGTACGCTTTTTTCATCCGTCCCCGGCGGTTCGGCAAGTCCTTGTGGACCTCCGTTTTGCGCAATTATTACGATATCAACAAGAAGGACCGGTTTGACGAGCTGTTCGGCCATACCTGGATCGGCCGGAATCCCACGGAAGAACAGGGTGCCTATCTGATTCTTTTTTTCAATTTTTC
>PDQT01000041.1 GCA_002747875.1 bacterium DOLZORAL124_64_63
CTGCGCTCGATGAGGAAGCGCGTCATCGGGAAGAACGACGGCTCCTGCCCCACCAGCGTGATGTCCGTGCCGTGCAGGGTGGTGACGACCTTCAGGTTGGTGGGCTGCAGCATCTGCTGAGCCAGGAAAGCGCTGGCCGTGTGCGGGATGGCGTAGTGCACATGCAGGATGTCCAGGTCGTGCTGCCGGGCCACATCGTGCATGGTCGTGGCCAGGCTCAGGGTGTAGGGCGAGCTGCGGAAGACCGGGTACTCCGGCAGCTCCACCGGGTGGTGGAAGATGTTGGTGGCGTAGGAGCGCAACCGGAACGGCAGATGGCTGGAGATGAAGTGCACCTCGCACCCGTGCCGGGCCAGGTGCAGCCCCAACTCGGTGGCCACCACGCCGCTGCCGCCCTGGTCCGGATAACAGGTGATGCCGATGTTGGGCATCCTCAAGAGCGCCACCTCTGGGCGGGCAGATCATCCAGAACCGGACGGGGGGCCCCGCCCAGAGCTTCGGCGAAGGCGCAGCCCGCCAGGCGTCCCCAGGTCCGGGCTCGGCGCTCGATCTTCTCCAGGAAGGCCGTGTCGTTGATCATGGTGGCCCGGCGCCCCGGCGCGCGGGAGAACTGGCTGGCGTAGGCCATCAGGCTGCGCCGCTTGGTTTCCCAGTGGTCGCTGATATCGAACAGCAGGGCGGGGTCTTCCCCGTCGGCGCACACATGAAAGCAGGATTCGGGCGCGAAGGCCTCCACCGCCTGGGGTAGTTCCGCGCCGCCGGTCCAGAGGTGGTGGGCCGGCGGCGTCACCCGCAGCCGGACCAGCCGGGCAAGGAAGCAGGCCTTGCGCGCCAGTTCGGCCCCGGCCCGATGGTCGGGGTGGCGCACCGGATCCGGCGCGCTGACCACCCAGCGCGGGCACAGGGCGCGCAGCACCCAGACCAAAGGCAATAGGTGTTCCCGGTTGGCGGCATCCAGGAAGCCGTCCGGCAGGTCCAGTTGCAGCCGGCCCGTCAAACCCAGAATGCGCGAGGCCTCCGCCGCCTCCCGCCAGCGCTCCTGTACCGTGGCGTTGCTGCCCAGTTCCCCGCGCGTCAGGTCCACGGCCCAGACCTTACGGCCTCGGGCGGCCAGGGCGGCGGCCATGCCCCCCAGGCCGATCTCCAGATCATCCGTATGGGGCGATACCACCAACAGATCACAGCGGTTGTTCGGGTTCATCACGGGCTGCCTTTCGAGCCGGTCAGAAGATGTTCCGGGACGCGCACCAGATATTCCCGCCACGCTCCCCGACGGCCGTCTTGCCAGTGTCGGCGGGCGGCCTCCAGCAGGGCTTGCAGAAAGGGTTCGCCCCATACGGCCGCCAGAGGGGCCCAGGCCAGCTTGCGCTCCTGGCGGAGGCCTTCCGGGAAAATCCAGGGCGGGTAGGCGGCCCGGCGCTCCACCGCCAGGCGGCGGGACTCATCGCGGAGCATGCTCCCCACCCCCTTGGCCCAGCGCCGGGAACGGCCCGCGGCCAGGGAAGCGGCCCGTTCCTCGGGCAGACCCATCTGGGTCAGGATGTGCTCCAGGACGGCGCGCGAGGTCTCGGCGGCCGCCGTGGCCAGATCAGTCGCCTGGGTCGCGTCCAGAGGGCCCGCGCCGGCGGCGTCCATCAGCCCGGCCATGGGCAGATCTCGCGGGATCACCCAGCCGAACAGCCGGGGCAGCAGCGGGCTGCGCGGCAGGCCCAGTTCCCGGTACAGGGGAAGCAACTGCGTCAGATAGCCCAGTTCTCCCGGCCCGACGACCACCGCCGCGGGGCCCAGCAACCAGTCCTGCAGCAGAGCGCGCAGCATCACGCCGCAACGCAACCTGGACGTGTCCGCGGCGGACGCTTCCGCCATCAGATCAGCGTCCGGAACAGGAATCCGGTGCTCTCCCCGCATCCCATAAAGGGGTCGCAGGAGGCTGTTTTCGGCCAGGGGGGCGCATCCGAACCGCTTCACGGCCAGATCGCGGCCCTCTCGGGCCCTGGCCCGTAACGTCTCCAGCCGAGGGATCACCAGGCGGTAGAACTCCGCCGCGGAGGCATGCAGCCGCGGGTCATGGCCCCGCACGATGACCAGGCCGTCTTTCCCGAAAAGGCGCCACAGGGTCTGGACCGTCCAGCGGGACAGGTCCGGGTCCGTGGCCAGCAGGGAATCCAGGGCCTCTTCCCAGACCTGATCCACGGGCACGCCGTCCTGCCGCAGGGCCCGGATCCAGGGGCTTTCCAGCCGGCGCCCGCCCAGCGTCCCGATGACGGCCTGCCGCCCGGAATCGGAGGCCGCGCCCGTGGCCGGGGCCAGCAGGCCGTCACGCCCGGGCCACCAGGCCCTGGCGGCCAGGGCTTCCCGCAGGTCATCGTCATCATCGCCCAGCCAGAAGACGGGCACGGCCGGCCGGCCCTGCTCGCGCAGCATGCGCGCCAACGCCACCACCGAGGTGATTTTCAGCAGGGTATATAGGGGGCCTCCGGCAAATCCGGGTTGCTGGCCCGTGACCAGGGGCAACGCCCGCCCTTCCTCCAGGGCGGTGATGTTGTTCCGGATGGCGAAGCGGTGTTCGCGCGCGGCCACGCCCGCGTCCACCTCTTGCCGCAGATGCCGGCCGTAGTCCGCGGGCAACGCTCCGGCGGTGCCGGGGCGGGCCTGACCAAGATCCTCCAGGCCGTCGGCGGCCGCCGGCATGATGTCCAGCCCTCCGGCCAACCACGGCTGCCACAAGGCGTCCTGGGGGCGCATGTCGACCAGGGCATGACCCTCGGCGGCCGGATCCCAGGGCAGGGCGTGGCTCATGGGGTCTCCCGCCGGTAGACCAGGATCCAGCGGTCCCCCGCTCCCAGTTCGGCCCCGCCATAGGAGCCCGCCGCGGCCACCCGGCGCAGGCCGCAGGTCGCGGCCAGATCATCCATCTGCTCCAGAGAGAAAAGGGCCACTTCCTCGGTATAGCGCAGGGGTTCGGCCCCGGGGTCGTGGTGCAGGACCACCTCCTTGCACACCTGTGTCCCGTCGGCGCTCAGACGCCGGGTTTCCAGCACGCGGGCCTCACCCAGCAAACGTTCGCGGCGGACCGGCGGACGACCGGCCAGCTCCGCCCGCACACGCTCCGGATCCAGATAGTCCAGGAACCAGTGTCCGCCTGTGGTCAGGACCCGGGCCACCTCCCGGACCACCGGGGCGTTGCCGGCCAGCGGACCGAAATACCCGAAGGCTGTGAACAGACTCAGCACGCTGTCCAGACTACCCGCCCGCAGGGGCAGACGACGCATGTCCCCCCGCACCAGATTGCCCGTTCCGGGCCGGCCCGCGGCCAGTCGCAGCAGATCCCGGGACAGATCCAGCCCCAGCACCAAGCTGGTCATCTCGGCTATCCGGGCCAGATGGCGGCCGTCCCCGCACCCCAGATCCAGGACCGGTCGGCCCGTCGGCTGCAAGGGGGCCATACGCGGCAAAAGGTCCAGACAGAGCCGGGCCTCGGCTTCGTCGCGGTGGGCATAGAGGCGGGGATAGTGGGCTCCGAAGGCCGTCTCGAACCAGGGGCGGGTCATGCCCGCTCCCCGGGCTCATGGCAGATTTCCCCGGCCAGGCGCGCGCCCCGCGTCAACACCGTATCAACGGCTTCCGGCAGACGGTTGGGATGATCCAGCGTGTAATGCAGACCCCGGCTTTCGCGGCGGTCCCGGGCGCACAGGATGATCAGTTCCCCCAGCAGGGCGATGTTGCGCAGCTCCACCACATCCGGGCTGATGACGCTTTCCCGGTAGATATCCTCCACCGTGTCACGGATGGTCCGCACCCTTTCCAGGGCGATATCCAGCCGCTCCCGATCCCGCACGATGCCCACATAGTCCCACATCACGCGGCGCACGGAATCCCAGTCGTGCTCCAGGACCATGACCTCCGGGCCCGGTTCCTTGTCTTGGGGCGAAAGCAAGGCCGCGTCCAGGCTCAACTTCCCGGCCGGCAGCACCGCCGGCATGTCTTCGAGGGCGCGGGCGGCCTGTTCCGCGAAGTAGACCGCCTCGAGAAGGCTGTTGCTGGCCAGACGGTTGGCGCCGTGCACCCCGGTGCAGGCCACCTCGCCCACGGCATACAGCCCCGGCAGGCTGGTGCGGGCCATGGCATCCACCCACACTCCGCCGCACATGTAGTGGGCCGCCGGGACCACGGGCACGGGCTGGCCCGCCATGTCGATGCCGAAGCGGGCGCACTCCTGGACCAAATGCGGGAAGCGTTTCTCTACCTTGTCCCGCTCCAGATGGCGCAGATCCAGGAAGACGCAGGGGTCACCGCTGGTCTTCAGCTCCCGGTCGATACTGCGGGCCACCACATCGCGCGGCGCCAGATCCGCCAGGGGATGGTAGCGGGGCATGAAGTGTTCCTCGCGGTGGTTGATCAGCACCGCGCCCTCGCCCCGCACCGCCTCGCTGATCAGGAAACTCTTGGCCAGGGGATGGAACAGGCAGGTGGGATGGAACTGCACGAACTCCAGGTTGCGCAGCTGGGCCCCCGCCCGGAAGGCCATGGCCAGCCCGTCACCCGTGGCGATGTCCGGATTGCTGGTGTAGCTGTAGACCTTGCCGCATCCGCCGGTGGCCAGGACGACGGCATCGGCCAGATAGGCGCGGCGGCTGTGGGTCTGGCGGTCCACCACCACGCAGCCCACCACCCGGGCGGCCAGGTCCCCGTCCAGGCCGGCTTGCCGGCCCGTGAGCAGATCCAGCCCCATGTGGTTCTCATCCACCTGGATGTTGGGATGCTTCAGGCAGGCCTCCAGAAGGCGCTTCTCGATCTTGCGTCCTGTCTGGTCCTTGCAGTGCAGGACCCGGCGGCGGCTGTGGCCTCCTTCGCGCCCCAGGGCGAAACGTTCCCCATCTTCCGCGCGCGAGGCGCTGAACTCCACCCCCACCGCCAGCAAGCGTTCGATAAGACGCGGCCCGGCCTCCACCATGCGGGTGACGGTTTCCTCGTTGCACAGGCCGTCGCCGGCGGTCAGGGTGTCCTGGATATGGTGCTGGAAATCATCCAGCGGTGAGACGGCGGCGGCAATACCGCCTTGGGCGTAGTTGGAATTGCTTTCGCGGCTCTCTTTTTTGGTCACGACCCGCACCGTGCCCTGCTCGGCCGCCAGCAGAGCGAACTGCAATCCCGCGATCCCTGAGCCCACCACCAGGCAGCGGCTCCGCACCGTATCTCCGATGTATTGGGCAGACATGCTCTCTCCCACGTGTTTGGAGGCGTGAACGCGCCGCCGGCAGGGAAAGCCCCTTTTTCGGAAAACGGCGCTAAAGTCCCTATCCCTTCCGGCGAAAACAATAGTGACAGTGGAAAATAACCACCATTCAGGACCAATGTCCACTCGGAGGATTGACCGTGATGCGCCGTACCCTGACTCTCATGCTGGCCGTGGCCCTGTTCAGCGCCCTGGCCACCGGTTGTGCCAACTATGACGAGAATGAATGGCAACGCCTGGTTTGCGAGGTCCATTCCGTCAATGAAGGCAGTCCCCTGCTTTCGGCCTACCTGTATGTGGGCCCCGACCTGGAAGCCGGCACCGAGGACGATATCTTCCCCGTGGACTGGATCCCTGTTCAGTTCTACGCCCGGCCCTACAGCAGCACCCTGACCATCCCCGAGAACGATGTCAGCAGTTGGTTCCACGTCACGAACTACGACCTGAGGTGGGTCCCGGGCCCCAACTGCCCGCAGGAAATCACCGACCACAATATTTACGGCGCTCCCTGTGACGCGCGGGTGCCGATGGGAGAAATCGGCAATGTGCACATCATGTTGACGGACCGCGTCATGAAGGAAGAGCCCTGGTTCCGAGCCCTCTACTACACCAACCCGGGCAGCAGCTTCACGGCCGCCGCCCAGCTGACCTTCTACGGTCACGAGACGGGCAATTCCGAAACGGTGTCCCTCTCAGGCGGTCTCATGGTGACCTTCTACGGCGCCGTCAATCCCAACTGATCGGCTTCGAAAACGGCAATCCCGCGCGCTCGGCCAGCCAGTGGTCGAGCGCGTTCTCCTGTCTCCAGACCAGACGTAGATCCAGGATGGCCAGCGGGCGGTCATCACGCCACAGGGGGGCCAGCTTGACCCAATCCTTGGCCGTGGTGGCGATGGCCGTCACTCCCTGCTCATTCAGCCCAGCCAGAATCCGGGCCACCAAACGGGCGTCATAGGGCGCATGGTCCCGGCAACGCGCGGCCATCACCACCCGCCCCGGACAGATCTCCAGCGCGGCCTGCTCGAAACCCTCCGGACGGGCGATCCCCGAGATCAATCCCCAGCGCCGGGGCTGTGCGGGATCGGCCGGACCGGGCTTTCGCCAGCGCAACTCGGTGCGCCGGGAGAAGGCAAAAACCGGCTGCCCGTGGATGCTGATCGCCGGTACGGGAACGGATGTCTCGACCAGCAGGGCGGCCGCTCGGCGAGCGCCGGTGGCGTTCTCGCGCCACGGCCCCAAGGGAAAGACGGGGCCCGTCCGGGGCACCAGCCGCGGCTGCCCGTCCCTTTCGCGAGAGCCCCACGCGTCCAGGATCAACAGATCCAGATGGCGGGCCAGCCGCGCCGACTGGTGCGCGTCCTCCAGCAACGCCACCTGGGTGTCCGGATATTCCGCCCGCAAAAACTCCAGCCCCAGGGAGCGGTCGCTGGACTGGATCACGGGCCACCGCCAGGGAGCCGCCTCGGTGGCCATGAGCCTGGCCTCGTCCCCCGCCGCCGGGTTGTCATCGGTGATGACCAGGGGGCCTTTCAGACCGGATCCGTAACCGCGGGTGAGGATGGCCCCCCGCACCCCCGCCGCGCCGAACCGGCGCGTCAGGTCCATGACCACGGGCGTCTTTCCCGTCCCGCCCAGCGCCAAATTCCCCACGGAGATCAGGAACGGGGTCCGCGGCGGCACGGGGCGCTGCCGCGCCCGGCGCCGGATGATGGCGCCCAGCAGCCGCCCCCACCCTCCCAGAGGGAAAGGCTCCCGCGCGGGTGGGCGGCCGGCAAAGAGGCGCACCCAGGCGGGTCTCAGTTCCAGAATTTTCACGACCCTCTCCTCATCGGAAAAACTCCGCCAGCTCTTCTTGCCGCCGGGCCAACTCCGCATCCCCGGCATTTGCCGCCACCTTCTGGATGGGGCCCACCTCCATCGCGCAACGGGCCAGCGGCCAGGGCACAATCGTCCGATCCCAGGTGTTCAGCACCAGGTGAGGCCGGAACACCGGTCGCAACGGGACCAGGGGCGCCCCCGTCAGACGCGCCAGCTGCAGCCCCCCGGGTTGGACGACACCGAAAGGTCCTTTGGGCCCATCCACCGCCAGCCCGATGCTGTCGCCGGCCTCCAGAACACGCCGCAGGGCGACCAGCGCCCGACTCCCGTTCTCTCCCGTGGCACCCCGGATATAGCGGTAGTCCCGGGGCCCCAGGGTCTCCACGAGGATGCGTCCGTCATCGCTGCCGGAGACCAGCAGATAAGGACGGGCAGGCCGCACGTACATGATGCAGCCCAGGATATCCCGATGCAGGCAGGCGAAGATGAGGGGTTGTCCGGGTTGGCGGAATTCGGGGGGCAGGTCGGGCACCCGGAGGCTCGCGCGCAGAGCGCGCCAGAAGACGGGTGCCAGCTTGAGCTTCAGTCGCAGGTTGAATTTGGATCGCGAGGAGCCCATCTCAGGCCCCGACCCGGTTCTCCCCGGCCAGTTCCCGGATGGCCGCCGCCGTGCGTTTCCAGACGCCCACATCTCCGCACCGCTGCCGCAATCGGCGAGCCCCGGCGTAGAACTCCTGCCGTTCCGCGGGTCTGGCCAGCCAACGCAACAGATCCCGCGACAAAGACAGCGGGGACGCCTGTCCCTGGATGTGCTCCCGGACCAAGGGTGGATCCATGATCAGGTTGCTCAGACCGATGTGGGGTGTGCGCACCAGCAGCCGGGCCAGAAAATGATTCACCGCTCCGGTCCGGTACACCAATTCATGGGGCACCCCGGCCAGGGCCGTCTCCAGGCTGGCGGTGCCGCTGCACACCAAGGCCAGATCCATGCGGGGCAGCACCTCCGGCAAAGGCGCCTGGGAAATATCGGCCGGGATGGTGAAGATCTCCGTCAGGTCGATGGGGTCCACGCCGGAAGCGCAACTCACCAGGAACTGGGCTTCCCTGCCCGCCAGATACCCCAGCAGGGCCTGCCCCGTCACCTTCAGGACCGGCAGCAGGGATTTCAGCTCCTGTTTCCGGCTTCCGGGCAGAATGCCGATGGTCAGGGGTTCATTCCGGCTGGACAGGCGTCTCTCCCGGTCGCTGATGCTTTCTTCCAGGGGAAAATCGCCGCCGTAATCTTCCATCAGGGGATGCCCCATGGGAAAGACATCGAAGCCCCGGGCCCGGAAGAACTCTTCCTCGAAGGGCAGGAGGGTTCCCAGCCGGGTGATCTTCCGACGGAAGCCGCCGCTACGCCAGCCGCCCCAGGCCCAATGCTGCGGGGCCACCAGCCAGAACACCGGCAGTCCGGCCGCCCGCGCCTTGGCGGCGATCTCGCCGTTGAAGCCGGGAAAATCGATGGGCACGACCATGGTCACACCCTGGCTGCGGATGTGCTCCAGCAGGTGCCGCCGGATGGCCAATCCCTTGCGCAGAGCCTTGGCCGCCTCGGTGAAACCCATGATGGCCATCTCGGCGGGATCTTGCACCAGCTCCACCCCCATCGCCCGCATCAATGGTCCGCCCATGCCGGACAGGCGCGCCTCGGGCCAAGAAGACCGAAGAGCGGCTGCCAGAGCCGCTCCGTACCGGTCCCCGCTGGCTTCGCCGCAGGAGATGAAGATGTGAGGCTGGCGTGAACTCACCGTGCCGAATCCTTTCAGACCTCGACCGCGCTACCGGACGATACCACGATCCGAGCGCCGGATAAACGCCATCAGTTCCTCCAGGCGCGGTGTCAGTTCGCACTCCACCGCCATGCGCTCGAGGGCCTGGGTCACGTTCAGACGACTGCGGTACAGCAGGCGGTAGGCCAGCTTCAGATTCTGGATCTCATGGTCGTCAAAACCCTGCCGCTTCAGGCCGATGCTGTTGATGCCCGCCACATCGATGGGGTTGCCCGCCACCTTGATGAACGGAGGCACGTCCTGAGGCAGGCGGCTGCCGCCACCCACGAAGCTGAAGGCG
>PDQT01000104.1 GCA_002747875.1 bacterium DOLZORAL124_64_63
ACCGTCAGGGCGAAGGTGGCCGGCGGGCCGGCGGTGACCACGGCGGGATCGGGCGGGATGATCTGATACTCCGCCTCGTTCACCGGCACGTCCACCCGGCCGCTGCTCACGTCCGGATGCCCCGGATCCGTGGCGATGACCGCCACCACGCCGGGGTTGCCCAGCACGATACCGACATCCCGGCTGCCGTTGATGAAGGGCGCCGCGGCATCATCCGCGTCCACCAGGTCCAGCTGGCCGCCGCTGCCGACCAGGTTGATGGCCCCGTCGTTGACGCTGTTGACCAAGTTCCAGTACTGGTCCACGGCGCGCACCGTCACGGTGAAGGGAGCCTCGGCCTGCTGGGTGAGGATTTCCCCGGTCTTGCCGGTGCCGCTCAGGGAACCGGGCGCCGGGACCTCGCCCGGGGCCACCACCTGGATGCGCTTGAAGCCGTCGGCCAGCATGGTGCAGGTGTTGCTCAGACCGGTGACGCCGGTGGTGTCACTGATCTGGACGAAGATATCCTCGGCCTGGGTGTAGGCCTGGCCGATGGTGCGGATGCCGCCCTGCAGGACACCCTGCCCCACGGCCGTCCCGCCGGTGCCGGGCAGGCCGGTCCGGGCGCTGATGACCTGGATGTTGAAGAGCCGATCCTGGGTGGTGACCCGCTGGCCGGTGTTGCTGTCCAGCAGCTCCACGGTCAGAGGGAAGGTCTCGGGGGGACCCACCACCGCGGTGTCGGGCAGGGTGACGGCGTAATACAGACCGCCGGTGTCCATCTCGATGACGCTGCTGAAGGCTTCGCGACCGTAGTCATCGGTCACGCGGATGACGATATCCTCGACGGTGCTGTAGCTCTGGTCGTTGATCACGGCCACGCCGCCGATGAGCTGCGCCTCGGTCACGCCCAAATCGCCGTTGGCCGCGCCCTGGTTGGTCAGCAGCGGCGTCAACGTGAAGCGGTTCATGGCCGTGGGCACCACGTTGCCCGTCACCGGATCGATCAGCTTGACGGTCATCAGGAAACCGGGCACGGGGCCGGTGCTGGCCGTGGCCGGCACGGTGATCTCGTACTCGTAGGGCGGGTCCACGGGAACGTGGAAGCTCTGGCTGGGCCGGCTCAGATCGGCCTCGTCATAGACGGTGACCGACACCGTGCCCGCGTCCGTCAGGAAGCCGTTGAAGGTGCGGCGACCGTTGACGAAGGGCACGTGGTTGGCATCCGGGTTGCCGTCCAGGGCAAAGCTGTTGTCGCTGGCCACCAGGCGCAGATCGCCCACGTTGGTCGTGTCGGCCAGATTCCAGTACTGGTCCACGGCGCGCACGGTGATGGGGAAAAGTTCGCCCGAACGCTGGGTATCGGGGGTGCCGCTCTTGCCGCTGGCCTCGTAGGCGGGGATACCGGCCTCGACCGTCTCGCCGGGCGCGACGATCTGCAGGCGCTTGTAACCATCCGGCCGGATGGCGAAGACCGGGCTGGAACCCATCAGACCCGTGCTGTCGGTGACCGTGACGTAGATGTTCTCGGCGCGGGTGTAGCTTTGCTGGAAATGGATGACACCATGGTTCAGCCGCTGGTTGGCCGTGCCGACGGTGCCCAGCCCCACGCCGTTCAGGGCGTTCATGATGGCCACATCCAGGCCGCGGTCCTCGTCCACGATGGTGTGGGTGTCCACATCCCGCAGGACCACATCGACGGGGAAGGTGGCCGGCGGCCCCACCACGGCCTCATGGTCCTGGTCCAGCGTCACCACATATTCCAGGCCGTTGGGCCGCATCCGGATGGTGCTGCTGTAGCTGCTGCGACCGGCGGTGTCCGTGATCCACAGGACGATATCTTCCACCGTGTCGTAGGCCTGACCGGTGATGGTGACGGTGCCGGCGGCCAACTGTCCGCTGGTGATCTGCAGCGTGCTGCTGGCGGGCTCCAGGTTGGAGCGCAGGGCCTGGATGTTGAAGCCGTTGTTGGCCGCGGGCATGGGCATCCCGAATTCATCCACCAGGCTGATGGTCATCTCGAAGGTCTGGGGCGGGCCCACGTAGGCGGAATCCGGCACATCGATCAGGTAGGTGGCACCCTGCTGCACCTGCACGGTGGCCTGCTGGCCGGTGATGTCCAGGTTGTCCATGGCCGTGGCCGCCACCGTCACGTACCCGGTGCTGGTCAGGAAGACGGGCATGACCAGTTCGCCCGCCACCAGGCTCTGGCCGTTGTTCAGGGGGTTGGTGTCGGTGATGGAATTGTCGTCGCTGGCCAGCCAGACGTGCTCGCTGCCGTTGCCCACCTGATTCCAGAACTGGTCCACCGCGCGCACGCGGGCGTCGAATTCCAGGCTGGCGGTCTGCGGGATGGGCGTGCCGATCTTCCCGTCGGCCTCCGGCCCGCCCGGATCGGCGGCCTCACCGGGCAGCAGCAGCATCAGGCGGCTGAATTCGGCGCTTTGGACGCCGATGCTGCTGGTGTCTGTACGCGCCGGCACGATCAGGTCCGACACGGTCAGGTTATGGGTGGTGGCCGTGCGGAAGAAAAGATCGAAAACCGCCGAGCCGTCAGGATCCAGCGCCCCGTCGTTGGGACTGATCATCTGGAAATAGCTGTTGCTGGCGAAATGCACCTGGGGCTGTACCGGCACCTGGTTCCAGTACGCATCCGTGGCGATGACCCGGGCCACCACGGGCTCGCCCGCGGTCGTCGGCAGGGGCGATCCCGCCTTCCCCGGCGCGATACCCGGCGTGTGCGTCTCGCCGGGCAGCAGGACCACCAGATCGGCGTAATCCTGGGCCTGGGCGAAGACATCGAAGGTGTTGGAACTGTCGGTGTGGGCGTAGGTGTCCTCACGCACGAACAGGCGCACGTCCTCGCCGGTGCGGGTGATCTGGATGTTGCCGCGCCAGGCGCCGTGGTAGGTGCCCGCCCCCAGACCCTGGCTCATGTCCACGCTGGTGGGCGTCAGGATACCGGAGCCGTGGCTCACGTACATGGTCACGAACTCGTTGAAATCCGCCACATGGTTGCCGAAGATGTCCCGCGCGATGATCGTCACGTTGGGCAACAGGCTGCCCACACGATGGTCCGGGATCGGATCCAGGGCATCGGCGGGCGTCGGGTTGGTCCGGTTGTTGATGCCGATATCGAAGTGGTCGATCACGCCCGCCTTCATGGGAATGGTCGTGAAGGCGAAGACCCCGCTGCCGTTGTCATCCACACGCACCGTCTGGTGGTTGGGGTCGGCCAGGGTGATCAGGGTGACCTCGAAATCCCCGTTGTTGTCGTTGATGGCCTGGCCCGGGGCCGGCAGGACGGCCTGGGTGTCGGTGCTGCTGAAATCCATGTTCAAGGGCAGCACCGGATCCACATCGCTGACGGGGTTCCAGTAGGCGTCCGTCGCGAAAACTTCCACATCGAAAGGCACGCCCGCATCCTGCACCGCGGGATCGCCCACCTTGCCATCGTCCTCGATGCTGTCGAAGATGCCCGGATCCAGGGTTTCACCCGGAGCCTGCACCACCATGCGCGCGTACGGCGCCGGCGAGACGATGATGGGGCTGGAATCGTTGGCGTCGATACCGCTGCTCTCAGCCCGCAGATGCTGCAACTGGTCGGCCGAACGCAGGATCACACGCACATCCGTCGGATTGTTGATGGTGATGACGTTGCCCGGATAATCGGGCAGCTCGAAGTAGCCGCTGGGGCAGCTGAGGGTCACGTTGCGGGAGCCGGGCGCCAGGTTGTTGTAACGGTCCACCGGGCGCAGGGTCACCGGCTGGATGATGTCGCCTGCCGTCACGGCGTTGGGCGTGCCCTGGTTGCCGCTGAAGTGCTCGTCGTTCAGACCGTTGACCCAGGTCTCGCCAGGCATGCTGAACAGAATCTTCTCGCAAGGACCGGCGTTCACCTGGAAGGAGGGCGAGACGCCCACCACTCCGCTGTCCACGATCAGGTAGGCGCTGAAGCCGCGCTTGGTGACCTGGACCTGCGCGTCCAGCTGGCCGTTCACGAAGGTGCTGTTGGAGGTGATGACGTAGTCGGCGCTCTCATCCCCGGCGCCGATGCGGGCCCGCAGGCTGACCGCCCCGTTCAGAGGGAAGGTGTTGCCGTTGGTATCGCGCGCGTAGATCCGGATGTTGAAGGGGATGGTCGTGACCTGGGCGTCGGCGGGATTCCAAACGCCTGTGTCGAATTCGAAGTGATCCAACCCCTGGGGATTGATGATCACGTCGCTGCGGCTGGTGGCGTTGACCGCGCCGCTGGCGGTGGCGGTGATACGGGTAGAGCCGGAGCGAATCAACGTGATGCCCAGGCTGGATTCCGGGTTGCCGCCCATGGGGCCACCGGCCGGCAGGCTCACGCCGCCGCTGGGGTCGTCACTGGTGAAACTGAGGTTGGGCAGGGTCGCCGGTTCGATGGGATTCCAGTGCTGATCCGTGGCGTAGACGCTGATGCCCCCGAAGTTCTGGCCGCTGGTCTGGGCGTTGGGTACGCCGCTCTTGCCGGGGCTGACGCCGGGAGTCAGGGTCTCGCCGGGCAGCAGCAGGACGATGTCATCCAGGAGACCGGGATGCAGGGGCGTGATCGTGGCGGAACCTTCGGCCGCCAGAGACTGCCCCGGATAGACCACGGAGTTGTGCACCGTCAGCACGTTCTCGCGGGTCACCGGGTCGGTGCCCCAGAAGGTCACCGGTGTGGTGATCTGTCCGGAGGAGAAGCCGCCGCCGTTGAGCGTCAGCGTGGCCCCGGAGGGGAAGTTGCCCACCAACGCGTCCAGCGTCACGTCATCGTGGAAGTTCAGCACCGCGGTGCCTTCGGCATCCCGCGCGATGATCGTCAGATCAACGGGCTGGTCCACATACTTGTCCCCCGCCGGCACGCTGATATCGAAGTGGTGCACGAAGTTGTAGCAATTGATGACCACCTCGGCCACGGGCACCGAAGCGTCGTCCGCATCGCGCACGCGTAGCCGCACGGGCTGGCCGTCCGCCAAGAACCGCAGGCCGTCGAACTGGTGCTCGCCGTTCAGCAGATAGGCGCTGCCGGGTAGCACCGCCGCCACATCGGGACTGCTGAGCTGGGCGTGGATGAAACCGGCGTTCACGTCGGTGCTGCCGTCGCCGTTGACCGCGCGCACATTCACGCTGAACGGGGTTTCCACCGTCACGGCCGGATGCCCTCCCACCAGATGGGGATAGACCACGGTGATTTCCAGATGGTCGAACGCCAGGGCAGGCAGCGCCCCAAGGACCATCATGACCAGAATCACCAGCACACTGTTTGTTTTTTTTGTTCCGTAGCTCATCCTCAGCTGCCTCGCTCGGGGTTTTTGCCGTGGGCTATCTTCGAGAACCCTTGCAAAATGCCGATCCGCGTTTCCGCATGATGCCTGATTTGGGCGTCCTGCACGGGACCACGTCTCTTCAGAGGGGGTGCCGCAAGGGTCGTGCCGGGCGGCAGGGATAATGCCCAATAAGATGTTTCGGGAAGGGGGAAGGAACGATCAGGATCGATTGGAGGTCACCATCATCCCGGATTTTTCATGAAGAAAGAGCGTCACCAGGTGGGTGTTGACCAACTGCGCCGGCTTCTTCATGGATAATCCGGATCTAGAGGGCGCCGGCAGTGGGGATGCGCCGAGACAGCCAGGCCCGTTGCTGGGACAAGACGTATTGACGGACAAACTCCAGGGCAGAGCGATCCATGTGTTCGGTCACCATGAATTCCAGCCCCAGTTCGCCCTGTCGGCCTTTCTGCTTGTTCACGCCGATGGTGGCGCGGCGGATGACGCCCAGAATATTCAGAGGCTGTTCCTCCGCGGGGAAATGGAGCCGGCAGATGACCCGGTCCCCCTCTTTGAACCGCTGCAGCAGCTGGTCCTTCTCCCCCTGGATGAAGGCCCCGGAAAAACTCAGATCCACCAGGTGGCCATGCACGTGTTGGGCACGATACCATTCCGCCCCACCCTCCGCCCCATCCTTGGGGGCGGGAGAAATTTCCACGGGAATGGGCTCTCCCGGCTGGATCCGGAACGCCCGCCGCCGTTGCTCCACCGTGAGGGCCTCGGGGACGGAGAAAAAGACGCTGTTGACGGATGCCGTGCCGGCAATGGCGTAGGGCCCCTGCCCCAGATACTGGCAGCGAAAGGACAGGGCCCGTTCCTTCAGACCCACCCGGCAGAAGACCTGCTCCCCCGGCTGCAGACCGCGCTCGGCGGTATCCAACAGATCCAGGGTCAGCCGCAGCACCCGTCGGCCATGGAGCAGAGTGCTTTCGACCAGGGTGCCCGTGTGCATGGTGAAGGTTTCGTCAGGACCCGGCACATCCACCTGCACATCCAGTTCGGTTTTGCGCAGGAAGATCAGGAAATTCTCGATATCCGCCGCAAAATCCAGTCGCTCCCGGTTGATCCACCCGTTCGGCAGATAAGCCTGGGTCATTTTCTGCAAAAAGCCCGATCCCTTGGCCTGTTCCCATTCCGCGCGCGAAGGCACCTCCGCCATGAGATAGAGGTTGCCCACCTCGGTCCGGAAGCGGAAACCGAAGGTACGGACGCCCCGCGTCGGCAGGTTGCGGAGGCCCACCTCCAGATTCTCCACCCAGCCTTGGGGCCGCCGTCCGGACATATCTTCCAGAACGCTAGCCAAAAAATGCCCGATCAGGGTTTCCAGAACGCTGCTCTGCCCTGCGGCCTCGCCAAGGACTCCTTTTTCGGCCAGATGGCCGCCCAGGGCGGCATCGCACCCCAGGTACAGGTGCTGCAGGGTGCCACCGCGGAAGGCGATTTCTCCCAGGAACGGGAAGGTCAGGTTGCCGTGCCGGACCGTCATGACGTCCTCCGACAGGACAGGCAGACCACAGGTGGTCTGCAAAGCATCATTGCCGGCTGTCACCAGGGATTGCAGGGTGTTGATGAGCATGAGTCTTCCCGATGTTCTGTCCAGGCCGTCCCATCCCGCCGATTCCTTCGGGCGGGGCCGCAGTTTCGTTCCTGTTCTATCGGCTGATCGCTGATACCTTTAACCCGAAATTATCCGGTCCATATCAATTCCCGGTCGACCGAAACAGCTTTCAGGGTTAGGTTCTTTTCTCCACCCCCGACCCCAAGGAGTCCAACCGTGTCCCAGCCCATTTCCCCGGGATCCCCGGCCCCCTTGGGGGCTTCTTGCCATCCGGACGGCGTGAATTTTTCCATCCACAGCCCGGACGCGTTGGGGCTGGACCTGCTGCTTTTCGCCGGCCCCGAGGACCCGGCTCCCTCGCGGACCCTGAGCCTGGACGCCACCATCCACCGAACCGGCGGCATTTGGCATGTATTCGTGCCCGGCCTGGGGCACGGGCAGGTTTACGGCTGGCGCGCCCGAGGGCCCCGGCAGCCTCAGCAGGCCCGGCTCTTCGATCCGGACAAGGTTCTGCTCGATCCCTACGCCCGGGCCATATGCGGCCAAGGCATCTATCGGCGCAGCGCCGCCCGGGCCCGCGGCGACAACACGGCCCACGCCCTGCGTTCGGTGGTGGTGGACACGGACCGGTATGACTGGGAAGGGGACACCCCCCTGCCCCCGCCCGCCGGTCGAGAGATCATCTACGAGATGCATCTGGCCGGTTTCACGGCCAGCCCCAGCAGCGGATTGGACGAAGGGCTGCACGGCACCTACGCCGGCTGCATCCAGAAAATCCCGTACCTGCAGAAGTTGGGCGTCACGGCCGTGGAACTGCTGCCGATACAACAATTCGAGACCCAGGACAGCCCCCCCGGCCTGCAGAATTACTGGGGCTATTCCACCCTGGGTTATTTCGCGCCCCACGCCCAGTACAGCAGCCGCCCCGAACCCACCGCCTGCGTGGATGAATTCCGCGATCTGGTCAAAGCCCTGCACCGGGCCGGGCTGCGCGTGATCCTGGACGTCGTCTACAACCACACCGCCGAGGGCGGTACCGACGGCCCCACCCTCAGCTTCCGCGGCTTGGACAATCCGGGCTATTATCTGCACGATGCGGAGACCGGTCAGTACCGGGACTACACCGGATGCGGCAACACCCTGCACGCCAACGGGGGAGTGGCCCGTCGCCTGATCACCGACAGCCTGCGCTACTGGGTCCGCGCCATGCATGTGGACGGCTTCCGCTTCGACCTGGGTAGCGCCCTGACCCGCGGCTCCGATGGCGCGCCCCTGTCCCGCCCCCCACTGATGGACGATATCGAAAGCGACCCCCTGCTGGCGGGCACCACCCTCATCGCCGAAGCCTGGGACACGGGTGGCCTGTACCAAGTGGGCTCCTTCCCCGGCCACCGCTTCGCGGAATGGAACGGGGCCTTCAAGGAGACCGTGCGCGCGTTCTGGCGGGGCGATGAAGGCACCATCGAGGGCCTGATGGCCCGCATCACCGGTAGCCGGGACCTGTAT
Source organism: bacterium DOLZORAL124_64_63 (assembly GCA_002747875.1). Taxonomy (GTDB): domain Bacteria; phylum Krumholzibacteriota; class Krumholzibacteriia; order LZORAL124-64-63; family LZORAL124-64-63; genus LZORAL124-64-63. The sequence goes on from PDQT01000104.1 coordinate 8,380, forward strand.
GCCGGGCCGTCCGAAAGACCCAGCCACAGCATCAACTACGTGGCCTGCCACGACGGTTTCAGTCTGGCGGACCTGGTCAGTTACGCGGAGAAACACAACGAAGCCAACGGCGAAGAGAACCGCGACGGCAGCAACCACAACCTCAGCAGCAACCACGGGGTCGAAGGCCCCACCACCGACCCGGCGATCCAGGCCCTGCGCGCGCGCCAGATCCGGAACTTCCTGACCGTGCTCTTCTTTTCCCACGGCACGCCCATGCTGGCCATGGGTGACGAGATCGGCCACACCCGCCAGGGCAACAACAACCCCTGGAACCAGGCCAACCCCCTGAACTGGCTGGACTGGACCCAGGTCGATGCCGCCGCGGAACCCCGGAAATTCGTCGAGGCCCTGATCCGTTTCACCGCGGAACGCCGGATCCTGCGGGAGGACCGCTTCTGGCGGGCCACCGATCCGGAAGCCTTGGGGGATATCAGCTGGCACGGCCGACAGCCCGGCGCCCCGGACTGGTCCCCGGCAAGCCACATCCTGGCCTGGACCCTGCATGATCCCGACGGACAGGAGCAGATCCATGTGCTGCTGAACGCCTCGGACGAGCCGCAGGAGTTCACCCTGCCGCCGCAGCCCAAGGGCTGGGCTCGGGGATGGGTTGTCGACACCGCCGCGATCACCGGGCGGGACATCGATCCGGAAGGCCGCCCCGAACCGGACATGCCGGCCACCAGGACACTGCCTTCCCGGAGCGCTTACGTGGTCTGGGATCGGTGGATTTCGTCTATCTAGCCTGGCGCGTTCATGAATGATCCGGACTAGTCGCGCCGGATCCAGCGCAACTCCAGGCCGGAGCCCTCTTCCCCCTGGCCGTAGGAAGAGAGCAGACGGAAGTAGCGGCTCAGCGTGTATTCCAGGGTCATGAAGTACGTCCCGCTCTTTTCCAGACTCTTGTTGTATTTCAGGAGGATACGGGGCGTCAGGAATTTGCCCACCATCAGAGTGCTGCCGCCCTGGGAATCGGTACCCAGGTCCACCATGTCCACCCCGAGGGTACTGGTCACCTGATTCTGCACCCCCGTGCCCCCCAAAACCACCGCCATGGCCGCCAGGTTTTGCTTGAGCTGCGCGCCCGGGTCCTTCTGCCGGTCCACCTGCCCCCGCTGATCATTGTCCAGATCGTTGATGGGTTGCCCGAAAAGCAGCACGGCCACGATATCGGTCTGGTCAAGGGCGGGCTCGCTGCGCAGATCGATTTCGGGCTGATTGGCAAAACCACGCACCTCCAGGATGATGCGATAACCGGAAACATCGGCGGCCATCAACAGATCCAGCATGGGATTCGGGGGGGCCGCGCCCTGGAAGCGGACCCGGGTCTCCTCGGGCCGGAAAACGTGGTTCATGAATTTGAGGGATCCGTCCACCAACTCCATCTCCCCGGTCAAGACCGGTGCGGGCCGCCCCTTGCGGTCCTTGCCCCTGCTCACCAGCACATCGCCGCCCAGCTCCGCGTTCAACCCCAACCCGCTGAGCATCAAACTCCCCGGCACCCGCACCCGCAGATCCAGATCCGGGATCAGGGACACGATCGCCGCCGTGGAATCGGGACCCGCTGGAGTCGTCCCGGATTTTCCAGGCCGGGAAACCGCGCCCGCGGACGCGGCCCGGGGCAAGCTGTCCTGCCGGGCCATGGCCGTCCAGAGATAACTGCTCCCCTGCTTGGGTAGCAGGGTCGGTGGCATTTCCGGCAGGCGCAGGAAACCGTTGGGGACGATGACCTCTCCCTCCAGGCGCGGATCCTGCAAAGGACCGGCCAGGGTCGCACCCGCCTGCAAGGCCACCCGGGAACGATGGGGCAGTTCCAGTTTTCCATCCTGCACGTTCAGGTGGCCCTGCACACGACTGGTGCGGACCAGATCCATCAGGCCGGCCGATCCCCCATCCTGGCGCAGCACAAACCCCAACCCCATGGTCCCGGTGACGGCGAAATCCTTGGGCAGATAGGGATTCAGCCAAGATAGATCCAGCTGCTGGTCCGGCACCGTCACCTGCAGGCCCCGCCGGGGATCCGGCACCCAGGTCTGGTGCTCCATATCCGCTTCGCCGGGCCACAGACAAGAACCGCGCAACAGGGTCCGGTCAGCCATGCGGATAGCCAGATCGGCCCCCAAACCGGGATCGGTCTCCGAATCGGAATCGCCGCTGGAATCGGACACGGGCCCTTGGGCCAACCGGAAGTCCAGATCGGCACTCAAGGGAGGGATGTCTTCGGTCGGCATCAGCCCGGCGTGGGCGTCGCCCGAAAAGCGAGGCCCGGTGGGCCCCGCGCCCAGATCCACCGAGGAGCGCAAGACCAGATCCGTCCCTCCGTACTGCTCCCACAGCGGATTGGGCACCACCTCCTGCAGGAAGCGGCTGCCGAGCAGAAGATCCAGCCCCAGATCCAGCGCCAGGCCCGCGCCCTGTTGGCCGCCGCCCATCCGGACCGTGCCCAGGCCCCCTGCCAGTTGCAGGTTCTCCAGATACCAGTCCCGGGGCCCCGGGCCCAGGGTCAAATAGGCGGGCTGTTGCGTGCGCATGGTGCTGTCCAGGGCGGTGATGACCAGGGAATCCAGACGCACGGAGCGCACCGCCCCCACTTCCCCGGCTCCTCCCAGCAGCACCTTGCCCAGCGGGGAGAAGGCGCCGGCCGCCAGGCCGAACGTCAGGGAATCGGGCGCGACGAAGCGCCCGTGCCCGTCCACGCGCAAGCTGTCCACCGTGGTGGTGCCCGCCCGCAGTCCTCGTGGCATCGCGAGGGAAGCCACCAGACCGGCGGCATCCCCCTGAACCCGAGCCTCCAGCCTGGGCAGATCCAGATCCGGCGTGCGTAGCCGCGCGTCCAAGGCCATGTCCACCCCGGGAACGGGCCAGCGGCCGTCCACATCCAGGCGCAGGTCCAGAGCCGCATCCGCCGCCGCCAGGGCCGGCACTCCCAGACGCCGCAGCACCGTGCTGTCCTGCAAGGCGGTGCGCAGACTACCGGCAACCTTCTGGGTATCGACCACGGCTTCGAGATGGAGCCGCGTCCCCAGGGCCGCCAGTTCCAGGTTGTCGACGCGGGCCCGCCCCCCGCTGTAAGCCCCCTCCAGCACCAGGCGATCCAGCCAGTCCGTAGATGAGAAATCCAGATCCAGCCGGACCCGTGGATCCGGTTGCCGCAGATCCGGCACCGCGGCCTCCAGGCGCAGATGGCCGCGTAGCGGACCCTGCCAGTCCGTGGGCACCTCGGGGGGCAACAACGGCCGCAGATGATCCGGTCCGGGAAGAATCTGATTGCCGGCCAGTTCCAGGCTGAGGCCTGTCTCCGTCCAGGAGCCCCGCCCAGCCCAGCGCAAGGCCACGCCCCCGGCCTGACGCCAGGCCGCCCGCAGCGTGTCGGGTCCCGCCTCCGGGATGTCCAGGGTCAGGTGCCGCAAGTGGAAAGTCCGCGCCTCGGGGTCTGCCCGCAGGTCCAGCCCCAGGCTGTCGGCCCGCACGCGGACCGGACCATCGGCCGTGGGCTGTTCCAGCCGACCATGCCCCCGCGTCACCACCAGCTGCGGTGTCCGGCCCGTCCGCAGTTCCGCTTCCACCTGCAGGCCGGCGTCCAGGATTTCCATGCCATCGGGCAGAAGGATCCGTCGGCCCAGAAGATCCGCCCCCGCCAACCGCGCCGACGGCACGAGCGGCAAGCTGCCCGGTTTCAGGAAAGGGATGCCCCCGGATCCAGGGGAGTCAGGCACGGAATCCGGCGCGGCGGCCTCAGATGGCGCGGGCGGCAACAGGGCCATGATGGACGGCACGTCCACGGGCCCGGCCCGCACCAGCAGTTCCGTGACCACCAGTTCACGTTCCCGCAGAGCGCCCAGATCCAGGGCCAGAACCAGGTGCGGCACAAAGGCCAGCGTGTCGCCGGGCGCCAACCCGGGCAGGGTGTCCTCCGGCGTCGCCCGCCAGAGCACCTCCCGCAGTTCCAGCCGTCCCATTTCGGGCCAGAGGATCCGGCCGCTGCTGATCTGGCCGGGCACGAAGCGTTCCGCCTGACTCAGACCCAGCTTCAGCACCGCTTCGCGTCCCGCGGGCAGCAGAAGGACCGCCGCCAGGAGCAGGAGCAGGATCAACAGGCCCAGCAGCAGAAAGAACAGGATGCGGCGGAGCCACCGCATCGGGCGCGTCTTGAGCCAAGAAGGCAGCTTGAGCCAAGAAGGCGTCTTGAACCAAGAAGGCAGCTTGAGCCGGAAAGGCTTGTTCACCATGGGTAGCCCACCCCCACGCTGAAAAGATCCCGACCCTCACCCGCCAGCCGATTGATGACATTGCGGGCGTAGTTGACCCGGATGGGCCCGATGGGGGTGCGCAGATCCAGCGCCAGCCCCACCGCCCCGCTCAGATCTCCCAGCACCACATCCCGGCGCCGCCGCCACACCTGTCCCGCGTCGCAGAAGACCGCCCCGTCAAAGCGCCAGACCAAAGGGAAGCGCAGCTCCGCGCCCGCCAGCAAGGTGAACTGCCCGCCGCGGGGATCGGCAGCGGCATCGTCGGGCCCCAGATGACGGCGCTTGTAGCCGCGCATGGTGTTGAATCCCCCGGCATAGAAACGGCGGGTGGCCAGCAGATCGGGCGCGTCGCCCAGCAGATGGCTGCCCCCCAGGCGCAACCGGGAAGTGGCGATGATGCCGCGCGGCAGGGGCCGCATGGCGGCCGCATCCAGTTGCAAGGACGCGTACGGCGCTTCGGAAACACCCAGGAAAGCGGGGGCCACCACGCCGGAAAGCTTGTAGTAGAAGCCCCGGGTCGGGGCGGTGGGCGTGTCTGTGAAATCTCCCATCAGGTCCACCCAGAACTCCAGCATGGGGCCCTGGGCGTCGGGCCGGTTGCCGGC
>PDQT01000120.1 GCA_002747875.1 bacterium DOLZORAL124_64_63
AAGGGGCTATCAGTGACGTACCAGATGAACTGGGTCGGTTTGTCCACACTCAGATGGAAATGTACTGGGAAGTATTGGCTTAGCTCGAAGGTCTCGAAGCCGTCGATCTCGATCTCCGTGGGAGGGGCGGCCTTTTCGACCATGCTCCAGTGGAAGATGGCGGCTTGGCGGGCGACTCTGGCCAGTTGGCGGTCGACGGTCGTGGAGGAACACCCGAGGATCCGGGCTACTTGGCGGTTGCAGGCGCCTCCAACGGCGGACATCACAAGGGTATGGAGGTCTTGGGGCTTCTTCAGCCAGTAATCCCAGTTGAAGGCTTGTCTACTGTAGGTGTCACCACAGACCTTGCATTTGAACCGTTGTATACACTGTCCTGAGGGCTTTTTGGTGTATGTGCCCCATTTGGACCATTGCTGGGGGTTGTCGTACCCTTTGTGGGCCTTGCAGTTACGTCTTGGGCAGCGCGGTGGCTGGAAGTTTTTGCCGTAGATCTCCATGCCCTGAGCAGGGCAAGAAGAGTGCGGCCAACAGTTTCAGGGGCACAACTTATGAAATAAAATACCCGCGGCGGGTACTTGCCGCGGGTTTTCTCTGGCTAAACTCTCAAGAATGCGCCCAAGAATGCGAATTGGCGGACCGTGGTCGTGGGGCTAGTTCCCCCGACTCCCCGGCTTCACCAGCTCCTGCCCCTCACGGCACAGCGGGCAACCGTCCGGCTGCCATGTCTCCACCTTGACCTTGGCCAGGCTGTGCAGCGGCAGCGGCAGGCCGGCGTCGCCGCCGGTGCGGTCGATGATGCTGGTCAAACCCACCACCTTGCCGCCGGCCTCTTCCACGCACTTGACCACTTCCAGGATGCTGGTGCCGCGGGTGACGACGTCCTCGGCGATGATCACCTTCTCGCCTTCTTCGATGCCGAAGCCGCGGCGGATCTGCATCTCGCCGTCCTTGCGTTCGGTGAAGACGAAGCGGCGGCCCATGGCGCGGGCCACCTCGTGGCCGATGAGGATGCCGCCGAGGGCGGGGCTGACGACCAGGTCGCAGGGCGTTTCCTGGAAGAAGTCGGCCAGGGCCAGGCCCAGTTCACGGGCCAGGTCGGGGAACTGCAGGATGCGCGCGCACTGGAAGTAGCGGTTGCTGTGCAGGCCGCTGCTCAGCAGGAAATGGCCGCTGTGCAGGGCGCCCAACTCTTCCATCAGGTTCAGCACTTTTTCCTCGGTCATACCTTTTTAGCCTCCGTTTTCCATGTGATGGGCGATGGCGGTCAGGGCGGCGGCCGGGTCGTCCGCTTTGGTGATGGGGCGGCCCACCACCAGGAAGTCGGCGCCCGATTCCACGGCCATGCGCGGGGTGGTGATGCGGTGCTGGTCGTCGGTGCTGCCACCGGGCATGCGGATGCCGGGGGTGACGGTCAAGATATCCGGGCCCAGGGCCGCGCGCAGGCGGGGCAGGTCCGCGGCGCTGCAGACCACGCCGTCGCAGCCGCAGTCCCAGGCCAGGCGGGCCAGGCGCACCACGGCGTCGTCCAGGGTGTCGTCGCTGGGGCGGGTTTCCTGGAGTTCGTCTTCGGAAAGGCTGGTCAGCACGGTGACCGCCAGCAGGGCGGGGCGCACGGCGCCGGCGGGCACCTCGGCTTCGGCCAGGGCCCGGGCGGCGGCGGTCATGGCGCCGCGGCCGGCCTGGGCGTGCATGGTGCACAGGCTGGCGCCCATGGCGGCGGCCCGTCGGGCGGCGCTGGCCACGGTGTTGGGGATGTCGTGGTATTTCAGGTCCAGGAAGATGTTGCGGTCCAGGGCGCGCAGCTGGGTCACCACTTCGGGGCCCGCGGCGGAGAACAGCTCCAGGCCCACCTTGACGAAGCCGCCGCCGGTGCCCAGGCGCCGGGCCAGGTCCAGGGCGGGCTGCCGGCCGGGCACGTCCAGGGCGGTGATGATGCGCCGCTGAGCGGGGAGCGCGCGCAGGTGGGCGATCAGTTTCTCTCTATTCATCGTTTTCCTCGTTCCTCGTTTTCCTCGTCGTCGTTTTCCTCGGGTTGCGCCGGGGTATTCCGCGATATTGCCTTGCCGCGATGGGCCATTCGTTACTAACCTTCTAACAGTCAGGGGAGCGGATTGCAAACCCATTTCGCGGTCATCAGATTCGCGCCGTCAGGTTCATGGCCGTCAGGTTCATGGCCATCAGATTCATGACCATCAGGGCACCCCAGGCTTCTGTGTGCCCGCTTGCCACTCTTCAACGCTTTCAAGAGGTTCTGTCTTGCTGGATCGCAAATATCTCAGGGAAAACCAGGAACTGGTGATACGGGCGGTGGCCCTGAAGAACGAATCCGTGGATATCGCGGCTTACTACGCCAAGGACGCGGCGCGGCGGGCCGCTCTGCAGGAGACCGAAGCTCTCCAGGCCGAGGCCAACAAGGCCAACAAGGCCATCAGCGAGAAGAAGAAGGCGGGTCAGGACGCTTCCGCGGCCATCGCGGCCATGAAGGAAGTCTCGGCCAAGGTCAAGGCCCTCAAGACGCAGGCCGCCGAGTTGGAGGCCGAGGTCGAGGCCCTTTACATGAAGATCCCCAACATTCCCCACGAAAGCGTGCCCCACGGAGGCGAGGAAAACAACGAGGTGGTGCGCACCTGGGGCGAGGTCCGCGAGCCGCGGTTCCCGGTTCTGCCGCACTGGGAGATCGGGGCGGATCTGGGCATCTTCCATCAGGAGCGGGCCAGCCGCATGAGCGGCAGCGGGTTCAGCGTGCTGACCGGCGGTGGCGCCCGCCTGGAGCGCGCCTTGATCAATTGGTTCCTGGACGTGCACCGGGAGCAGGGCTACACCGAATGCAACGTGCCCTACCTGGTGAACCGCGCGGCCATGACCGGCACCGGCCAGCTGCCCAAGTTGGAAGACGACATGTACTTGGCCCAGACCGATGACCTGTTCCTGATTCCCACCGCCGAGGTCTCCGTCACCAACATGCACATGCGCGAGACCCTGGACCTGGACAGCCTGCCGCTGAACTACTGCGCCTTCTCGCCCTGCTTCCGGCGGGAGGCCGGCGCCGCCGGGCGGGACACCCGGGGCCTGATCCGCATGCACCAGTTCCACAAGGTGGAGATGGTCAAGTTCGTGGATCCGGAAACCAGCTGGGATGAGTTGGAGAAGCTGACCGGCCACGCGGAGGAGCTGCTGCAGAAACTGGAGCTGCCCTACCGGGTGCTGACCCTGGCCACGGGCGATCTGAGCTTCGCCGCCAGCAAGTGCTACGACCTGGAGGTCTGGAGCCCCGGCGTGAAGACCTGGCTGGAGGTCAGCAGTTGCAGCAACTTCGTGGATTTTCAGGCGCGTCGCGCCGGCATCCGCTTCAAGGGCGGGGGGCGCAAGGGTTTCGTGCACACCCTGAACGGTTCGGGCCTGGCCCTGCCGCGCGTGCTGATCGCGGTGCTGGAACACTACCAGACCCAGGACGGCCGCATCCGTGTCCCGGAGGTCCTGAAGCCGTACATGGGTGGAATGGAGTTCATCGACTAGATGCTGCATCAGATCTGGCAGTTGGGCTTCCCCTGGTTGCGGAAGCGGTATGTCTTCAATAGCTATCTGCTGCTGGGGAGCCTGGGGATCGTGGTGGCGACGACCATCTTCACCTTCCGGATCAGCAAGAGCGTGGAGCGGCAGGCCTACCTGACGACCGAGCTGCTCTCCGGGGTGGCCAGCCGTCTGTTCACGGCCCAGGATCTGGATGAGGTGCTGCCCATCGTCGAGATCATCAACGGGAACGAGGTGCCCTTCATCCTGACGGACAACGCCGGGCGGCCCATCATGTGGAACCCGGCGGTCATCGGCATCCCGCTGCCGGAGTACAGCATCCTGCACCAGGCCAATCTGAGCCAGGCCCACAACCCCGTCATCACGGAAATTCTGTCCCTGGCCGAGATCTACGACGCCAACCAGGAGCCCTTCGCCATCCTGGACGATGAGGGGGTGCGGTTGGGCACTCTGCACTACGGGCGCTCGGCCCTGAGCCGGCGGCTGCGCATCATGCCCTATCTGGAATTGATGGTCATGGCGCTGTTCTTCCTGCTCATCCTCTGGGCGCTGCAAAGCAAGAAGGAAGCCCAGCAGCAGGCCCTGTTCGCGGGCATGGCCAAGGAAACGGCCCACCAGCTGGGCACGCCGTTGACCTCGGCCATGGGCTGGCTGGCCATCTTGGAAGAGAAGGTGGGCAAAAGCAGCGAGGTGATGCGGGAGTTGAATCGGGACGTGGATCGATTGAGCATGGTCTCGGCGCGTTTCAGCCAGATCGGCTCCTTGCCGCAGCTGCAGGATACGGACCTGAACGAGCTTGTGGACGAATCGGTGGTATATTTCCAGAAGCGGCTGCCGCACCTGGGGGGCCGGGTGCAACTGCGGCGCGAGGGGCGTAGCACCGCCCATGTCCTGTTCAACCGGGATCTGCTGGGCTGGGTGCTGGAGAACCTGATCAAGAACGGCATCGACGCCCTGGTGGACGGCAAGGGCACCATCACGGTGAAGGTGGGCGACCATCCCACGGGCGGGGCGCGGATCACCATTTCGGATACCGGGCGCGGCATCCCCGCCGGCGTGGGCAACAAGGTTTTCGAGCCCGGATTCACCACCAAGAAACGCGGTTGGGGCATGGGCTTGGCCCTGGTTCGCCGCATCGTGAACCAGTATCACAAAGGGCGGATCACCATCGAATCCACCAGCAGCCATGGCACCACCTTCCTGCTGGTCTTACCGTTGGCGGATTCCATCCTTTAAGGAGCGGACGTGGCTTTTTCCATTCTCTGGGTCGATGACAATATCGAAGAACTGCGCTCCCACCTGATGTATCTGGGGGAGAAGGGCTATGGGGTCCAGGGCGTGACCAACGGCACCGACGCCTTGGCCGTGCTGCGGGAGCGGAAGTTCGAGGCCATCCTGCTGGACGAGATGATGCCGGGCATGGGTGGCTTGGAGACCTTGGAGGGGATCCGCAAGATCGACCCCAACATCCCCGTGATCATGATCACCAAGAGCGAGGCCGAGGACCTGATGACCCGGGCCATCGGCAAGCGCATCGACGACTATCTGGTCAAGCCCGTCAGTCCCATTCAGGTGCTCAGCGCCCTGAAGCGGCAGGTGGAGGCGCGCAAGCTGGCCGGCGAAGAGGTCACGCGCAGCTACATGAGCAACTTCATGGCCGTCAGCGATCGCATCGCCACCGCCGATCTGCCGGCGGACTGGACGGAAATCTATACCGACCTGGTGACCTGGGGCCTGGATCTGTACGAGTACAGCGACCACGGTCTGCTGGAGACCATGCGGGAGCAGCTGAGCGCCGCGAACCTCAGCTTCGGGAAGTACGTGCGTGAGCGCTACCAGGACTGGATCCATGCCGAAGACGAGGATGCCCCCCTGTTCAGCCCCGCGGTCTTCCAGCGGTTGATCGAGCCGGAGGTCGCGCGCAGCCGGCAGGTGTTCTGGATCACCATCGACTGCATGCGCCTGGACCAGGCGCGCATGATCGAACCCCTGCTGGAGGCCTACTACCACATCGACCGGGGCACCTACTGGTCCATCTTGCCGACGGCCACGCCGTACGCGCGCAACGCCCTTTTTGCCGGGCTGTACCCCGCCGACATCCGGGACCGGTACCCCGACCTGTGGGTGGACGGCCACGCCGAGGGCAGCCGCAACGCCCACGAGGACGAGCTGCTGAACGCCCAGCTGGAGCGCATCGGCAGCGCGGCCAAGGGCAGCTGCCGGTACTTCAAGATCGCCGATGAGCGCGACGTGGACCCCCTGCACCGCAACCTGGGCAGCATGGGCAACACGCGCCTGGTGGTGTCGGTCTACAACTTCCTGGACATCATGGCCCACGGCCGCAGCCAGAACCGTATCCTCAAGGAGCTGGCCCCGGACGAGGCGGCTTTCCGCGGCCTGATGCGCACCTGGTTCGAACACAGCAACCTTTTCGAGGTGCTGAGGAACCTTTCCCGGCGCGACTGCACCGTCATCCTGACCACCGACCACGGCTCCATGATGTGCCGCCGCAGCATGAAGATCCGCGGCAACCGCGACACCAGCAGCAACGTGCGTTACAAATTCGGCGACAACCTGGGCGTGGACGATGACCGCGTCATGGTCATGAAGGACCCGCGGAAGTTCCGTCTGCCGGCGCAGACCACCATCGAGAACTACGCCATCACGTCGGAGAATTTCTATCTGATCTACCCGACCAACTTCCACGAGTACGAGCGCCTGTACCGGGACAGCTTCCAGCACGGCGGCATCAGCCTGGAAGAGATGATCTGCCCCTTCCTGGTCCTGCGTCCGAGGTAGATGATGAGCCTGGACCAGAACCTGCCGTCCCCGGACGGCTTTCCGCACACCTTGGAGGTGCGCGGCCCCGCGGCCACCGTGGCTTTGGGGCGGGCCTTCGGCCGCCTGTTGCGCGGGGGCGAAGTGATCCTGCTGTACGGCCCCTTGGGCGCGGGCAAGACCTGCTTCAGCCAGGGCCTGTGCGCGGAGCTGGGGGTTCAGGACGAGGTGGTCTCGCCCACCTTCACCCTGGTCAACGGTTACGCGGGGGGGCGCCTGCCGGTGCACCACCTTGATTTCTATCGGGTGGAGGCGCACCATGATCTGGACGACATCGGCCTGCCCGATATCCTGGATGAGGTGTACGACGGCCGGGCCGTCATCCTGGTGGAATGGCCCGAGCCCGCCCTGGCGGCTTTGGACGCGGATGAAGATCGTCTGGAATTGCTGACGCTGCCCGGCACCACCGCGGACCACCGCATCTGGCACCTGCGAGGCGTGCCCCGCCTGCCGGAGAAATGGGCCCGCCTCTTTGCCGAATTCCCTGCTTGCGGAGAGTAGAACGTGCTGACCCTGGCTTTCGACACCGCCACCCCCTGGGGCCGCTTCGCTTTGGCCGAAGACGGCGCGCTGCTGCAGTACCGCCCCTTGAACGTGATGGGCAGCTATGCCGACGCCCTGTTGACGGTGGTCGAAGAGATCCTGGAGCGGAACCAGCGCGACCGCGCGGATCTGGAAGGCATTGCCGTGACCAGCGGACCGGGCAGCTTCACGGGGCTGCGCATCGGGGTGGCCACGGCCAAGGGGCTGGCCTATGGGTTGGGCTGCCGGTTGACGGCCGTCAACACCCTGGAGGCCATGGCGGCGGCCCTCCTGGAGGAGCATCCGCGACACCAGTGGGCCGTGCCCTGCC
>PDQT01000347.1 GCA_002747875.1 bacterium DOLZORAL124_64_63
TACCAGCCGTGCCTGGAGATTCCCGAAGACCCGTATTGGGGCACCCTGGCCGTCTCACCCGGCGAGGGATTCGACCTGGGCGGGGTCCTGTATGTCGTCGGCTCGGACGGGACTTCCTGCGTGGTGGCCCGCTCCAGCAACGCCAACAACGCCGACCAGCCCCCGGTCTGGGATCAGACGGCGACCGTGGATATGGGCGGGGGCATCGTCTCACGCAGGGGGCCCAACCCCGACGGTCTGCTGGGCCAGGCCCACATCGCCACCGGGATCAGCGACGACCCCGCGGGGTACGCGACCTATGTCCTCTGCTCCGTGAAGCCGCAAGGATCCGATCCCCTGGATGTGCATTTCGTCCGCAGCAACGACGCCGGCGCCACCTGGAGCGCTCCGGTGCGCGTGAACGACGATCAGGGCGACAACTGGCAGTGGTTCGGCACCATGTCCACCAGCCCGTCGGGGCGCATCGACGCCGTCTGGCTGGATACCCGCGACAACCCCGGCACCTATCTCTCCTCCCTCTATTACGCCCACTCCGAAGACGGCGGCGTGACCTGGTCGCCCAACGAGCGGCTTTCCGACGCCTTCGATCCGCACGTGGGCTGGCCCAACCAGGAAAAGATGGGCGATTATTTCCACATGGTCTCCGACGACGAGGGCTTCAGTCTGGCCTGGGCCGCCACCTTCAACGGGGAGCAGGATGTCTATTTCGGCCGCAAGACCCTGGGGGTCAGCGCGGCGCCGGAGGGGCAGGATATTTCTCTGGCGATCCTGGGCGCGGAGCCCAACCCGTTCACCGACGGCACCACCATCCGGTACGATCTGCCCCGAGACGCGCACGTGAACCTGGCGGTGTATGACATGGCCGGGCGCAAGGTGGCCACCCTGGTCTCCAGCCGACGGACCGCCGGCCCCCACGAGGTGCGGCTGGACGGGCGCGCCCTGGCCAGTGGGGTCTATCTGTGCCGGCTGGAGGCGGGATCGGCGCGGGTAACGGAGAAATTGCTGATCGTGAAGTGATCGCTCCCGAGGCTCGCCTCGCAAGAAGGGCTTCCAAAGAGAAGAAGAGCCCAAAGAGAAGAAGAACCCCAAAAGAAAAGCGGGGCATCCTGACCCGATGCCCCGCTCAGTTTTTCAGCCGGCAAAGATCACTTCACCACAAGGTTCACCAACCGCCCCGGCACATGGATCAGCTTCACGATCCGCTTGCCCTCCAGGTACGGCTTCAGCTTGCCCCGCTCAGGCAGGATCGCCCGGATCTCATCCTCCGTCACTTCCGCCGGTACCTCGATGGTGTCACGCAGCTTGCCCATCACCTGCACCGCCAACGTGATGGTGTCCGCCACCAGATACTTCTCGTCCGCCACGGGCCACGCCTCGTGGGCCAACGTCTGGGCATGGCCCAGCCGCGACCACAGTTCCTCCGCCATGTGCGGCGCGTAGGGCGCCAGCAGCTTCAGGAAGTCCTCCAGCACCGCCTTGGGCCGCACCTCCATGCTCGTCATTTCATTG
>PDQT01000348.1 GCA_002747875.1 bacterium DOLZORAL124_64_63
TCGGCCTGCACGTCCCGCACGGCGGCGGCGAGGACATCTTGCTCATCGACCTCGTCCATGAACAGGCGCCAGGCGCGATCCAGGAAGCGTCGCACCCCCTCGATGCCCTTCGTGTTCCAGGGTTTATCCCTTTCCAGAGGGCCCAGGAACATGAGGTACAGCCGCAGGGCGTCAGCCCCCTGGTCGGCGATCACGTCATCGGGATTGACGACGTTGCCGCGGCTCTTGCTCATCTTGTCGCCGTTCTCGCCCAGGATCATGCCCTGGTTGCGTAGCTTCTGGAACGGCTCCGAGGTGGAGACCAAGCCCAGATCGAACAGGACCTTGTGCCAGAAGCGCGCGTACAGCAGGTGCAGCACGGCGTGCTCCGTGCCCCCCAGATACAGGTCCACCGGCATCCAGTAATTCTCTTTTTCCTTGTCCCAGGCCTCGTCCGGGTTGCGCGGATCGATATAGCGCAGGTAATACCAGCAGCTGCCGGCCCACTGGGGCATGGTGTTGCTCTCACGGCGGGCCTTCCGGCCACTGACAGGATCGGTGATGTTGATCCAATCCGAGATCACCGCCAGAGGGCCTTCGCCGGTACCGGCCACCTCGTACTTCTGCACGTCCGGCAGGGTCAGCGGCAATTCGTCGGCGCCCATAAGGCGCACCGTGCCGTCTTCCATGTGCAGCAGAGGGAAGGGTTCGCCCCAGTAGCGCTGACGGCTGAACAGCCAGTCGCGCAGCTTGTAGTTCACCACCGCCTGGCCCAGCCCCTTGGACTCCAGCCATTGCGTCATCTTCCCCTTGGCTTCGGCCACGCCCAGGCCGTTCAGGAAACCGCTGTTGATGGCGGGGCCGTCGCCGGTGAAGGCCTTGCCCGCGAACCCTTCGTCGGGCTGCACGGTGCGGATGATGGGCAGGTCGAAGACCTCGGCGAATTCCCAGTCCCGCTCGTCCTGGCCGGGCACGGCCATGATGGCGCCGGTGCCGTAGCCCATCATCACGTAATCCGCGATCCAGATGGGAATCCGCTCATCGTTGGCCGGGTTGACGGCCATGGCGCCGGTGAAGCAGCCGGTCTTCTCCTTGGCGATCAGCCGGTCCCGGTCGCTCTTGCCCTGGGTCTCCTTGATGTAGGCCTCCACGGCCTCGCGCTGCTCCGCGGTGGTCAGCTCCCGCACCCAGGGGTGTTCCGGGCTGAGCACCATGTAGGTGGCGCCGAACATGGTGTCC
>PDQT01000354.1 GCA_002747875.1 bacterium DOLZORAL124_64_63
AAGGCAAGAGAAAACAGGCAAGAGAGAAACAAGACCCGAACCGCCTACAACGGTCTCGCCCCGAACGCCTCCCGCCGACAGCCCTCCGCCTGGACGATCGCCCGCATCCGGCCCACCGCCTCGTCCAGATCATCATTGACGATCCAGTACGTGTAACGGTCCGCGTATCCCACCTCGGTGCGCGCGTTCCGCAGCCGCCGGGCGATGACCTCGTCGCTGTCGGTCGCCCGCCCCCGCAGCCGCCGTTCCAGCTCCTCCCACGAAGGGGGGAACAGGAACACGGAAACCAGCTCCTCGTCGTATATATCGATGACCTGCACCCCGCCCTGCACATCGATGTCCAGCACCGGAATGCGACCCCGCTCCTGCATCTCCCGCAACACGCTGCGCCGCGTGCCGTAGCGGTTGCCGTGCACCTGGGCCCATTCCACGAAGGCGTCCTCGCCCAGCAACTCGTCGAAGCGCTCCTCGGCGACGAAATCGTAATCCCGGCCATCTTTCTCGCCGGGCCGCGGGGCGCGCGTGGTGGTCGACACGCTGAAGGCCAGGCGCGGGTCCTGGGCCATCAGCTCGCCGATGAAGCTGCTCTTGCCGGCGCCCGACGGGCCTGTGATCAGCAGAATCATGGCGTTACTCCAGGTTCAGGATCTGCTCGCGCAGGCTTTCCACTTCATCTTTCATGGCGATCACCGCGGTGGTGATGTCCATGAGGTTGGTCTTGGAACCCATGGTGTTGACTTCCCGGTGCATCTCCTGCAGCAGGAAGTTCAGCTTCTTGGCCACCTGGCCACCGCCGTCCAGGGCGTCCTGGAAGTGCCTGATATGGATGCCCAGGCGATCGATCTCCTCGTTGATGTTGGCCTTGTCCGCCAGCAAGGCGATTTCCTGGGCCTGGCGTTGCGGATCCAGGGGTTCTTCCAGAATCCTGGCCAACCTTTCCTCCAGCTTGGCCTGGACCTGCTCCGCCGCCATGGGGGCCAGCCGGGTGACCTCCGCCAGGTTCCGGCTGAGGGTATCCAACCGCTGCCGCATCTCCGTGACCAGGGCAGAGCCTTCCTCTTCCTTGGTCTTCATCAAGCCCTCATGGGCCAGGGTCAGGGCGCTCAGCAGGGCCTCCTTGACCTGGTCGGGATCGATCTCCGCCTCCTGGGGCCGCAGCACCTCCGGCACGGCCAGCAAATGGTCCAGGGTGATCTCCTGCGCCTTGCCCGTTTCCGCTTCCAACCGGCGCGCCGCCTCCCGCACCATGGCCAGACCTTCGTCCAGGCGCTCGCTGTCCAGCCCGCCTTGCAGGTTGGCCCTGTCCAGCGTCAGCTGGGTCACCACCGTCACCCGGCCCCGGGCCACGTTGTCCTTCAGGAACTGGCGGATGTCCATCTCGAAGGGAGAAAGAGAGCCGGACAGCTTCAGCCCGACATCCAGAAAACGATGGTTCACCGACCGCAGTTCCACGGTCACGGTCACCGGGCCAACGGTCTTTTCGCCGTTGCCGAAACCGGTCATGCTCAGCATGGAGGCCTCCAGTAAAAAAGGGTCAAAGGGATGGGCAAAGATTAGGGCAGGGTCGGTATATAGGCAAGAAACCATCAGCGAGGGTTGAGAATGCCACCCTTTGGAACTAGTATGGTCCGGCATCCCCCGCACTCACCCTGGAACGGCAAGAGGTGCCCCATGCTCCGTACCTTCGTCCTCATCGCTCTGTTGACCCTCGGCGCGGGCAGTGCCCCGGCCCTGCAGGAACCCGTGAATTTCGGCGCCCGCGTCGGCTACACCAGCTGGGACGACGTCCACCAGATGCATGTGGGCGGCCACGCCATCCTGGCGGAAATCTTCCCCAACGTGGACTACACGCCCAGCCTGGAAGTGGGTTTGGGCGACGACCTGACACTGCTGACGCTGAACAACGACCTCACCTACCGTTTCACCGAATTGACCACCGCGCCATGGGGCCTGTATGGCGGCGGTGGCCTCGGCCTGCATCGTCTACAGTCCGATGACCGCGACGGGGACGCCGAACTGGGCCTCAGCGCCGTGGTCGGCAGCACCTACGAACTGGCCGGCGGCAACCGCCTGCGGGCCGAGGTCCGCATCGGCCTCATGGACACCCCGGACCTGAAGCTGACCATCGGCTACACCTTCGCGCGATGACCTCCGCGCCCGCCCCACCCCCCGCGCCCTGGAGCGATCTGGCCACGTTGCAACACCTGGGCGCGGATCTGCGCGCCGAATGGCTGGGCCGCCGGGTCTACCGCGTTTCCGTGGGCCCGGCCTGGTTGCGCGTGCACTGGCAGGGCCAGGACCGCACCGGCCTGCTCCTGAGCCTCTGGCCCGGCGCGGTGCTGGCCGCGGCCGGCCAGGGCGGTTGGCCGCCCCCCGTGCGCAAGGCCCTGCCCTTGGTCAAAGACCACCTCCTGAACGAACACTTGCCCGGAGCCCGGCTGACGGGCCTGGGGGTTTATCCCGCGGACCGCATCTGGGCCCTGCGGTTCGCCAACGCCGCAGACCAAACCCTGTACCTGCTGCATCAGGTCTTCGGCCCACGCGGCAACACCACCCTGCTGGATGAGGACACGCGGCTGATCTGGGCCCGCAACCATCCGCCCCACCCCCTGCTGCACCGCCGCCCGCCGGCGCAGACCTGGAGCACCGGCACCGCCGAACAGGCCGACCTTTCCCTGCACGGCGCCATGACGGACTACTTCCTGCGCAAGGTCCACCAGGATGCCTGTCAGCAAACCCGCGCGCGCCTGCTGAAGTCCGCCGCCGCCACCGAACGCCTCACCGTGAACCTGGGCGCCGATCTGGCCCGAGCCGACAAAGGCGAAGAATTCCGCCGCACGGCCGAGGCCCTGGCCGCCAATCTGCACACCCTGGTTCAGGGCCAGCCCACCG
>PDQT01000355.1 GCA_002747875.1 bacterium DOLZORAL124_64_63
CCAACCTGGACCAGGCCCGGCGGCGATTGCGGGCCCAGCGCGAAGCTCTGGCCCAGTTGGAGACCATTGCCCAGCCCCAGGCCCCGGACGCCGACCAGATTCCCGAGGAAGGGCAAACTCCCCAGGAAGGGCAGACTCCCGAGGAAGGGTTGGCCGCCCTGCAGGAGTGGGAGGAAGCGCATCAGGATCTCCTGCCGGAAGCCAAACCCGCGCGCCCCCGGACCCACTCTCCCGAGCAACCGGCGCGCCCTTTCCGCCGCTATCTGGTGGACGGCAAGTGGGAGGTGTGGATTGGCCGCAACAACAAGGAAAACGATGAACTGACCCACCGCGCCAGCCACACCAAGGATATCTGGCTGCACGCCCAAGGAGTTCCCGGCAGCCACGTCATCCTGCGCACCGGCGGGCGTCCGGACTTGGTGCCGCGCGCGGTTCTGGAGAAAGCGGCGGCCCTGGCCGCGCTGAACTGCCGCAGCCGTCATTCGGCCTTGGTGCCCGTCATCTATACCGAAAGGCGCTACGTGCGCAAGCCGCGCAAGGCGCCCGCCGGGCTGGCCGTCTGCCTGCAGGAGAAAAATCTTTTCGTAGAGCCCGGGGTGCCCGCCGGGGCACAGCCCATCTAGCCCAGATCATTCACGAAGGCGCGTTACGCGGCTGAAAAACATCATTCCCTCCCCAAAAAACGATACAGAATCTTGCGCTCAGGCCGACACCAGCCACAAGGGAAGCACCCACAACGGCACATTGAGCATGGAGGATGTTATGAAACTGGGGACGAAAATCACTCTCGGCAGTCTCGGAGGCCTGTCTCTGTTCGCCGTGGTGCTGGGCGTCATGGCTGTCATATCCATCAAAGGGACTTTTGAAAGAACCGAGGATTCCTTCCGGACGAACCTCATGACCGAGAAGGAGAACCAGATCCGAGACCAGGTCACCTCGGCGGCCAAGGCCCTGTACGCGGCGGCCAAGGAATCCCCCGAGGCCCCCGGCGAGGCGGCCGCCAACGTGGGCAGCCAATTGAAATACGCCGATGGTAGCGGGTACTTCTTCGCCTACAAGTCCGATGGCAAAGGCGGTTGGCAATACGCTTTCCACGGGGCCCGGCCCGATTTCCGGAATAAGCATGCGGATCTTAACAAAACCGATGTCAATGGCGTGCCCTTCGAAAGAAAATTCATCCAGACCGGGCGCGCCGGCGGCGGATTCGTCCGCTATCATTACCAGAAGCCCCAAACCCAACAAGTTTGCGCCAAGGTGTCGTACGCGCAGATCGTTCCCGAGCTGAACTGGGTCGTTTGCGGGGGCATTTACGTCGATGATATCGAGAAAAACATGGAAGACATGGTGGAAACCGTCAGCGCGGAAGAGAAGAAGCTCGTTTTCAAGCTCTTCCTGGCGGCGGCCATTCTGTTGCCTCTGATCGCGTTCCTCTCCTGGTTCCTGATCCGCCGC
>PDQT01000356.1 GCA_002747875.1 bacterium DOLZORAL124_64_63
TGGCGATTGGTGATCTGACCAAGCGCATGGACAGTTCCAGCAAGGACGAAACGGGGCTGCTGGCTCGTTCCCTGGACAAAATGGCCAACAATCTGGAGCAGAAGGCGGCCGTGGCCGCGGCCATTGCCGCGGGAGATCTGGCGGTCTCCATCGAAACCACCAGTTCCCATGATGCTTTCGGGCACGCCATTCAGAAAATGCATAACAAGTTGAACGAGGTCCTCAGCGGCGTGAACCAGAGCGCGCAGCAGGTGGAGCTGAGTTCATCGGAGATTTCGGACAACAGCACCAGCCTGTCTCAGGGGGCCGTGGAGCAGGCCGCGTCTCTGCAGGAGATCACCGCCAGTCTGGAAGAACTGACGAAACAGGTGAACCAGAACGCCGACGCGGCGGTGGAGGCTGATCGCCTGACGGACAAGGCCACCACGGCCGGGCGCGAAGGCGTCAAACTCATGTCCCAGATGACCGAGGCCATGGGCGAGATCAGCCACAGCAGTGAAGAGATCGCCAAGATCATCAAAGTCATCGACGACATCGCTTTCCAGACCAACCTGCTGGCCCTGAACGCGGCGGTCGAGGCCGCGCGTGCCGGTAAGCATGGCAAGGGCTTTGCCGTGGTGGCCGAGGAAGTGCGCAACCTGGCCGGGCGCAGCGCCAAGGCCGCTCGGGAAACGGCCATGCTCATCGAAGGATCCCTGGAGAAGGTCCAGGTGGGGGCCCGGGTTTCCGGAGAAACGGCGGAGGCCCTGGAAGGGATCAGCAACCATGTGGAAAAGGCCTCCGACCTGGTGCGCGGGATCACCGAAGCCAGCCGGGAGCAGGCCTCTGGAATCAAGGGAGTCGCCACCGGCTTGTCGGAGATCGATTCGGTGACGCAGGCCAACGCGTCCAAGGCGGAGGAGATCGCCTCGGCCACCGACGTGCTGCGTGCTCAGACGATCTCCTTGACGGAACTTCTGGCGTATTTCCACCTGGAGAATCAGAACTCGCGGGGGCCGAAAGGACCCGGCTCCTCCGGAGAGGTCCGTCCCGCGGGGACGGAGACTCCACTCGAGTACGAGACCATGACGGAAGCCCTCCAGCCCGTGGAGTCCGGCTGGTAGGAAATGACCCGCTCAGCGGGCCGATGACATCCCCACTCCCCTGGGTGCTCTGACCACGGCGCCATCCGTCAGACGGATGGCGCCGATGACTTTATGGGGCTATCTGAACTCAGGAATGACGAGCCAGAGGATGGCTCTCGCGGTCCGGAAACATCTCGCGGATCCGAAGCAAATCTTGGGGTTTGGCCAGAAAAACAGCCACCAGATCCGGGTCGAACTGCGTGCCCGCGCCCTCGCGGATCACCCGCACGGTATCCTCATGGCTCCAGGCGTCTTTGTAGACCCGCGTACTGGTCAGGGCATCATAGACATCACAAATGGCGACAATGCGCGCGCTCAGGGGAATTTCCTCACCCTGCAGGCCGTGCGGGTATCCCTGGCCATTCCACCATTCATGGTGGGCCTTGGCCACGTCGGCCCCCATGTTGATCATGGCGTATTCGCCGAAGTCGTCAATCAGCCCCAGCAGCAGTTCCGCTCCAATGGTGGTGTGGCGGTGCATCTCCGCGAATTCCTCATCCGTCAGCTTGCCTGGCTTGAGTAGGATAGAATCGGGAATGCCCACCTTGCCCACGTCGTGCAGGGCGGCGGCGCGCTCGATGATTTCCACGAAGCGGGGAGTGACCTCATGGTAGCCGGACCTGTCCAGCAACTGCTCGGCCAGGTAGCGGCTCAGGGCACAGATGCGGCTCAGGTGGCCGCCGATGTGCGCGTCACGGATCTCCGACAGCAAGGCCATGCCGCGGATCACGGCATCCCGGCTGTCCCGTAGCTCGCGCACCAACCGGACATTCTCCAGTCCGTAGCTCATCTGGTCCACGATCATGCCGCACATGCTGATATTCCCCGCCCCGAAGGCGCCGGACAGACGACTGCCAAAATCGAAGACTCCCACCGGGCCGTTGTTGGAGAGGATCGGCAGCACCAGCACGCTGCCCAGGGACCCGCACAGAAGATTCACACCCGGAATCGCGGAAGTATCGTCCAGATGGACCATGTACTCCTCGGCGAAAGCCTGGGCATGGATGCTGGTGGGATCGTCCAGAGGGATCACCCGGCCGGTGTCCACATCCGGGTAGCCGTCGGCGGCCCGCAGAACCAGGGCCTCGGCTTTCCTGTCATACAGGAAGAGGGCGCAGAAATCGCAACCAATCACCTTCCGTATGCCGTGGACAATCTCCGCGTAGGAGCTTTCGTCCACCGACATGCACATCAGACGGGCATTGAAGGCTTGCAGAGCCTGCAAACGCTCCAGACTCATACCTTGTTCCACAATACCCTTTGCCACCAGTTGGTCCACGACCGTTCCTGTCCAGATTTCTCCATTCCCCGCACAAAAATGCCGAGCCCCTTAGTTGTTTTCTTTATCGGGCAACCCAGCAACACATTAAGAGGAAAACGCCCTGTCGGCGGTTATTTAAGGCGTTCGATCTCCTCCAGCAGCACCGTTTCCAGGTCCTCCTTGGCGATGGTCCGGTGCAATTCGCCGCTGCGGTAGATAGCCACCTTGGTCTTGCCCGCGGCAATGCCCAGATCCGCCGCCTTGGCCTCCCCGGGCCCGTTGACGATGCAGCCCATCACCGAGATGATCCGGTCCGACGGCAGATCCTTGGCCAGTTCCTCCACCCGGGCCGCCAGCCCCACCACGTCCACCTCCACGCGGCCGCAGGTGGGACAGGCCACCACGCGCGCGAAGCCCTCGCGCAGGCCCAAGGCGCTGAGCATGTGGAAGGCCGCCGTGACTTCCTCCACCGGGTCGGCCGCCAAACTGATACGCACCGTGTCGCCAATGCCTTCGGCCAGCAACACGCTCATGGCCGCCACCGAACGCGTCGTGCCCGCCAGCAGGGTGCCCGCTTCGGTCACCCCCAGATGCTGGGGCACGTCACTGACCCGGGCGAAACGCCGGCAGGCGTCCACCACCTCGCGGGGTTCGCTGCTCTTGAGGCTGACGGCCACATCATGGAAGCCCACGGCCGCCAGGGCTTCGATCTCATCCAGCGCGCACTGCACCAGAGCGCCCGCCGGGTCGTCCCGATGCAAGGACTGATAGCGCTTGTGCAGGCTGCCGCTGTTCACACCGATGCGGATGGGCACCCCCTTGTCCGCCGCCGCCCGGGCCACATCCCGCACCCTGTCCCGCTTGCCGATGTTGCCCGGGTTGATGCGCAGCTTGTGGATGCCCGCCTCCAGCGAGCGCAGGGCCAGCTTGTGGTCGTAATGGATGTCCGCCACCAGAGGCGTGTTGCTCATGGCCACGATGGCGGGCAGGGCGTCGGCCGCCGCCTCGTCGTTCACCGTCACGCGCACGATCTCGGCCCCGGCCGTGGCCAGTTCCTTGATCTGCTGCAGGGTGGCCTGGGCATCGCCGGTCTTGGTGGTGGTCATGCTCTGCACACGCACCGGAGCGCCCCCGCCGATGGTCACGCCGCCAACATCAATCTGCCGCGTTTTCCTCCGGTCGGCGCAGACGCGGGGCGGCTGCTTGCCGTTCAGATCCTTCATCATTCCTCTATTTCCTTCAGGGCCGAGCCCGCCACGCGGACATCGCCCCGGCGCAGGGTCATGCCCGTCTGATCCAGATGTTCGAGCATGGGGATGCCCAGTTTGCGCGTCAGGCCGCTCAGTTCCCGGAAAAGGCTGAAGCTCATTTCCGGCTCGGTCTGGAAGTGGGCGCGCAACTTCTCGAGAAGGGCGGTATAGGCCGCCGTGGACACGAGATAGTCGTTGTTCGCGGCCACCGCCAACCCGTGGTCCACCAGATGCCGCGCCACCTCCACCGGCACGAACGCCGCCGGCGTGCCCGGCTGTCCGAAGACCCGCGACTGCTCCGCCCAGTTCTCCAGCCCCGGCCAGTGCAGCCCGAAGCCCTCCAACTCCGCCACGGCCTGCCCCAGGGCCTGCCGCAACGGCTCCGTCAGATCCGGCCCCCCGGCCCGCAGCACGATGCGGTCGCCCGCCACCTGCCACCGCCCGGGTCGTGCCAGGGCCTGGCAGACGGCGTTCCAATCCGCGCTGCCGCCCTTGAATTTCACCTTGCGCCGGGCCTCTTCCTTGGGCATGCCCAACCGTAGCGGGAAGCGCGCGGCGTATTGTTCCAGCATCTCCCGGATCTGCCCGGCCAGCCGTTCCAGCAATTCCCGCGCGTAGATGCGCTTACCGGCCACCAGGGCCTGAGGGTGGTCCTGCTGTCCCAGGGCCTCGGCCAGATCCAGCCCCACCAGACCGGCCGATTGCAGGTTCTGCAAGAAGAGTTCGCTGGTGTCGCCGTCTTCCATCACCAGCAGGCGCTCCTGCACCTGGTCATCAAAACGCTTGTGCCGGCGGGGATTCGTGTCCAGCACGACGCCGCCGGCAATGCTGATCACCGGCGAATAGAACCGCAGCACCAGCCGGTCGTCCCGGGCCGCCACCAATTCGGTCTCCAGGTGCAGCTGGGCCAACCCGGTGCGCGGGCCGCCCTCGCCACCCAGTTCCGCCTCGTCCAGCAGAACGATGCGCCCCAGCACCTCGCGCCCCGCGTGGTGGATGTGCAGCCGCTGCCGGTTCTTGATGATGCCCTGGTAGTGCGGCATCACGTTCACGCGCACATCCAGCCGCCGCGTGGGCGTCAGGCTGTTCGGCGCCACGATCTGGAAACCGCGCTCGATCTCGTCCTTCTTGATGCCGTGCAGCGCCAGCGCCAGCCGCTGCCCCGAGGCTCCGCGCGGCGCCTTGCCGCCGTGGACCTGGACCTCCCGCACGCGCACCTTGTCTCCGGAGGGCTGCACAACCAGGCGATCGCCGTCTTTCACCGCGCCGCTCCAGCAGGTTCCCGTCACCACCACACCGGCCCCCGGCAGCGTGAACACCCGATCCACGGGTAGCCGGAAAGCCCCCTCCTCCCGGCGCACGGGCAGGCTCAGGGCCTCCTGGCGTAAAGCCTCCCTCAGCGTTGCCAGCCCCTGGCCCGTGTGGGCGCTGACCGGGATGATGGGCTTGCCTTCCAGGAAGGTACCCTCCACCAGCTCTCGGGTCTCCTCGGTGGCCACCCCCAGAAAATCCTCATCCACCATGTCGATCTTGGTCATCACCACGATGCCCCCGCTGGTGCCCAGGCTGTCCAGGATCTCCAGGTGTTCGACGGTCTGGGGCATGACGCTTTCATCCGCCGCCACCACCAGGAACGCCAGATCCACGCCCCCGGCGCCGCTGACCATCTGCTTGACGAATTTCTCATGGCCGGGCATGTCCACCACGCCCAGGCGCACGCCCTGCCCCAGGTCCAGTTCCGCGAAACCCAGCTCGATGCTGATGCCGCGCTCCCGCTCTTCCTTCAGACGATCGGTGTGGGTGCCCGTCAGGGCGGTGATGAGGGCCGTCTTGCCGTGGTCCACATGCCCGGCCGCCCCGAGGATGAAATGCCGTTCCTCAGACATGAAAAGCTGCACCTTTCTTTCAGGCTGGCCGGGCTAGGATTTCTCCCGCCGAATATTGGCCCCCAGGGCGGTCAGTCGCTCTTCGATGCGCTGGTATCCCCGGTCGATGTGATAAACGCGGTTGACCAGGGTGGTCCCCTCGGCCGCCACCCCGGCCAGCACCAAGGCCGCGCTGGCGCGCAGATCCGTGGCCATGACCGGCGCGCCCTTCAGGCGTCCGCGACCGAAGATGGTGGCCTTGTTCCCGTCCAGCCGGATATCCGCCCCCAGACGGTTCAGCTCGGCGATATGCGTGAAGCGATCCGGATAAATGGTGTCGGTCATGAAGCTGGTGCCGTCGGCCAGGGCGCAGACGGCCATGATCTGAGCCTGCATGTCGGTGGGGAAGCCGGGATAGGGCCGGGTCACCACCTCCACGGGCCGGGGCCGCCCATCCATCTCCACCGACAGCAGATCCCCGTCGCCGGCGATCCCGCACCCCAGATCCTGCAGCACGTCCGTCACGGCCCGCAGATGGTGGGGATCCACCCCCCGCAGCGTCACCCGGCCGCCGGCCAT
>PDQT01000357.1 GCA_002747875.1 bacterium DOLZORAL124_64_63
CCACTCCGGTGACGACCATCGTCGGCGTGCCCAACCCCTCGATGCGCGCGCCGGACCGAACCAAGGCTTCGGCCAAGCCGGTCACCTCCGGCTCCACGGCGCAATTCTCCAGCTCCGTGACGCCCTCGGCCAGAACGGCGGCCATCAGCACGTTGGCGGTGGCGCCCACCGACACGGGCTCGAAACGGAAACGCGCGCCCCGCAGGCGGCCGTCGGTCCTCCCCTGGATGTATCCTCCGTCCAGTTCCAACTCCGCGCCCAGAGCCCGCATGGCCTCCAGATGCAGGTTCACCGGTCGCGGTCCCCAGGCGCAACCGCCCGGCAAGCTGACCCGGGCCCGCCCGTGGAAGGCCAGCAGCGGTCCCAGCACGTAGATGCTGGCGCGCATTTTGCGCACCAGATCATAGGGCGCGTGGCAACCGTCCTGCCCGGTGGTGTCGATGCACAGGCGGCCGCCCCGCAGCGTGCAGACCGCGCCCAGCTCCTCCAGAATGGTCATGAAAAAGCGCACGTCCACCAGATCGGGGACGTTCTCGATGACCGATCGGCCACGCGCCAGCAGGGCCGCGGCCATCAGCGGCAGCACCGCGTTCTTGGCTCCGCCGATGGCGACTTCGCCCTCCAGCGGCGTCGGGCCCTCGATGACGAATCTGTCCATGCCCGGCCTCCCGCCTACGGCGCCATGCGGCCCAGGACCACCCGATCCCGCCCGCTGTAATCCTTGATGGTTCGCAGATCCCGTATCCCGACGGCACCCAGAATGCCCTCCACATCCGCGCTCTGGTCGTGCCCTATTTCCAGCGCCACCCCGCCGCCGGGTCGCAGCCAGCGCCCCAGGCCCGCGGCCAGGGCCCGATAGAAGACCAGGCCGTCCTCGCCGCCGTCCAGGGCCTCATGGGGGTCGTGCTCCGCCACCTCCACGCTCAGGCCGGGAATATCGCCGCGGCGCACGTAGGGCGGATTGCTGACCAGCAGATCCACCTGCCCGCGCAGGTTGTCCGGTAGCGGATCGAAGCGGCTGCCGGCATGGAAGTGCACCCGCGCCGTCACCTCCAGGGCCAGGGCGTTGCGCCGGGCCAGATCCAGAGCCCGCGGGTTGATCTCCGTGGCGTGCACCACCAGCCGCGGCAGCTCACAGGCCAGGCTGATGCCGATGATACCCGTCCCGCAGCCCACCTCCACCGCCACCGGCGCCAGCAGACTGCTGCTGCCCGGCGTCAGCATCTCAACCGCCGCCTCCACCAGGTGTTCCGTCTCCGGTCGGGGGATGAACACCCCCGGCTCCACCTTGAAGGGGCGCGAGTAGAATTCCGTCATGCCCAGGATGGTCTGCAGGGGCTCGCCCTGGCCGCGGCGCTTGACCAGTTCCCGGTAGCGGTCCAGTTCCTCGCCCAGCACCGGCCGGTCGGCCTGCAGGTACAGCTCCATACGCGAAAGGCCCAGAACATCGGCCAGCAGACGCTCCGCGTTCAGCCGTGCCGATTCCAGGCCCTTGCCCGCGAAATATTCCTGCGTGACCCTGATCAGATCACGCACCGTGTGATGTGCCGCCGCCCCCGTCATCCCTGGCGCGTGGCGGCGAGGGCTTCCTCGCGCCGGTAGGCCAAGATGGCATCCACGACCGGGTCCAGCTCACCGGCCATGACCGCGTCCAGACTGTGGATGGTCAACCCGATGCGGTGGTCCGTCACGCGGCTCTGGGGAAAATTGTAGGTGCGGATCTTGGCGCTGCGATCGCCGGTGCCCACCTGGCTTTTGCGCTCGGCCGCGATCTCGGCCTCCTGCTCGGCGATGGCCGCCTCCAGGATGCGCGAGCGCAGCACGGACAGGGCCTTGGCCTTGTTCTTGTGCTGGCTCTTCTCGTCCTGGCACTGGGCCACGATCCCGGTGGGCAGGTGGGTGATGCGCACCGCGCTGTCGGTGGTGTTCACCGACTGGCCCCCGGGGCCCTGGGCGCGGTAGACATCGATCTTCAGGTCCGCGTCCTTGATCTCCACATCCACCTCCTCGGCCTCCGGCAGCACGGCCACCGTCACGGCTGAGGTGTGCACGCGGCCCTGGCTCTCGGTGGCGGGCACGCGCTGCACGCGGTGCACGCCGCTTTCCCAGCGCAAGATGCCGAACGCGCCCTCGCCGCGCACCGTGTAGCTCACTTCCTTGAAGCCGCCGGCGGTGCCTTCGGTCAGGTCGATCATCTCCGTCTTCCAGCCCCGCTTCTCGGCGTAGCGCATGTACATGCGAGCCACTTCCTCGGCAAAGAGGGCGGCCTCGTCCCCGCCGGTGCCGGCCCGGACTTCCAGGATGGCGTCGCGGTCGTCGTTGGGATCATGGGGCAGCAGGGCTGTCTCGAAATCCTCCAGCGCCTTCTCCAGGGCGGGCTCCAGTTCGGACAGGTCCTCCTTGATCATCTGCAGCATGTCCGGATCCGATTCGCTCTTGAGCAGCTCACGGTTGTCCTCGACCTGCTGGTGCAGCTCCTGCCAACGTTCGCCGATATTCAGATTCTTGCTGATGCGCGAGTGCTCCCGGGTCAGCTTGCGGTAGCTGTCCTGATCGTTCAGGGCCTCCGGGCGGCTCAGTTCATCGCTCAGTTCCTGGTAGCGGGTGCGCAGGGCGGCGACGTTGTCCTTCACGAGTTCTCTCCCTCGGCAACGGCCGGTTCGGTTGCGGGTTCATCCTGGGGCATATCGTAATACACGCGTTCCTTGAAGTCATCCGCTTCCGGCGTCAGAACGGCGCGCAAGGCGGCCATGGCCACCGTCAGCTGGCTGTCGTCAGGCTGGCTGGTGGTGATCTTCTGCAGCATCAGCCCCGGAAAGATCGCCGGCTGGACAAACCAGGCCTTGGCGTGCTTGCCGCTCAGTTTGATGGCCTCGTAGGCCAGCCCGCCGATGACCGGCACGAAGGCGATACGCTGCAAACGATCCATCACATCTTCCGGCCGCCCCAGCAACGCGAAGACGAAGATGGAAATCAGCATCACGAAGAACAGGAAGCTGGTTCCGCAGCGGGGATGCAGGGTGGTGTAGGGTCGGGCTCCGTCCGCGTCCAGGCTCTTGCCGTTCTCGAAGGCATGGATGCTTTTGTGCTCGGCGCCGTGGTATTGGAAAACCCGCGCCATGTCCGGCATCTTGCTTACGATCAGCAGGTACAACACGAACATCACCACGCGGATGATACCGTCCACCACGTTCCACACCAGACTGCCGGCCCCGTCGTGGACGATCAGATCCGTCAGCAGGATGGGCACGTAGAAGAACAGCACCAGGCTCAGGGCGAAGGAGAAGGCCACCGTCCCCCACATCATGATGCTGTCCTTGAAGCTGGTATGGCCACCTTCGACACGGTCCTCGCTGGTGGCCTGATCGGCGGAGAACATCAGCGCGTCGATCCCCAGCCCCATGGTCTCGATGAGGTGGATGCCCCCCCGCAACACCGGGATGTTCAGGAAGGGCAGCTTCTTCATGACGCTGCCGAAGGTTTTTTTCCGCACGACGATGCGGTCATCGGGCGTGCGCACCGCCATGGCCAGGTAGCTGGGGCTGCGCATCATCACGCCTTCTATCAGG
>PDQT01000349.1 GCA_002747875.1 bacterium DOLZORAL124_64_63
ATCCAGCAACCTCTGGGCGTAGGCGGTGATCTTCAGCATCCACTGCTTCATGGGCTTGCGCACCACGGGATGACCGCCCACCTCGCTCAGACCGTCCTTGACCTCTTCATTGGCCAGGACCGTGCCCAGAGCGGGGCACCAGTTGACGGCCATCTCGCCCTCGTAGGCCAGGCCCTGCTCGTACAGCTTGGTGAAAATCCACTGGGTCCAGCGGTAATATTGCGGGTGACTGGTGGCCACCTCGCGGTCCCAGTCGAAACTGAAACCCAGCATCTTCAGCTGGCGCTTGAAATTGGCGATGTTGCGGCGGGTGGTGTCGGCGGGATGTTCTCCCGTCTTCATGGCGTGGTTCTCCGCGGGCAAACCGAAGCTGTCCCAGCCCATGGGGTGCAGCACGTTGTGGCCCGTCATGCGCTTGTAGCGCGCGATGATGTCCGTGGCCGTGTAGCCCTCCGGATGCCCCACGTGCAGGCCGTTGCCGCTGGGATAAGGGAACATATCCAGCACGTAGTATTTGGGCTTGTCGCCGCCGGGCCGGCCCGGGTCCAGGGCCTTGAAGGTCTTGTGCTCATCCCAGTACTGCTGCCAGCGGGGTTCGATCTTTTGCGGATCGTAGGCCATGATTCATCCTTGGCTTGGTAGGCTTGAGGTCGCGAGCGGGCTTGGAACCCGCCGATTGCGCTGCAATATGAACCATTTCCGCCAATAATGCAACGGGCCAGGGCGCCCCTGTCTCAGGGTGGCCCCGGCCCGCCGCGACGATCCTCTCGAGCGCGTGCCTTAACCCCAGCTATCCTGAAGCTGAACTTCGGCCAGCAGCCGGTCCGCGTCGGCGTTCACCGTCGGCCGGTTGCGCCGCGCCGCGCCGTCATCGGTCTGGAACCGGCCCAACAGCCCCTCCAGGTTGGAGGACTGGCCCGACAGCTGATCCGCGGCGGCAGCCAGTTCCTCGCTGGCGGCGGTGCTGCGCTGCACCACGCCGTCAACCTGCTTGAGACCCTCGGAAATTTCCGCGATGCCCTGGGCCTGGTCCTGGACGGCCACGGTGATTTCGCCCACCAACTGCGCCGCCTGGGTCACGCCCTGGACGATGTTGCGGAAGCTGCCGGCGGCCCGCTCGGCCAGTTCCCCGCCTTCGGTCACCTTGCCGTAGCTTTCCTCGATCAGCATGCTCGTCTCGCGAGCAGCCTTGGCGCTACGGCCGGCCAGGCTGCGCACCTCTTCGGCCACCACGGCAAATCCCTTGCCGTGCTTACCGGCGCGGGCCGCCTCCACCGCGGCATTCAAAGCCAGCAGGTTCGTCTGGAACGCGATGTCGTCCACCGTCTTGATGATCTGGCCGATGCGCCGGCTGCTCTCGGTGATCTCGTCCATGCTCTGGACCATCTTCTCCATGTCGTCGATGCCCTGTTCGGAATCCTCCTTGGCCTTGTCCGTCAGGTCCTTGGCTTCCCGGGCATGGGAGGCGTTCTCCTGGGTGCCGTGGCTCAGTTCGGTCATGCTGCTGGAAATCTCCTGCAGGGTGCTCGCCTGCTGGGTTGTGCCTTCGCTCAGATCCTGGCTGGCCGAGGCGATCTCCAGGCTCCCGTTGGAGACCTGAGCCGCGTTCTCCCGCACCTCGCCGATGAGGCCCTTCAGGGCGCTCACCATGCGCTGCAGAGCCGCGCCCAGAGTATCCTCGTCCGAGGCCATCGCCACCTGCACGGTCAGGTCCTTGTCGGCGATGCGTTCCGCCACCTTGGCTTTCTCCTCCAGGCCGGCGATGGCCGTATTCAGGGCATCCACCAGCTGCCCCGTCTCGTCGTTCCCACGCTTTTCCAGGCGCTGGGAAAGATCCCCTTGGGAGACGGCCACCGACAGACGCACGGCATCGTTCAGCGGGCGCGTGATATCACGGGTGAAGTGGATCAGCAGCCCCAGGGCCACCAGAATGGAGGCGCTCATCATCGCCCCCCAGCCCCACATATCCTGTTTGGCCTGGCGGATGAGTTTCTGGGAGCGCTTTTCCATCTCGATGTGCTGGTCGAAGAGAACCCCGCCCAGGCCATCGACATACACGGTGGCGGTGGGGAAGACTTCGGCGGCGTCATAACCGTACCCGCCGGTTTGGCTCCGCGCGACAATGGTCGCGTAAATCTGCTTCATCTTCTTCCACTCGGAACTTCTCTGCAATTCGTTCAGCTTCTTCTGGTTGGCCTTGTTCACCGTCAAGCCGGGCATGGCGATCTGGACCTCGACGCTGGTCAGCAGGCGCGACAAGTAGGCCACCTGCTCGGAGGTCAAGGGTTCGTCCCCGGCGCAGGCGGAGGTCAGGCCGGAGCGCAACAGACCGGCGCTCTCCTTGGCCAGTTCCAGGTCCACCAATGAAAGAAGACGCTTACCCTGGCCCTTGCCCGTTTTCTGCTTGATGATCTCACGCTCGTAGTTCGTGTACTCGGTGATCATCTCGGTGTAGGCCTCCACGACCTCCGGAGCGGGCCGGCCGGAATCCACCAAACGGCGCAAGCCGGTCACCTTTTCGGCGTTGCTCGTGAGCTTGGCCAGGATATCCGGATCGTGGGCGTGTTCCTGGATAGCGGCCAGGAACTCCTTTTTCTGCTCATCGGTGGCCCGGCGTTTGCCCGCCAGGGCGGACCGGCTCATGCTGCCTTTCAGATAGGCGGCCGAGGACCCCCGCTCGATCTGCAGATCGTGGATGAAGTGGCTGCAATCCTCCACAAGCAAGGAGGTCCGTTCCCAACGGGAGGCATCCTTGATCAGGATGATCCTGGGCTCCATGACCGCCACCGTGAACGCCAGCAACGCAAGAATGGGGACCATCCCCACCAGACCGATCTTGTGGATAATTTTCATTGTCGTCTCCAAGTTTTGGGCGAAAGGATCGTTTGCGCTGTGGCATCAATCGGCCAACGGAGACAATGCTTGACAAAAAAACCCCGCCGAAACGGCGGGGCTGGAATCCTTAAATCAAAGCGAGTAAAGACCCTTACATCGGACTGAAGCCTTGGTCCGCCCAGTAGGCGTCCTGGTAGATCTTCTCCAGCTCCATGAGCTGCTCCAGGTGACCGTCTTCCCACTCCACCAGCCAGGTGAAGAGCTGCTTCAGATCGGGGTCATCCGTCTTGGCGGCCTGCTCCTTGTAGTAGGCGATGGCCTTGTTTTCCAGGTCGCAGCCGATGCTGATGACGGCCATCTCGAACTGGCCGCGCTTGATGCTCTTCTTGAAGCCGTCGGTGATGACATCCTGGCTCCCGTGATCCACCTCGGCGGGGTGCACATCGTCCAGATTGATGCAACCGTCTTCCATCAGGCTCCTGTGTTGGGTCTTGAGGATGTTGACGTGGTCGTCCTCGTCCTTGGCCAGCATGTTGAACATGGCCTTGGCAGCGGGATCCTGGGTCGTTTCAGCGGCGTGGGCGTACAGCTGCTGCCCTTTGATTTCCACCATCAGGGCGTCTTTGATGGCCTGGATCATGGCGTCCTTCTTCGGGTCACTCATGGGTCCTCCTCGGCCACGTAGGCCGGTTAGAAATCCAACACGTTGATTTTGAAATGGCGCTTCGGGTTACGACGCAAGGCGTCCACCAACCGCCGGACCGAACTCAGGGTGGAATCGGCCCGATCATACAGTAGCGGGTCGTTCAGCAGGCGCGCCAGCGAGCCGTCCCCATCTTCCATCTTCCCCAGGACTACATTAAGCCGTTCGGAGGCGATATTCAAATTATTCATGAGGCTGTCAGCCCCGGCCAGGGTCCGG
>PDQT01000358.1 GCA_002747875.1 bacterium DOLZORAL124_64_63
TCCTCCACATCCATGGCATGCGGGTTGTTCAGGGGGCATGATTTGTCATTCATAAAACTCTCCAGGAAAAGGGTCCGCCCCACAAGTTAGCTATGAGACCGAATTTCAAAAAGAGGGCCGGTGTCTTTTTCCGGTCTCTTAGATGTCATAAACAGAAAGAGGGTGCCGGAACGGAAAACCGGCACCCCTCGCTATCTCAAGCACCCCGCAAGGGGATATTCTCTGGCAGGACGTCCTATTTCTTGCCGTAGCTGGAGCGCGCGTACCGCTTACGGAAGCGCTCCACACGCCCGGCGGTATCCACGATCTTCTGCTGCCCCGTGTAGAAGGGATGGCAGTTCGAGCAGATTTCGACGTTCAACTTGTCCTTGGTCGACCGGGTGGTGATCACGTTGCCGCACAGGCAGGTGATCGTGCAATCGACGTACTTGGGGTGGATGTTCTCTTTCATGTCTCCAGCACCTTTTCGTACCAATTCCGGACCCGTGGATCAATGCCCGGGCCAATTCAGGGGACCTGACTCCCTCATGATCAGGCGAGGGGCAAAAAGAAATAAGATGCGCCTTCAATTGCAAGGACAATTTTTTTGGACAACCCTAAAGATTATACCATATCGACACCTTATTTTACACATAAAGGCATCAAAAATCATCCGGTCAGGTGTTCATGGCCCCCAGGAACTGCTCGTTGCTCTTGGTCTTACCCAGCTTGTCGATAAGGAATTCCATGGCCTCGATGGGGTTGTAGTCGCTCAGGTACTTGCGCAGCACCCAGATCTTGGCCAGATCCTTGCTCTCGATGAGCAGATCTTCTTTGCGTGTTCCGGATTTGAAAATATCCATGGCCGGGTACACGCGCCGGTCGGCAATCTTCCGGTCCAGCACCATCTCCATGTTGCCGGTCCCCTTGAATTCCTCAAAGATGACCTCGTCCATGCGGCTGCCCGTCTCGATCAGGGCGGTGGCGATGATGGTCAGGCTGCCCCCGTCCTCGATGTTGCGGGCGGCGCCGAAGAAGCGCTTGGGCTTCTGCAGGGCGTTGGAGTCCACACCACCGGAGAGGATCTTGCCCGAGTGGGGCACCACCGCATTGTGAGCCCGGGCCAAGCGGGTGATGCTGTCCAGCAGGATGACCACGTCCATGCCGTTCTCCACCAGGCGGCGGCTCTTGGCCAGCACCATGTTGGCCACCTGCACATGGCGCTCGGCAGGCTCATCGAAGGTGGAACTGACCACCTCGCCCTTCACCGAACGAGCCATATCCGTCACTTCCTCGGGGCGCTCGTCAATGAGCAGCACAATCAGGTGCACTTCCGGATGGTTGGTGCTGATGGAGTTGGCGATCTGCTGCAGGATGATGGTCTTGCCGGCCCGCGGCGGCGACACGATCAGGCCACGCTGGCCCTTGCCGATGGGGCTCAGCAGGTTGATCATCCGGGTGGTCAGATTCTTGGGGTTGTTTTCCAGGTTCAGCAGCTCATCCGGATACAACGGCGTCAGGTTGTCAAAGAGAGTCACCTTCTTGGCGGCCTGCGGATCCTTGTAGTTGACGGACTCCACCTTGAGCAGAGCGAAGTAGCGCTCGTTGTCCTTGGGCGGGCGCACCTGGCCGGCCACCGTATCGCCCGTTTTGAGGGCGAATTTCTTGATCTGAGAGGGCGAGAGATAAATATCATCGGGCCCGGGCAGGTAGTTGTACTTGGCCGCGCGCAGGAAGCCGTAGCCTTCGGCCAGCACCTGCAGCACACCCTCGGCGTAGATCAGACCATTTTTTTCGGTCTGCCCTTCCAGGATCTTGAAAATCAACTCCGACTTCCGCAAGGTGCTCACGGACTCGATGTTCATTTCAGTGGCCACATCCACCAACTCGTGGATGTTCATTTCCTGCAACGTCTTGATATCCATTTTGCTCCTAGATCCAG